>DAOUBY010000072.1:0-31643 GCA_034432325.1 Anaerolineales bacterium
TCGAATTTCAAGATTCTGAATAGCGCCTTTTGGAATTCCTTTGTGTACTTCGTGTCCTTCGTGGATAAAGACCTTTTTGCAGTAGACTCACCCTTCCCATTTCGGCGATTTATGATAAACTTCCGCCCGCTTCACACAGGTACGTCGAACAACGTGCCTTTCCGCTCCCGGCGAGCCCACGGTTCGAACGGGAGCAATCCCAAGGAAAGGAGGAAACCCCCTCATGCGCAAATACGAGTTGATCTGCATCTTCCAGCCCGAACTGGACGAGAGCGCTTTCAAGAGCGCCCTGGAACGCGTTCAGGGTTGGGTGACCGATGCAGGCGGCAGCGTGGACAAGACCGAGGTCTGGGGCCGCCGCAGGCTTGCCTACCCCATCCGCAAGCAGACCGACGGTCAGTACGTTCTGATGAACGTCACGCTCGACCCCAAGTCCACCAGCGACCTGGAGCGGAACATCCGCTACCTCGAACCGGTGCTCCGTCACATGCTGACGGTTGTGTAGTATTGCCGCCAAATCGTTGAACGATCTGGCGTTAGTAAGGAGTTATTCGTATGAGCCGAGGATTGAACAAAGTCCAGATCATCGGTCACCTGGGCAAAGACCCGGAGATGCGTTACACGCCTTCGGGCAAACCCGTGACCACCTTCACTGTGGCGGTCAGCCGCACCTGGAATTCGGCAGACGGCGAGCGCCACAATGAGACCGAATGGTTCAACGTGGTCGCCTGGGGCAACCTGGCGGAAATTTGCAAACAATATCTTGCAAAGGGTCAGCAGGTCTATGTGGAAGGACGCCTGCAAACCCGCCGCTGGGACGACAAAGAAGGCGGCAAACATACCAGCGTCGAGGTGGTCGCCAGCGAAATGATGATGCTCGGCGAACGCCGCGACCATAACAACAACGCCGACGTTCCCACAGCGGAAGGTTCTACGGAAACCACCGACGAAGAAGAGTTTCCCTTCTAAATTTCAAGCGGAGTAAGAAATGGCTGACGACAGAAAACCACAGGAAGCGCAGCAGCAGACCCAGGGCGGCGCGCGTTATTTCGCAAAGCCCAAATTCTGCCAGTTTTGCGCCGATAAAACCCTGACGATTGACTACAAAAAAGTCGATCTGCTCAGAAAATACATCACCGAGGAAGGCTCCATCCGCCCGCGAAGGCAGACCGGCGCCTGCGCCAAGCATCAGCGCGCAATTGCAACGGCAATCAAGCAAGCCCGCCACATTGCATTGCTCCCCTTCACCGGCAAACATGCCGAAGAGATGCGCTAAACCCTACCAACCAGCGCGCGGGGTATGAGACGCCCACACAGGCGTGGGTCTCCATGCCCCGCCTTTTCGTTTTGGAGCATTCATCATGTCAAATCAGGAAAAGAAACCCAAGGTTCTCACCAAAAAACACATCGCCCGCCTCGAACGCGAACGCAGACAGGTCACCATCGTCCGCACTGTGGCAATCGCCGTGATCGCCCTCGTGGTCGCCTTGATCGGCTACGGTCTGCTCGACATCAACTATCTGCAGCTGCGCAAGCCGGCGGTGGAAGTCAACGGCGAAAAAATCACCATCAAACAATTTCAGGAACGAGTCCAACTCCAGCGGGTGAACCTCGCCAACATCTACCAGCAATACCAGTTCTACCAGCAAAGTTTTGGCATGGACATGTCGCAGCAACTTCAGGAAATCGGGTATTACCTGCAAACGCCCGAAGCGGTCGGACAACTGGTCATTGATCAGATGATCAACGAAGCCCTCATCCGCCAGGAGGCGGAAAAACGCGGCATCACCGTCTCCGACGACGAAGTGGAACAGGCGATTCGGGAGGCATACCGCTTCTTCCCCGACGGCACCCCCACCCCCACCATCACCCCCACCTCCTTCGAATACCCGACTCTGACCTCCGAACAACTGACCCTGTACCCCCACACCCCCACCCCCACGGCGGCTCCCACCTTCACTCCAGCCCCCACCTCCACGCCGGACCCATCTGCCACTGCCACCCCCACCGAAACGCCGGCCGGGCGTCCCACCCCCACACTGGTACCGGAAGATATTCCGCCCACCGCCACCCCCTACACCCTGGAAGGCTTCCAAACGGAATACAACAACACCGTGGACCAGTTCAAAACGTACGGCGTGAGCGAAGCGACCCTGCGCGACGTGTACCGAAACAACCTCCTGCGCGAAAAACTCAAAGATGCCATTACCGCCGACCTGCCCGTCAGCGAAGAACAGGTTTGGGCGCGTCACATCCTGGTTGACACCGAGGCAAAAGCGGTTGCCATCATCCAACTCATCAAAAACGGCTCCGACTTTGCCCGCCTCGCCAGAGACTTTTCGCAGGATACCGGCTCTGCCGCCCAGGGCGGCGACCTTGGCTGGTTCGGCAAAGGCGTCATGGTCAGCGAATTCGAGAACGCCGCCTTCAGCCTGAACGTCGGCGAAATCAGCGAACCGGTCAAAACCCAGTTCGGCTACCACATCATTCAGGTACTGGGCAGGCAGGAACTTCCGCTCACCTCCAGCCAGCTGCAAAACAACCGCGACAACGCCTTCACCGAATGGCTCAACTCGGCGAAGAACGCCGCCCAAATCACCACCTACGACACCTGGAAACAGTTCATTCCACCCATGCCCAATTTCCAACAAGCCATCCCGCAGTAACCAAAACCTCATAGGACTTACGCGAAATCGGCGTTCTCTAACGTCAATTACCTTTCCAGCGCGTTGGACAACGCACTCTACGCAAAGTTTTGCGTAAGTCCTACTTCAGAAAGAAAATCGCCCGGCTCGAGGTGAGCGCGGGCGATTTTTTACCATCAACCCCTTTCCACTAATCACTGATTACTGATAGGACTTACGTGTAATCGGCGTTCTCTAACGCAATGACCTGTCCAGCGCGTTGGAGAACGCGCTCTACGCAAAGTTTTGCGTAAGTCCTAACTGATCACTGATTACTGATCACTCAATTACTCATGGCTTTCTCAAAGTCTGGTTTCAAGCTAAAAAACAAACAGGATAGACAGGATTTCAGGATAAGCCGCGCGCAAAGCAGGGCGAAAACATCCTGTTCATCCTGTCTATCCTGTTAAACAAAGCGGCGCAAGCGATAATGAGAAAGCCATACTCAATTACTCTCTCACCCTCCCCTACCCCCGCTTCAACATCTCATCCGTCACCTGATCCAGCCGCAGACTGATGACCTGACTCGCCGAATCGCGTCCCATCGTCACCCCATAAATGACATCCGCCGCCTGCACCGTATTGCGATTATGCGTAATGATGATGAACTGCGTATCGCGGCTCAACTCCACCAGCAAATCACGGAAACGCCCGACGTTCGCCTCGTCCAGCATCGCATCCACCTCATCCATCACACACACCGGCGTCGGCGAAACCTTCAACAGCGCAAACACCAGCGCCACCGCCGTCAAACTGCGCTCCCCGCCCGAAAGCAGCGCCAGCGACTGCTCGCGCCGTCCCGGCAGACGCGTTTCGATTTCGATGCCCGTCTCCACCAGATTCTCCGGGTCGGTCAGCGAAAGACGCGCCGAACCGCCCCCAAACAGACGCGTAAACATCGCGCGGAACTGCTTATCCACCGCATCGAACGTCTTCGCAAATTCCTGCCGCGTCAACTCATCCAACTCGGCAATCACCTTGCGCAAATCCTCTTCCGCCTTGCGCAAATCCTCCACCTGCGCCTTCATAAACGCATACCGCTCCGACTCGCGGTCATACTCCTGCTTCGCCTCCGGGTTGATCGGTCCCATGCGCCGCACCTGCGTCCGCTGACGGATCAACTGCGCCTCCAAATCGGGAGAGACCTCCGCCACCACCGGCAGCTCCTCCACCATCCCCTCGAACGGCAGCGGCACCGGACCGGAAACCTCCTCCGCATACTCGAACATCACCAGACCAAAATCGTCCGTAATCTTCTGGCGCAGATTATCCAGCGCTTCCTGCTTGCGCAACTGCTCCAACTGCACCTGCCCCAACAAACGCTCGGCAGAAGCCAGCGCACGCTGAGCGCTTGCCTCCACTTCCTGCAGGCGCGCCTCCTCCGCTTCCGCCGTCTCCAGCGCCTGCTCGGCAGGCGACATCTCCACGTTCAACGCCTCGATTTGCGCGCGCAGGGCGTTTTCCCGTTCGTGCAGTTCCGTCTTGCGCGCATCCAACTCGGCAAGCGACCCCTCCGCCTCCCCCAGCCGCGACGCCAGTTCAGAACGTCTCGCATCGAACCTCTGAACCTCCCGTCTGCGCTCCTCGAGCCTTGCCGCTGCATCTGCCAGCGCGCGCTCCGCCACAGCCGTCCGCGTCGCCCAGTACGAAACCTGTCCCTGCGCCTCAGCCAGGTCCATGCCGCTCAAACGGGCAGAGAGCGCCCGCCATTCCTCGTTTGCCTGCGCCGCCTCCGCTTCAACCGTCGAAAGCGACTCCATCAAATTTCTCTGGATGGATTCCGCCTCCGCCGCTTCCGCCTTCAACTGGATTTGCTGACCCCTCTGCCATTCCAACTCCCGGCGCTGCGCTTCCAACTCCAGACCGGCTTGTTTCTCCAACTCCTCAGCCTCATCCACGCTGAGACGCGCCCCGCGCACCGCTTCGACAGCCTCCTGCCATGCCTGCTGCGCCTCACGAATCCGCGCGGAAAGCGACTCGGCGTCGCGGTTCAGAGACTCGATTTGCCCGTTCAAAACGGTCAGGGCTTCGGTCAACTCCCGTTTCTGGCGCGGACGGCTCAGAGCGGAGGAGGAAGCGGATTTCCCGGCGACGATCAAACCATCGCCGCGGAAGACCTCGCCGCGCAACGTCACCACGCGGGCATGAGGGGGCAAATCCCGCACCAACTTGCGCGCCGCCGCGCGATCCCGCACAATCAACGTTTGCCCGAGCATCAGCCGCACCGCCGGACGCAATTCCTCCGGCGCGTTGACCAGTTCCGACGCGATACCGATTGCATCTTCAAAACCGTCAAAGACTTCCGAAATCTTGAAGACTTCGGAAGTCTGCGGCTCATGGTGAACCGGCAGCAACACCGCCCGCCCCGCCTCATTCGACTCGAGCAATTGCAGCGCGTCTTCGATTTCGTTCCCATCGAGAAGAACCGCGTCGAGCGTATCGCCCAGCGCGGCGGTGATGGCGGTTTCGAGTTCCGCCGGCACATCGAGCGCCGCGCTCAATGCGCCGCGTGCGCCGCGCAGTTTCATCTGCCGCGCGGCTTCCAACAGGTAACGCGCCCCCTCCGCATATCCCGTCAGCGACTGTTCCGCCTGTTCGAGGACTTCCAGCTGCGTGGTGAGACGGGTGTGCGCGGTGAGCAGTTTTGTGCGTTCCTCGCTGTTGATGCGGCGTTCGTTTTCGAAGCGCTCGACCTCCCGCTTGCCGCTCTGCTCTTTTTCTTCCGCCAGACGCAACTGCGCTTCCAACTCCCCGCGCTTGCGCTGCGCCGCCGCGTGTTTTTCGCCGGCTTCGCGCGCCAGTTTTTCCGCCGTTTCCATCGCCTGACCGACTGTTTCGATTCGCGCCGTGAGCGCTTCGAGACGCAGTTTCAACTCGTCGAGCCGCGCTTGCGATTCGGCGCGTTGGGCGTTCCATGCTTCGATGCGCTCACGGCTGGAGCGCAGTTGCTCTTCGAGCGCGGCGCGCTCCGCCTGACGGTCTTGCAGGGCGCGCTGCACTTCTTCGTACTGCCGTTGGGCTTCTTCATACTCCGCCTGCAGGCGGGCAATTTCCTGTTCCCCTTCCAGGAGGCGTTCCCGCGCCAGGCGTTCTTCGTCCGAGGCGCGTTCCCGGTCGGAGAGCGCCGAAGTCTGCAGGGCAAGCAGGGCGCGGCGGCGCTCCTCCAGAACCGCCAGTTCGCGGCTGATTTCCTCGCGCTGACTGTGGAGTTCGGCAGACTGGCGGTGCCAGCCGTTCAACTGCGCCCGCAGACCGGAAAGCCGCTCGCGAAAGGCGTTGTACTCCGCCTGCGCGCGGGCGTGTTCCTCGCGCGCCTCCTGCACCCGCGCCTCTTGGGCGCGCACCGCCTCGCGCGCCGCAGTCAGTTCCTGCTGTGCCTTGTGCCAGTGATAGCCGTACCACTCGCGCAAAATGACCTTGAGGTCTGCCTGAGCGCGGGCATATTCCGAGGCGCGCTTTGCCTGACGTTCCAGACTGCGCAGCCGCGGCTCCAGTTCGGACATGATGTCGAGGACGCGCTCGAGGTTGCGCTGGGTGGTTTCGAGACGTTTCAAGGCTTCCTCGCGGCGGGAGCGATACAACCCCACGCCTGCCGCCTCCTCGAACAGTTTGCGGCGTTCTTCGGCTTTGAGCGCCAGGGAGGCATCCACCAATCCCTGCCCCATGATGGTGTAGGTGCGGTCTGCCAAGCCCGAAGCCGAGAGCAGTTCGTTCAGGTCGCGCAGACGAACCTGCTGCTCGTTGAGCAGGTATTCGTTGTGACCGTCGCGGTAAGCGCGGCGGGTCATGGCGACCTCGGTGAAATCCACCGGGAGCCAGCCGTCGGAATTGTCGAAGACGATGTGCGCCGAAGCCATGCTGGCGCGGGCGCGGTGTTCCGAGCCGTTGAAGATCATGTCCTCGGTTTTTTTGCCGCGTAAAAGTGTGTAAGACTGTTCGCCCAGCACCCAGCGCAGGGCATCGGCAATGTTCGACTTTCCCGAACCGTTCGGTCCGACGATGGCGGTAATTCCGCTCGCAAACTCGAACGTGGTTTTGGATGCAAATGTTTTATAACCTTGTAGTTCCAGTGATTTGAGACGAAGAGGCATGGTTGATTTTGGATTTTGGATTTTAGGATTGGCGGACGCCGGGTTATTTGAAGGTGATGCCGAGCGCCTCGAGGGCGGTTTGAGCGGCGATTCGGGCGGCGACCCCCTTGCTGGAACCGCGTCCCCTGCCATAGGTCACGCCCTGGATGCGCACTTCCACTTCGAACTCCTTGGCGTGGTCGGGTCCCTTTGCCGAGACGGTCACATACTGCGGCGTGCCAAGTTTTTCCGCCTGTGCCCATTCCTGCAGGCGGCTCTTTGGGTCTTGAATTTCGTCGAGGATGTACTCCTGAATGTCGTCCAGAATCGGGTTGACGAACTCTTCGACCGCCTTCAAGCCCGCGTCCAGATACAGCGCGCCGATCAGCGCCTCGAACGCAGACCCGAGCAGGGTATCCCGCTCGCTTCCTCCCGAGGAGGCTTCTCCGCGTCCCAGACGGAGGGCGCGCCCGAGGTCAATGCGGCGGGCAAAGTTTGCCAGCTGGTCGTTGCGGACGATAGCGGAGCGGATCTTGGTCAGGTCGCCTTCGGGCATTTCGGGGAAACGGTTATATGCCCACGCGCCTACGATGAAATCCAGCACGGCATCGCCGAGAAATTCGAGGCGTTCGTTATCCTCCTGAGCGCCCGGGTTCTCGTTCACGTAGGAACGGTGAGTGAGGGCGCGCGTAAGCAGGGATAAATTCGAGAAGGGCAGATTCAGCCTCCGGCAGAGGTCGGAGGCGGATTCGACATCACGCAGTTCGAGGTCTTGTGTCATACCGGTTGAGCGGGCAGAATTGTATCATGACTGAAGTTTTAACTCACCTTACGCAGTAGCACGAGATTTATCTCGTATTTTCAGGCGACATAAATGTCGCGCTGCGGGAAAACTGCGTAACATCAGGTTTTAAGTTACAATCAGCCGAGTTTTGCGGAGGAAGGATATGACTGAAGTAAGCAATGAAACCCGTTTTTTGCACGCAATCGAAATGGGATTGGGGGCATGGCAGTGGGGCGACCGGCTGGTCTGGCAGTTTGGGCAGGGGTACAGCGATGAGGCGATCCGCGAGGCGTTCAAACTTGCAGTGGAAGAAGGCATCCGCTTCATTGATACGGCGGAGGTATATGGGAACGGGCTCTCGGAGCATCTGCTGGGGCGGTTCCTCAAAGAGACCGAACAGCCGGTGTTGATTGCAACGAAATATTTCCCCTACCCGTGGCGGTTTTCGCACTCGTCTGTGCCGCGCGCGCTGAAGAACAGTCTGGAGCGTCTCGGCGTCGAAAGCGTGGACCTGTATCAGATTCACTGGCCCACGCCGCTGATGAGCGTGGATCGCATGATGGAGGGCATGGCGGAGTGTGTGAAAAGCGGCATGACCCGCACGGTGGGCGTCTCGAATTTCAATCAGACGCAAATGCTGGCGGCATACTCTGCCCTGGCGCGGCAAAACATTCCGCTGGCATCGAACCAGGTGCATTACAGCCTGTTGAACAGAAAGGTGGAAAAGAACGGCTTGCTAACCCGCTGCCGCGAACTGGGCATCCGCCTGATTGCCTACAGCCCGCTGGAAATGGGGCTTCTGACCGGCAAGTACAGCACAAAGAACCGCCCGCCCGGCATGCGCTCCCGCACGTATGCCAGCCTGCTGCCCAAAATCGAGCCGCTGCTCAAATTGATGACGACCATCGGGCAGGATCACGGCGGCAAAACCAACGCGCAGGTGGCTCTGAACTGGCTGATTTGCAAGGGCGCGCTTCCCATCCCCGGCGCCAAGAACGTCCGTCAGGCGCAGGAAAATATCGGCGCTCTCGGCTGGCGGCTGACGGAGGAAGAGGTTGCCCGCCTCGATGAAATGAGCGACAAGGTTCTGGAATAAAAAACTGCCCGCAAGGTTGCGGGCAGTTCGTTTCCATTGCTTCTATTCCTTCATCTTCGGTTTGACGAAGAGCATGAAGGCATAGGCTAACCCAAACACAACGAAAAGCACAATCGGAATCCAACTGTTGACGCGGATAATCTTGTTGAAAGCGCCAAGCAGGGCGACAACCAGCCCCAACACCGAACCAGCCAGCGCCGCCATCCCCAAGTTCCGCTGAACGGCATCGCCGGCGTCTTTGGCAAACCAGAGGATCAGTCCCAACGAAGCCAGCGCGGCGCCAAAGGCGCGGGTGAGGAAGACCTCCGTGACGCGCGCATCCATGTTGAACTGCGCCAGCCCGGTTGCCGGGGCAAACACCAAAACCAATCCTGCCGCAAGGGCAACGAGCGCATTGAGAACGAACAAGACTTTGTAATTCATGGGTAATCTCCTTCCCGGGGTGAATTGGATTGCAAAAATAATATACAACAACCTGCATATCAGAAGGAAGAATTTACGCCTGTCAAACCTTGCATTTACTTAACAACCGTGTAAATCCGCCCAATCCGTGAATTCCGTGTGCGGTTTTTTTTGAGGGACTGTGTGTTTTTACGTCGAAAGTCTCCCGCTTTTCGAGCAAAATCTGGAGATGTTGCAGTCCATGCCGCCGAATCCTGGTAAACGGTCAGATTGTGCTATAATGCCGCCATTCATTATGAAACGCCAGGTTTTCTTCGCCAACGATAATAATAACGATTAGGGCTTACGTGTAATCGGCGTTCTCTAGCGCCAAGTACCCGTCCAGCGCGTTGGAGAACGCGCTCTGCGCAAAGTTTTGCGTAAGTCCTAACGATAATAACGATACCCAAATCGTTGGGCGAAGCATGGCTGGCTGACGAAAGCCTGAAGTCGAACCTCATCGCCCAACGCAACCGCGAAGGGCGATTTATTTTGTCTGAACCTGACCGCAAAGTACACAAGCGTTTTTTGCGGTAAAAATATTCGGAGGCGCATTATGTATCGAACTCACACATGCGGGGAATTGCGCGCCGCGCACGCGGGTCAAACTGTGACCCTTGCGGGCTGGGTGCACAACGTCCGCACCTTTGGCGGGGTGATCTTCCTCGTCCTGCGCGACCGCTACGGCATCACGCAAATCGTATCGAACCCGGAGGCTTTCCCCGAGGCGCATCAAGCCATCGCGGAGGCAAGGGCGGAATGGGTGCTGCAGGTCACAGGTCCGGTAAAGATGCGCCCTTCCGATCAGTTCAATCCCAAAATGGCGACCGGCGAAATCGAGGTCGAGGCGCAGAAGGTGGTCGTGTTGAATCAGTCCAAAGCGACGCCCATTGTCGTGAGCCGCGACGAGGACGAGAACGAGGACATCCGCCTGCGCTACCGCTACCTCGACCTGCGCCGCGAACGGATGACCCGCAACATGGTGCTGCGCCACAAGGTGGTGAAGTTCATGCGCGATTACATGGACGAGCATGGGTTCATCGAGGTCGAGACGCCCATCCTGTTCAAAGCCACGCCGGAGGGCGCGCGCGATTATCTCGTGCCGTCGCGCATTCATCCGGGACATTTCTACGCCCTGCCGCAGTCGCCCCAGCAGCTCAAGCAGTTGTTGATGGTGGCAGGCATGGACCGCTACTTCCAGATTGCGCGCTGTTTCCGCGACGAAGACCTGCGCGGCGACCGTCAGCCGGAGTTCACCCAACTCGACCTGGAGATGTCGTTTGCTCAGCGCGATGACGTGCTGGCGCTGGTCGAAGACCTGTACACGAAGATGCTTGCCGCCGTCGCGCCGCATAAGCGGCTGCTGGCTTCGCCGTGGCCCAAACTTTCCTACCGTGAGGCGGTTGAACGCTACGGGACGGACAAACCAGACCTGCGCTTTGGCATGGAGTTGGTTGATTTGAGCGAAGTGTTTGCCGGGAGCGGGTTCAAGGTGTTTCAGTCGGCGCTGGAGGCGGGAGGCGTGGTCAAGTGCATCGTCGCGCCGGGCTGCGCCGGGCTTTCACGCAAGGAAGTGGACGCGCTGACCGAATCGGCGAAAACGCTTGGGGCGAAGGGGCTGGCTGCTTTGGCGCTGACGGCTGAAGGTCCGAAGGGAAGCGCGGCGAAGTTCGTCAGCGAGGCGGAGGTGGAGGCGGTCAGAGCCAAAAGCGGCGCAAAGGACGGCGATCTGATTCTGTTCGCGGCGGATGAACGGGCGGTGGTCAACAAGGTGCTGGGCGGTCTGCGCGTCATTCTGCGCGATAAACTGGGGCTTGCCGAAAAGGATGTGATGGCGTTTGCATGGATTGTGGATTTCCCGATGTTTGCCTGGAACGAGGAAGAGCAGAAGTGGGACGCCGAACATCACCCGTTCACCATGCCCAAAATGGACGACCTGCCCAAGTTCGATACGAACCCGGCGGAGATTCTCTCGGATGCGTATGACATGGTGTGCAATGGCTACGAGATGGCTTCGGGTTCGATCCGCATCCATCGCAGTGACATTCAGCGCAAGGTGTTTCAACTGCTGGGGCTGAGCGAGGAGGAGATCGAGCGCAAGTTCGGTCACATGCTGGAGGCATTCGAGTTTGGCGCGCCTCCGCACGGCGGCATGGCGCCGGGCATCGACCGGCTGGTGATGCTGCTGGCAGACGAGCCGAACATCCGCGAAGTGATTGCCTTTCCGAAGAATCAGGCTGGGCGCGATGTGATGGCAGATGCGCCTGCGCCGGCGACGGAAAAACAGTTGAAGGAATTACACATCAAGGTGGTCGAATAATTGGAGGCATGTATGGCAGAGGTAATTCGCGTTTCAGAGATTGCAAAATATGCCGGGCAGGAAGTGACCGTGCGCGGCTGGGTTTATAACCGCACCGACAAGGGCAAACTTGTCTTTCTCCTCGTCCGCGACGGGACGGGATTCGTGCAATGCGTGGCGTTCAAAGGCGACCTGGAGGCTGAGGTGTTCGACCGCGTGATGCGCCTGCCGCAGGAGTCTTCGGTGATCATCACGGGCACAGTGCGCGAGGACAAGCGCGCACCGGGCATCCCCGGCGGCTACGAAATCGGCGTGAAGCAAATCGAAATCGTGCAGGAGGCGGCGCTGGATTACCCCATGTCGCTCAAGGATCACGGCGTGGACTTTGCGCTCGACAACCGCCACCTGTGGATTCGCTTCCCCAGCCAGTGGGCAATTTTGCGTGTGCGCGTGCGGGTCATGTCGGCGGTGCGCGAGTATCTCGACAGTCACGGCTTTTTCAACCTCGATACGCCCATTCTGACTCCCGCCGCCGCCGAAGGCACCACCACCCTCTTCGAGACCGAATACTTCGACGAGGGCAAGGCGTATCTCGCCCAAACGGGACAACTCTACAACGAAGCGAACATCTTCGCCTTCGGAAAAGTCTACTGCTTCGGTCCCACCTTCCGCGCCGAGAAATCCAAGACGCGCCGCCACCTGACCGAGTTTTGGATGCTCGAACCCGAAATCGCCTTCTGCGACCTCGACCAGTTGATGGAAATCGAGGAGGGTCTCATCACCCACATCGTCCAGACCGTGCTGCGCGACTGCGCGGCGGAGTTGAAATTCCTCGAGCGCGACGTGACCAAACTGCAAGCCGTCACGCCGCCCTTTCCGCGCATGTCCTACGACGACGCGGCAAAGTATCTGATTGACCTTTACGAAAAAGAGACCGACCCCGAACGCAAGGAATTGCTCAAATTCGAATGGGGCATGGATTTCGGCGCGCCGCACGAAGTGGAACTGACCAAACTCCACGATAAGCCGGTGTTCGTCTATGGCTACCCGAGCGCGGTCAAAGCCTTTTACATGGAGCCCTGGCCGGGGCGTCCCGAAGTCTGCAAGAGCGTGGATTTGCTTGCCCCCGAAGGCTACGGCGAAATCTGCGGCGGCTCCGAGCGCATGAGCGATTACGACAAATTGCTGGCGCGCATCCGCCAGGAGGGGCTGCCGGAAGAGGCGTTCAAGTGGTATCTGGAACTGCGCAAGTACGGTTCGGTTCCGCACTCGGGCTTCGGTATGGGCGTGGAGCGCGTCGTTGCGTGGCTGTGCGGCATCGAACACATCCGCGAGGCGATTCCCTTCCCACGCACAATCAAAAGGGTGTATCCGTAATTCGAGACAGAATCAAACATCCCCGGCGCAGGCAGCGCCGGGGATGTTTTTTTCATCCGCTTCAGGGGATTTGCAAAACCTGCCCCACTTTGATTTTGTTGGGATCAGAAATATTGTTGAGGGCGGCAATTGCCGCGACGGTCGTGTTGTAGCGGATGGCGATGGCGTAAAGGGTGTCGCCGGCTTTGACGGTATGGGTCTTGGGGACAGAAGCGCCGCTTCCGCCCGCGGACCCGGAGCCGCTGCCGCTTTCAGACGGGATCGCCACCGCGACAGGGACTTTCAGCGTATCGCCGCTTTTGAGCAATTGCGGGTTGGCGCTGACCAGTTCGCGTACGGTGACCCCGTACTTGATGGCAATGCTTTCGAACGTGTCGCCCGCTTTGACGGTGTGCGTCTTCTCCTGAGGAGCCGTCTCAGTGACGATTTGTGCGCCGGCAAATTTATACAGTTCTTCGAGTGTGCCGTTGAAGACGTTCAAGTCCACGTTGGCGTTGATGCCGTTGAGCCTGCCCTTTTCACTGTATTGCCAGAACGTCCATTTGAACCAGCCGCGCGGCAGATAGGGCTGCTGCCCCTCCATGTAAACGTTCGGATATTGCGCCAGCCAAAGGGGATACTCCTTTGCCCATGAGGGAGGTCCGCCGCCGGCTTCGGAGAAGTGATCTTGCAGAAAGTATTGCCCGGAGTAGATGATGGGCTTTTTGCCGAAGGCGGCTTCCACTTCATCGAGCCAGTCTTTGGCGCGCGCAATGATGCGGGCGTTGGTCTGCCCGTCGTGAGATTCCAAGTCGAGGGCAGGCGGCAGTTCGCCATTGTCTTTGGTGGATTTGATGTAGTCAATGAATTTCTTTGCCTGCTTCCTGCCGTCCACGTTGGGGCGGAAGAAGTGATAGGCGCCTCGCAAAAGTCCAGCCGCTTTGGCGCCGGACCAGTTTGCAGGGAAGGTGGGATCCGCGTAAAAATCGCCCTCGGTTGCTTTGGCAAATACAAAACGCTGTCCCGTTGCGCGTACTTTGGGCCAGTCAATGCCTGCGTTCCAGTAGGATACATCTATGCCGGGTACGGTAGCCATGAGTTTCTCCTCTTGAGAGTGGATTCACTTTGCGATAAGAGTAGCATAAAACAAGGGGAAAGGCAAACGACCGGTAAATCCGCAATTAAGGTTTCCCTACCCTTGCACGATTGATTATGGTATAAAATTTGTGTCCCTGCGGTGTGCGTGATGTTGCTCTTCCCGTTTTGAGCCAACACTCACTTTTAGGGTCTCAAACTCCTAAGAAATAACGCGATAGGCCTGAGCCAAGGCGGCGTTTCTGGGTCGGGACCCACCTGCGAAAGCAGGTTCAAAACCCTGCAGCACACGGCACTTGCGGGGCAATGACTTATCAGACCCTGAAGGTCTTCCCTTCAGGGTCTTTATGTTTGGATCAGGGGGCTTGATGAATGGCAATGGCAGCGCGCAGGCCGGATTCGAATGCGCCTTGTATCCAGGCATGATACAGGGAGGCATGTTCGCCTGCAAAATGGATGCGTCCTTCCGGCGCGACAATATCGTCATGCAAAAGGGTTTGCTGACCGGGGTCGAACAAGGCAAACGCGCCGCCGGCGAACTCGTCATCGTGCCACATCCAGGATGCGCCTACTTCGAATGCCTCGATGATTTGCGGGTGAATCTCCGCCACATCTTCCAGCGCTTGAACGATGCGGTCGTGGGGTTTGAGCGAGCCCCAGCGCTGGGCATCCTCCGACCAGGTGTAACTGGCAAGGATCACGCCGCGTCCGGTCTCCCGCCCGTGATCGGGGTAGTACAGGTTGCGAATGGGCAGGTCGGTGATGGTGCCTCCGCCAAAGATGCCGTCATCCTCCTCCCAGAAGCGGCGTTTGCACTGAAAGAGAATTTTTGCCGAGGCGTCGTAATGCAACTGGCGGATGGCGCGGTTTTTGGCGCGTGAAAACGGTTTGAGCGTTTCCACGTGACGCAAAACAGGGAACGGCACGGCGATGATGGCGTAGTCGGCAGTTTCGCTGAAGCGCCCCGCCGCGGTTTGATAGTGGATGGTCACATCCTGCGGCGACTGATCCAGCGCAATCATCTTCGCGCCAAAGCGGATGTTCTCCTTCAATTCGGGGAAAAAAGCATACGGCAGGCGGTCGGTTCCGCCTTGAATTTCGATCATGTTGGTGTAATAGTTGCCCGAGTCCTCGCGGAACAGTTCCAAAAAGGAGGAATTCATCACCGATTCCTGATTTGCCAGCAAGCCGAACATCTCGATCATGCCTTCAGACCAGCCGTTCAGTTCCAGAAACTCGCGCGTGGAGAAACTGTCATATTTGGCGACAATCTCATCCCAGGCGGCGTCGCCATCTCGTTCGAGCAAATCCAGCAGAGGCTTGAGCGCTTCCATGTACATTTGCCCCGAAGTTTTGCCCACCTCGTTGTGGGCAATATCGAAACCCATCAGCGAAGGGTCGGCTTGGGCTTCGAAGGCGCGCATTTTCCTGCCGCCGATGTAGTA
This sequence comes from Anaerolineales bacterium, assembly GCA_034432325.1. Taxonomy (GTDB): domain Bacteria; phylum Chloroflexota; class Anaerolineae; order Anaerolineales; family Villigracilaceae; genus Defluviilinea. The sequence continues at coordinate 15,271 of DAOUBY010000072.1, forward strand.
ATAGGCGTTGGGATTGTCCATGGTGAAGTCGTTGGTCTTCAGCCCGAATTTTTGGATGTATGCCATCGTCAGGGAATGGGCGCGCGGAATGCGCATTGCGCCGACCTCGCCATAGAGTCCTTCGGTAAACGGATCGCGCAGGGTGTACACGCGTCCGCCCACGCGCTGCTGCGCCTCCAAAATGACCGGGGTATGACCAGCCCTCTTGAGTTCGTACCCGGCTGCCAGTCCCGCAAGACCCGCTCCCACAATCACCACCCTTTTGGGCTTCTCTGCTCCAAATTTCCCGGCAATGCCGCGCTCGACCACTTCGATATATTCGGCTATGGAACGCTTAGGGTTCATGTCAGCCTCCGCAAATGAATTTGACCTATGGTATCCAAAACGGAAACAAAAAACAATCACCAAATTTGTCGCTTGACAAAGCCCGTCAACACATATACAATCGCCGCCATTATTAACAACTGAATCTCGGAGAGATAGCGGCTGGGTCTTTTCTGTCAGCGCGGGCGCACATTGCGAAGCAGTCCCCGCTAAAAATACAGGAGATTGCTTCGGGATTTCGACGCTAACGCGTCCGAACCCTCGCAATGACAGAAGAGACTACGAGGTGGAGGTTCTCCCGTGCGAACGGGACGCTAATCCCTCACCCCAGCCCTCTCCCACGCTTTGCGGGGAGAGGGTGGTGAGCGGAAAAAATCGGATAGATCAGCGGATGCCTCTGGAGTTTGTCACGAACTCCTTTCTCCCTTCCGAAAAAGCGCAAGGAGCAACAGATTAAAAACGCTGTTGCCCGCATCGAAAACCGAATGGCGACATTCGGGACAAGAGAGCGCAGTGAAGCGGGCGTATCGCCCGGGTGTGTTGGAAGGGCTGTTTTATTTAATAGCATTTGCTGTTATTAAGGCATGCCCGCGCATGCCTTTTTTGTTACCTGCGCCCCGCCCTTTCACTGCAGGAGATGAAACATCACAACCCAAGACAGGCAGACGCCAGAGAACGTCCGCCTACGCTCTCTGGCGCCGGGCTTTGCACTGTAAAGTAAAAAAGATGATGGAAACCGGGTCGCCGGCAGCGGCAACTGTTCATAGAATAACCTCATCGAAAGGAGACCTATGAACGCCGAACTCAAACAACTATCCGACGATTACCTGCGCATCGAGCAGGCAATCCTGTACCTTGAAAATCACTTCAAAGATCAGCCCTCCATCGAAGAATTGGCGGCGAGCCTCGGTTTGAGTGAATCGCACTTTCAGCGGATTTTCACCCGCTGGGCGGGCGTCAGCCCGAAGCGCTTTTTGCAATTTCTGACAAAGGAAAGCGCAAAGGACCTGCTCGACCGCTCGGAAAATTTGCTGGAAACCACGCATCAACTCGGACTTTCGAGCCTGGGGCGCCTGCACGAACTTTTCATCACCACCGAGGCTGTTTCACCGGGCGAGTACAAATCGCGCGGCGCCGGCGTGACCATCCGCTACGGCATCCACCCCTCGCCTTTTGGCAAATGCCTGATTGCCACAACCGAGAGGGGCATCTGCCATCTCAGTTTTGTGCAAACCAGCGAAGGCGATGCGATTGACAGTCTTCTCGAGGAATGGAATCAGGCGGAGGCGCTCGAAGATTACAAGGCTACCGCCCCGCTCGTGAGACCGATCTTCGAACTGCAGGATGGGGTTCACAGAGGAGAGCCGCTCAAGGTGTATCTGCGCGGCACCAACTTTCAGTTGAAGGTGTGGGAGGCGCTGCTGCAAATTCCCCCCGGCGCGGCGACCACGTACGAAGGTCTTGCTGAGAGGATTGGGATGCCGCAGGCGGCGCGTGCGGTGGGCGCTGCGGTGGGGCGCAACCCCATTGCGGTGCTTATCCCCTGTCATCGGGTGATTCGCAAGGTTGGCGATTTTGGGAAGTATCGGTATGGAGCGCCAAGAAAAAAGGCGCTGTTGGCAAGAGAGTATGCCACTGTGAACCCCGAGCCTTAAATGGCGAGGCGGCGAAGCAGTCTCATCCTGACAGGAGATTGCTTCGTCGTAAAGAACGCTCCTTGCAACGACAGTACTGGAGAGAAATGAAAACAAAACTTTGGATTGCGTTGTTTGCTTTGTACATCGTCTGGGGTTCGACCTACCTGGCGATACGGTTTGCGGTGGAGACCATCCCGCCGTTTCTGCACGCTGCGATTCGCTTTCTAGCCTCCGGAGCGATTTTGTACGTCTGGCGGCGGGCGGCGGGCGATGCGGCTCCCACCAGAAGCAACTGGAAATCTGCCGCCATCGTTGGCACATTTCTGCTTCTTGGCGGGAATGGGTTGGTCTCGCTGGCAGAGAAGACCGTGCCTTCGGGGGTGGCGGCGCTGGTCATTGCCACCTCGCCGTTCTGGCTGACGCTGTTCGAGGCGTTTCGGGCGGGCGGCGCAAAACCCAACTGGCTGTCCATTGTGGGGCTGGTGGTGGGGTTCGGCGGCGTGTTCCTGCTGATCGGTCCCGCCGAAATTACGGGGTCGAAGCAAAGCATTGACCCGTTCGGCGCGGTCGTGTTGCTCATTGCGCCGATTCTCTGGTCTTTGGGTTCGATTTATTCCAAGAATGCAGATATGCCCCGCTCCACGCTGATGTCCACAGGGATGCAGATGCTGGCGGGGGCGGTTGCGCTGTTCGTCGTCAGCGTGGCGGCAGGCGAGTTGCGCGGATTCAGCCTCGGGCAGGTCACGATGCGCTCGTGGTGGGGGTTGATCTATCTCATCACGTTCGGGTCGCTGGTGGGGTTCGTGTCGTACGGCTGGCTGCTGCAGAACGCGCCCATTTCGCTGGTCTCCACGTATGCGTATGTCAACCCTGTGGTGGCGGTCTTTTTGGGGTGGCTGCTGGCAGGGGAAGAGTTGAACGGGCGCATTGGAATCGCCGCAGCGATCATTGTCGGGTCGGTGATTCTGATCAATTGGGCGCGGCAGGTTTCGGTCGGGAAGGAGGCGAAAGAGGTTGTACCATTGGAGATCGAGTAATCACAAGGTAAGCGCAGCATTACAGCGCAAAATCCCACGCTGGAGAGCGTCTCTTACGCTCCTCGCGTAGGGCGGATGTTCTCTAACATCCGCCTACCTTGCGCAGTAGTAGAGGACGTTCTCCCACGTCCGTAATTGTCAAACCATGAAATCATAAAAAAGGAGAGAAAAATGGACGCCAAAGATTTGCTCAAACGTGTGAAGGAGGACAATGTCAAGTTCGTCGCTCTGCAGTTCACCGATGTGACAGGCACGGTGAAGAGCGTGGACATGCCCGTCAGCGGGCTGGAAGGCGCGCTGGAAGACGGCGTGTGGTTCGACGGCTCGTCGGTGGAGGGCTTCGCCCGCATCCAGGAATCGGACATGCGCCTGCTGCTCGACCCCGATACGTACGCGGTGCTTCCATGGAGCCTGCCCGAACGCCGCCGCGCCCGCATCTTCTGCGACATTCAGACGCCCGACGGCAAGCCCTTCGAGGGCGATCCGCGCGGGGTGCTCAAGCGCATGACTGCCAAAATCGCGGAGCGCGGCTGGACCTATAACATCGGTCCCGAACCCGAATTTTTCCTGTTCAAAGGGACGAACGGTCACGGGGTGCATCCTGTTCCGCATGATGTGGGCGGGTATTTCGATTTTTCGGCGGCGGACGAGGCGGTGCGCGTGCGCACGGAGTTGATGGACGCCCTGCGCACGATGGGTCTCGAGGTGGAGGTCGGTCATCACGAGGTGGCGCTGGGTCAGCATGAGATTGACTTCCGCTTTGCGGATGCGGTGCGGGCGGCGGACAATGTGCTGACCCTGAAGTACACCGTCAAGGCGATCGCCGCCCTGCACGGGCTGACCGCTTCGTTCATGCCCAAGCCCGTCTACGGCATCAACGGCTCCGGCATGCACTGTCACCAGAGTCTCTTCGACGACAAGGGCAACAACCTGTTCTTCGACAAGGAGAATGAGTATCATCTTTCCCCCATCGCGTACTCGTTCATTGCAGGGCAGCTCAAACACGCCCGCGGACTCGCCGCCCTGGTCGCACCGACGGTCAACTCGTACAAGCGGCTGGTTCCAGGCTATGAAGCGCCCGTTTACATTGGCTGGGCGCAGATTAACCGTTCGGCGCTGATTCGCATTCCGCGTTACACAAAGGGACGCGACAAATCCATGCGGGCGGAACTGCGCTTCCCCGACCCGTCCTCGAATCCGTACCTGGCGTTTGCGGGCATGCTCGCCGCCGCGCTGGATGGCATTGACAACAAACTGACTCCGCCCAAACCGCTCAACAACGTCAACCTGTATCACCTCGATGCAAAGGAGCGCAAGAAACTGGGCGTGGGCGAACTGCCCGGCTCGCTGGGCGAGGCGCTGGCTGAACTGAGCAAGGACAAGGTTCTGGTGGAGGCGCTGGGAGATTCCGCCTACGAAGCCTTCGTCCGCGCGAAGACCGAAGAGTGGGACGAGTATCGCACCCGCGTGACAGATTACGAAATCGAGAGATATTTGGAAACGGCGTAGTTGTCGGTAGAAAGTGGAAAACAAGACCTCCGAGGGAGTTCATCCTTCGGAGGTCTTTTATTTAGTGTTTCACTGTCCCCGCCGCCAGTTCCATAATCTCGTCTTTATCCTCATAAACCCTCACCAGTTTGCCGTCCTGCATTTGCAGGACGCGGTCCACGTATTGGCACATGCGCAGGTCGTGCGTGACCATGATGCCGGCACGGTTGTTCTCATGCACGAGTTTGGCAAACGTCTCGACGACCTGATATGCGCGTTCCGTGTCGAGGGAGGCGGTCGGTTCGTCGGCGAGGACAACGGCGGGGTTGTGGATCAGGGCGCGGGCGATGGCGACGCGCTGCTGCTGTCCGCCGGAGAGTTGGGCTGGGAGGTTGTGCAGGCGGTCGCTGAGCCCGAGGCGGGCGAGGATCTCCGAGGAGCGCACGCGCCCGGCTTTGTCTGCTTTGCCGTTGAGGCGGAGCATGAACTCCACGTTTTCCTGTGCGGTCAGAAAGGGGATCAGGTTGTTCGATTGGAATGTAAACCCGATTTTCTCGCGGCGCAGTTTGACGCGCTCCTTGTCGTTCATTTGCGACAAATCCTGACCGTCAATGAAAACCTGCCCGCTGGTGGGAGAAAGCAGGGCGGCGAGGATCGAAAGCAGGGTGGTCTTGCCCGAACCGCTGGGACCGACGAGCGCCACAAATTCGCCCGATTTCACTTGAAAGGAGACATTGTCCACGGCGTAGATGGTCGCGCCATCGAGTTGAAAGGATTTGACGAGGTTTTTTACTTCGAGTGCTGTTGTCATGAAATTACCCTAACCGCAATGCTTTCAACGGCTCGATGCGAACCGCATAAATGATGGAGACCAACCCGCCAACGGGACCAATCAACAGCAGCAGGATAACCGCCGCGATGGAGCGCACGCCGTCGAACACAAACGGGATGGTGGACGGGAGGAACAGCGAGAAGAGGTACGTCAACCCGCCTCCCACTGCGACGCCGAAGGCTGTCACCACGACGATTTGAATCACCGCCGCCCAACCCACCACTCCGTTCGAGGAGCCGATGGCTTTCAACACGCCGATCTGCGGCACTTTTTGCAGGATTTGGATTTGGAAGAACCCGCCAATGACCATGACGCCAATCAAGAGAGTGAAAAAGCCCTGCGTCTGCACCGTCCCTTGCTGGGCGGAATAGCCGGGGATGTTGTTGATGGTGGTCGGGATGTCCGCCACCTCGATGCGGGAAACGTTGTCCAGCAAACGCTGCTTCACCGCGTCACTCTGCGCCGGGTCGGTCAATTTGACGGCAATAATGTTGGGGTAAGCGGTGTTGCTTGCCAAATCCGCTTCGGACTGCGGGCGGATTTTCTCCCAGGTTGAAGCCGGCACGAAAATGGTCGGCTGGAAGAAGTAAGACTGTCCGTCCACCAAGCCGACGACTTCAAGGGTGAAGAACTTGTCGTCCACACCCTGCGTCGAGCGGATGACGATCTCGTCGCCGATGCCGATATTCGAACGGAGCGCCACATTGCGGTCAATGACCGCTTCGCGCGCCTCGCCGCCGCGGAAGTATCTGCCCTCGAGGAGGGGAGGCATGCCCGGTTTGCCCGGCTCCGCCGCCAGCAGCGACACCTTGAGCGGTTCGTCGAGGGAAACGATTTCAGTGGAGGAGGTGTAAATCGGGCCGGCGTCCGCCACCCCGTCCACGCGCCGAACCGAGCGGATGACGCCGGTATCCAGGCGGCTGACGGCAATCTGAAAGTCCGATTTTTCGAGGAAGACAATCAAGTCTGCATCGAGGTTGGCAACGTACTGGCGGTTGCCGTTGGCAAGTCCCTCGCCGAGCGCGGCGATGAACAGGACAAGCAGGGTGATGAGCGCGATCACAAAACTGACAAGCAGGAAGCGCCCCTTGTTTCGAAGGACTTCCTTGATGGCAAGGTAGAAAGCGAGGAATACATTTTTCATATTTTTTGTAATGTCACTCTGAGCGTCAGCGAAGAGTCTCTTATGCATGAATGCCAGAGATGCTTCGTCGCTGCAATCCAAATCTTGACGATCCTTATGGAGCAAGCGGTCCGTCGAATTTTTTATCCCAATCCACGCCCATCACGCCGTGCAGGAGCAGGTCCACGGAGGGATGATCGGCGATGTTATCGTAGTAATAGGGCAGGCGAATGCGCCCGTCGGGAGCGATGATGAAAGTCCCCGCCATTTGCAGGGCATCCTGCCCTCTGGGGGGCAGTTCGGTGTTCCAGCCGCGTTCCCGTTTCAGGCGGCGGTTGGAGCGCAGGACAGTGAGCGACAGGAATGACTGCCAGATGCTGGCGCGTTCGAGTCCGTATGCCTGATACGCCGCGCGCTGTGGGTCGGCGAGACAGGTCACGCCGGGCGCGCGTTCGGCGCAAAAGGCTTTTGCCTGTTCGGGCGTCCCCTGTGTGACGATGACCAGCGCAAGATTCCTGTCCTTGAACTCAGGCGAGGCAGTGACAAGGTGATCCACCATCTCCTTGCATTGCGGACAACCGAAGTGGCGCGTAAACGCCAGAATCAGCGTCTGCTCTTTCCAAAAAGAAGAAAGCCGCACGGGCTTTCCATCGGTATCCTGCAACTCCAGGTCGGGCGCAGGGTCGTTGAATTTGAGGTGTGCGAGTTTTGACATTGAACGGAATATCTCCTGACTCCCCGTATTCTAGCATAATGCACAAGTTTTGTCAATGTTTTGCAAAATTTAGTTTTGTAAGAACCCCTTTCCCGCCAGAAAAATGAACCTTCTGCCACGAATTCACACGAATTTCGCGAACAAAAAATCTTCGCGTGAATTCGCGAAATTCGTGGCTAGAAAATCAAGCCACCTTCACTTCCCCACCAACCGCTTTCTTCACCGCCCGCTTCAGCCCAACGGGCGAGATCGCATCGAGATTGACCCTCTCCGCCTCCACAAACTTCGCAAAACGGACGAGTCCCTTTGCCAGCGCGTTCGCGAAATCTGCATCCTTCACGGGCGCGTCGTCCTCATGCCAGAAGCCCTTGATCTCCAACGTCCTCGTCGTGCGGTCGAATTTCGGGTCGAGCCGCGCCACCAAGTCATCGCCATACAAGATCGGCAGCACATAATACCCCCAGCGCCGTTTGTGCGCGGGCGTGTACACCTCCCACGTGTACTCGAAATCAAACAACTTCTTCGCCCGCCCCCGCGCGCTGACAATATCCAGCGGGGCAAGGAACGTCACTTCCTGCAGCGTGGTCGTCTCTTTGGGATTCCAGCCTTTGGGGACTTTCCCCTTTTCAAGCGACTCCAATGCCTGAACATCCTCCCCCAAGACAAGATACGTCTCGCGTCCTCCCTCGACCTGAACCTGCTTCAACATCCCAGACTCGATCCACCCGTCAAGCCGATTCACCATCTCCGCCTTCGAATAGTTTTTCCGCAAATAATATTTCAACTCTCCCAGCATGTGCGACTCGCGCTTCAACCCCATGAACGCAACCGCCTTGCGGGCAAAGAACCGCTCCGCCTCCTCCTCCGAGGCGATGTAATCGAACTCCCTCGGCGCAATGTTCTCGCGGAAGTCATAGACCCGCTCGAATCCCTCGCGATGATGAATCATCAACTCGCCCGAAAGCCACAGGTCGAATAATGCGACAGCCGTCTCCTTGCGCCCGCGGTAACTCCACTGCTCCACCCGCTTGCCGTCGAAGTCCCGATTCCCCAACGGACCGCGCCGGCGCAGTTCCCCGCGCACATACGCCAGCAACTCCTTGTGCCCCTTCACAAAATACGCCACATACTCCTCATGCGCCCGTCGGCTCATGTGAAGCCGCCAATACGGCAAATCCGACATGGGGTACATCGCCAGCCAGCCGCCGTAATCGAACGCCTGCCGCTCCTCATAAGCGACCTTGTACAAATGCTCGGGCTTGTACTCCAGCACGCGGCTGTGCAGGACGAGGTCCTGACTGCGGGCAACGACATTCAACGGGTCCAACTGCACGGCTTCGCAGGCGCGGATGGCTTGCACAACGCCCCTCTTCCCCTTCCAGCGGCGGCCGGGCCACAATCCCTGCCTGCCAAGGACGAAGCGACGAGCGGTTTGTTGCGAGATGGTAATGAGGTTCATATGACCTGTGCGCAGTAACGGCTTATGCGTAAGCGGCGTTCTCTAACGCCGCCTCATTCACGGATCTGGATACTATAAAATGCAATCACACCGCAAACGGGTTGAAGTTCGTCCCCCTGTCGAAATAATCCTCGTTTTCCGCCTTCTTCAAAAAGCCGACCACCCCATACGTGACCGGCGTCATCAACGCCTCCACCGCGCACTTGAAGAGATAATTCGTCACGGTCAGCGCAAGGAACAGACTCCACGGGAAAACGCCAAACGCCGAGGCGACCGCCACGAACATAACCGTATCCACGAACTCACCGACCAGGGTGCTTCCAATGGTGCGCGTCCACAGCCAGCGCCCGTTCGTCAGCACCTTCATCTTCGCCAGAACAAATGAATTGGAGAACTCGCCCGCCCAATACGCCGCCAGGCTTGCCAGCACGATGCCACCGCTGCTCATCCCGCCGAGGATGGCGGCATACGCCTCGTCGCCGGCATAGCCCTGCCAGGTCGCTTCGCCCGGCAGCGCGCGGACAACGCCAAAGATGACCGCGCTCAACGCCAGGCAGGCAAATCCCATCCAAATCACACGCCGTGACCTCTTGTACCCATACACTTCGGTCAGGACATCCCCAAAGATATAACTAACCGGGAACAGAATCGTCCCCGCATCGAACGCCATCGGTACATGAAACAGGCTGAATCCCAGGTCAACGATCTTGGCAGATGAGGCAATGTTGCTCAGGATCAGGACTGTGACGAAGACAGCCATGATCAGGTCGAAGTATTTGTATTGTTTCATGAATCATTCCGCAAGGGTAATTTGTTGCGTTTTTTCGATCATCCTGCAAAAGGAACACAGACCGGGCGCCGAGGTGGGCTGTCCGCATTTGGGGCAGGGATGCAGGTGCGCCTGCCCGGCATTCTGTTCGATGAACAAGTCGCCGCGTTTGCGCGCTTCGAGGAATTTCAGGTAGAAGGTCAGTTTTGCGCCGGGGCGCGCGGTCTCCAGTTGGTTGAGCAGTTCCTTGTAATAAATGGATGTCGAACCTTCCGCAAACGGACATTCCTCATAGATATATTCGATGCCGCGCAAAAGACAGTAGGCGGTCATCTCACGCTCATAAAAACGGCACAACGGCTTGACCTTGCGCGCCAGCCCGTCGGCGGAGGGAAGAACCGGTCCCTGCCGCAGGAGATATTCGCTCGACCAGTTCAAGGTGTTGCCGAAGAGTACCGCTGCTTCGTCGTCGAGATTATGTCCCGTTGCAAGCACGGCATATCCGAGGTCCCGCGCGATGCGGTTCATTTCATGGCGTTTGACCAAGCCGCACACGGCGCACGGCTTGCCGTGTCCGCGATGGGAGATTTCCGAAAGCACAGGAATGGGCTGACCGTATTCCTTTTCGATGTCCACCACATGCAGTTTGAGACCGCGCTCGTCGGCAAACTTCTGCGCCAAGCGCTGCGACTCGTGCGAGTAGCCGATGCCCTCGTCAATGCCGAGACCGAGATACAACCCGTCTGCCTGATAGCCGAGGCGGTGAAGAATATCCCACAGCGCAAGCGAATCCTTGCCGCCCGAAACCGCCACGAGAACCTTTTCCTCGTGCGTGAACATCTCGTATTTTTTGATGAAGCGCTCGGTCTGTTCGGGAACCCACTCGAGGTAATGTTCCTTGCACAACGCCAGTTTATGCTGGCGCATGTTGACCGAGGCTTTGGCGCCGCATTTTTTACATTTCATAACTCACCTTACGCGGTAGCGCGAGATTCATCTCGCATTTCGAGGCGACATGAATGTCGCGCCACGGAAAAACTGCGTAACATCAGTTCATAATATTTCTCTGCCATTGCGATGAGCGTTTTTTGCGGCGAAGCAATCTCCACATGAATCAGGAGATTGCTTCGGGCTATCGCCCCCGCAATGACATGAACCTCCAGAGATCACCGCGACCAGTTTGATTACATCGCCATCGTTGAGAATTTCATCTTCCAGAATCATCTCGCCGTTCCGCGTCGCAATCACCGACTCGGGCACGATATTGCACTTCTTCAGCGCAGAAAGCAGGGTCATGCCTGCCTTCACTTCATACTCCTTGTCTCGCAAAATCAACTTGACCACGTTTACTCCGTGCGCGCATTCTACCATAACCGCCTTGACAGCCGCCCTTCCAGCCTGTACGATTGAATTATGAAAATCGGCATGATGGCAGACACCTACAAACCGTACATCAGCGGCGTGACCAATTACATTGCCCTGAACAAACAGGCATTGGAAGCCGCCGGGCACGAAGTTTACGTCTTCACCTTTGGCGACCTCGATTACAAGGACGACGAGCCGCGCGTCATTCGCAGCCCGGGCGTGCCGCTGGCAGATACGGGCTTTTACCTTTCCCTGCGCCACAAGACATCGGTCAAAAAACTCATCCAAAGCATGGACGTGGTACATGTCCACCATCCATTCCTGAGCGGGCGTCTCGCCATCGCCTACTGCCAGCCCAAGCACATTCCCATCGTCTACACCAACCACACCCGCTTCGACTTGTACGCCCAGGCGCGCCTGCCGCTCGTGCCGGAAGAAATGAGCATGGGATTTCTTCAAGCCTACATGCCCGCCTTCTGCGAGCAAATGGACCTGGTCATCTCCCCTTCGCGCGGCATGGAAAAGGTTCTGCGGCAGTACGGCGTACAGGGTCCCATCGAGGTCGTCCCCAACGGCGTGGACCTGACCCGCTTTCACAACGCCCTCCCCCTCCCGCGCGCCGAATTCGGATTCAGCGATGACGACATCCTGCTCGTCTATGCCGGGCGGATCGCGCCCGAAAAAAACCTGGAATTCCTGTTCCGGGCGTTTGCCGGCGTTTCGGACATCATCCCCAACGCTCACCTGCTGATTGTCGGCGGCGGACAAAAAGACCATCTCGAAGAAATCACGCCCTTGCCGGGCGAACTGGGCATCGCCGACCGCGTCCGGTTTGTGGGGATGATTCCCTACGACAAACTTCCCTCCTACCTGGCAATGTGCGACATCTTCGTCACCGCTTCGGTTACAGAAGTTCATCCGCTCTCGGTCATCGAAGCGATGGGCGCGGGACTTCCCACCGTGGGCATTGACTCGCCCGGAGTCGGCGATTCAATCGTGGACGGGGAGTCTGGTCTGCTTGCAAGGGAGGACATCGCCTCTTACGCCGCCAAACTGACCTACCTCTGTCTGAACCGCGACCTGCAAAAAAAATTCGGCGCGGCGGCTCGCAAAGCGTCGGAACAATACTCCATCGAGCGCACCACCAAGATCATGCTCGAACATTACAGCCGTCTGACACAAACCACCAAACCCGTCAAACCAAAACTCGACGAACGCCTCAGAGCCATTCTGGAAGAGTTCATCAAATGACCCACAACCAGCGCATCGGTAAATGGGGCGAACAGACAGCCGTTCAGTACCTGGCGCAGAAAGGCTGTGAAATTCTCGGGCAAAACGTCCGCACGCCCTACGGCGAAATTGACATCGTCGCCCGACAGGGCGATCTGACGCTCTTCGTCGAAGTCAAAACGCGGACATCGAACAAGATGGGGCTGCCCGAGGAAGCCATCACGGCGCGGAAGCGTGAGCGCATGATCGCCTGCGCCGAACATTACGCGGCGGAACACGAAATTGACCACTGGCAGATTGATGTGATTTCAATCGAGGGCAAGCCGGGCTTCAAGCCAAAGGTCACATATTTTGAGAATGCACTATAGCATGTCACTCTGAGGGAACTTTCGCTGCAACCGAAGAGTCTCGCACTTCTGTGGTGGAGCCCCTTCGTTTCGCTCAGGGTGACATTTCTTACAGGACTTACGCAAAAACCCTGCGTAGAGCGCGTTCTCTAACGCGCAGACTGGATAATCAACGTTAGAGAACGTTGATTACGCGTAAGTGCTGTTTTAGTAACTGATGTTACGCAGTTTTCCCGTAGCGCGACATTGATGTCGCCTGAAACCGCAAGATAAATCTCATGCCACCGCGTAAGGCAGGTTAGTAATAATGACTCTACTGCAAAAGTCCCATCACCACAAAGGACACGAAGTACACAAAGGAATTCCAAAAGGCGCTATTCAGAATTTTGAAATTCGATGCAAGATGATTTAAAAAACTTCGTGGTCTCTGTGTTCTTCGTGGTAAGAAAAGGTTTTTTTCAGTGCAGTCATAAATGACTTCGCGTACTTCGATGCCATTGGTTTGCCGACAGCGGCTATTATACCGAATCGGACTTTGACCTGGCGGCTGGCAGGGTAAAGTAGAAGGTTGCGCCTTTCCCCGCTTCGCTCTCGACCCAAATCCTGCCGCCGTGAAATTCGACGATGCGCTTGACAAGAGTCAAGCCCACGCCTGTTCCCTCCACCGTCGGGTCGAGTTTGTTGAACAGCCCAAAGATGTGTTCATGGTGTTCGGGAGGAATGCCGATGCCGTTATCGCGCACGTAGAAAACGGGCATATCGTTTTCCCAGTCCTGGCATCCGATTTCGATGAGCGGCTGGGGACGAACCGCGGAGAATTTTGCGGCGTTATCCAAAAGGTTTTGCACCACTTCGAGCAGCCTGCGGCGGTCGCCGTAGACGATGGGAAGAGGGTCGGCAATTTTGAGCGTTGCGTTTACGGATTGGAGACGTCCCTGCAATAATTCTGCCGCTTCATTGACCAGTTCACGAAACGGAACGGGCTGAGGCGGGTTCATCAGGCGTCCAATGCGCGAGAGTTCGAGCAGTTCGGTGAGGAGGCGGTGCATTTTGTCCGCCGCTTCGTTGATGCGCTGGATGTCTTTTTCGAGGCGCGTAATGTCGCCGGCGCGGGCGTCTTCGTTCAAATATCCGAGAAAGCCCTTGAGCGTAATGATGGGCGCTTTCAGGTCGTGAGAAACGGTGTAAGTGAATTGTTCGAGTTCGCGGTTTTTTGCGGCAAGTTCCTGAATCAGGCGTTCGCGTTCGGCTTCGGCGTTCTTGCGGTTGGTCACATCTACAACTGTGCCAATCATGCGGAGGGGTTTGCCGTCGTCGCTACGATAGACCTTTCCGCGCCCTTCCAGCCAGCGCACACTGCCATCGGGCAGGCGAATGCGATGCTCCACCACATAGTCATAGTTTTCGATGGAAAGCGCCTGTTGAATTTCATGCTGCACCGCAGCCAGATCGGCGGGATGGATCATGGAAAGATAAGTTTCGTATTTGCCGTCGAATTCTCCTTTCTTCAAACCAAATAACGCTTCAATTCCCTCGGACCATAAAACTGTTCCGGTCTCGATGTTCCATTCCCACGTCTCCATTTTGGATGCGTTCAAGGCAAGGCGAAGTTTCTCGCGCTCTTCGCGCAGCGCGCTTTCCACCCGCTGACGTTCCTGCAGTTCGGCTTGGGCGTTTTCGAGCGAATGCCGCAACTCATTGATCATAAAATAGATTTCGAATGAGGCGATAATGAAGAAAATGGTCAATACGATGGCGGTACGGATCGGGTCTCTATTGAGCGGATGGAGCAATCCCAGGGCTTCGAAAATGGCAAGAAGCCATACCGCAAGAAGCGTCCAGGTGGTTAACAGGGTGACCGCCCGCCAGCCGAGCGCATACCCAGCCCCCAAAAGGAGGATGAAATATCCCAGCACCGCCACATCCCCTGCGCCTTCCATTCGGCTGGCAATCCAGGTTAACGCCGACCAGCCCGCGAGCAAGACGATAAAGATGAGAGGGCGAACAACTCCCCGCCGCATGAGCCATTGAACCAGAATTTGCAAAACAACAACCCCCGCCAGCGCATCATTGACCGTATTTTCGACAACGCCGTGATTCTTGAGATTGAGATAAATCATCGCCAGCGGCACAAAAATCATAAGCAGCGACGTAACGTGCAACAGAAATGCCTGCCGCGTTTTTTCGGGGTCATCGTCAAAACGAGGCGGCGCAAGAATCCGTTGGAAGAATTTCATCCGGTCACCTCACTGACCTGGGCGCGCAGGCTGCCGGAGCAATCCCCATCTCCCTTCCCCGGCGGGCATCGTCACCCTTCGCCCAATTCAGGGATGGGTTCAGCGGGCAGGCGGTTTGCCATGTAACTTTCAACCGCAAAGACAATCAACGCCACCCAAACAATGGCAAAACCGACGAAATGAGCAAAATCAAAAGGCTCCTTGTACACCAGCACGCCAATGAGGAATTGCAGCGTGGGCGCAATGTATTGCAACAACCCGACAACCGTAAGCGGAATTTGCTTTGCGGCGGAAGCAAACATCAACAACGGAACGGTCGTTACCAGCCCGGCGCCGATGAGGAACAGATCCACCTGCAAACCATCTTGCAGAAATGCCCCAGCCCCGCTGACGCCCACAAAGATCAGGTACACCAGCGCCGCCGGGAAGACAATGCCGGTCTCGAGCGTCAACCCGTATAACGAACCGAGCGGTGAAAGTTTTTTGACAAAGCCATAAAAGCCAAAAGTAAACGCCAGCGAAAGCGCAATCCATGGCGGACGCCCATAGACAAACGTGAGATACCCCACCCCCGCCGCCGCCAGTCCCACCGGCACCCACTGCCAGGGGCGCAGGCGTTCCCGAAGGAAGATCACGCCGAGCAAAACGCTCAACAAGGGGTTGATGAAATATCCCAGGCTGGTCTCCACGATGAAGCCGGCGTTCACTCCCCACACATAAATGAGCCAGTTGAAGGAAAGCAGGATTCCCGCAATGGCGTAAATGCCCACCGTTCTGCGGTTGAAGGCAACCGAGCGGAACTCACGCCATTGTCCGCTCAGCAAAATATACGCCGTCAGCAAAACGAACGACCAGCCAATGCGATGACCGATCACCTGCAGGGCGGGTACGTCGTGAAGAAACTTCCAGTAAATGGGGAAGAACCCCCAAAGCGCATATGCGCCAATGCCATACAAAATACCTTTGTTCATTCGTCTCCGCTGCTTTCAGAAAGTTTCGATGGGTTGCCGCCCCGCAAACCCCGCTTCGACTTCGTGCCAAAAGGCGATTTCTTTCTCTCCATACTTCCAGCACAGATACACTTCCCGTCCCTGACGCAAAGCGGGAAAATCGAACAAGCCGATATTGACATCCTTGATCTGGACGCCCATCTCCAAAATCTGATGGATCAGCGCATCGAACCGACCGAAATCCGGCACCAACGCGCTCAAAGCCTGATTCCCCCCGTTACCTGCGGACTTCTCGATGGCGGGCCAGGCTTCGGGCTGGGCGGCAAGGATTTTCGAACGAATCGCCAGCATCTCCGCCGCCAGAGGGCGAATGGTATGCAAGGCTTGGTTGGCTTCCTGAAGGGTGAAATAACGGGGCATGTCGTTTCCTCGCCGCCGAGTATACCCCAAACAAAATCAGGGTACAAAAACGTCAACCGGCTGAGGACCGGCGCGTTCACCCCATCCTGGATTCGTTTGTCACGGCACCCAATTGGACAGTACGTTCACAACCAAATCAGGAGTGTCGGGGGCATTCGTGATTAAATGAACGGCGAAGTCATGCGGGCCATCCATGCCTGCGTGCATCATGAAAACGCTGGACTGAACCGTGGTGCTTTCGCCGGGTTTGAGGACCATCGAACCGATGGTCAGTTTGGGCGGTCAGCAGCCCTCCAGGACTTCGATGTAGGGCGTCTCTTGAAAACGCAGCGTGCCTGTGCCCGTGTTGGTGACTTTGATGGTGAAGGTCAGCGGGGTGTTGAATTTCACTGTCCCATAGTCAATCTTTTGCTGATCCACGGCGATGGCGGGCGTGCCGC
>DAOUBY010000073.1:0-37208 GCA_034432325.1 Anaerolineales bacterium
TAAGAGAGTGTTTTGAAATTCATGTTCTAACCACAGATGAACACAGATAAATTGGATTTACAAGGGAATTTCATCCCGTTTTTCTTCAGAATCAGTTTTCATCCGTGTCCATCTGCGGTAAATCTCGATTTATAAAACACTCTCTAAGAGAACGTGTCCTGCGCTCGCGGCGTTCTCTAACGCCGATGATACGGACTACGCAAGGCAAATCTCTACTCAAACGGAACTTCTCGTGTCACCTGAACATCCCCTCGTCAGCGTCATCATTCCAAACTACAACCATGCCCGCTTTCTCGGCGGCGCGATCCGCAGCGTGCTGGAGCAGACCTACCGCCCCGTCGAAGTCATCGTCGTGGACGACGGCTCGACCGACAACAGCGGCGAAGTGGCGGCGGCGTTCGGCGACCAGATCCGCTACATCTACCAGACCAACGCCGGTCTCTCCGCCGCGCGCAACACGGGTCTGCGCGCCGCAAAAGGCGAATTGATCGGCGTGCTGGACGCCGACGACATGTACGAACCGAACTTCCTCGAAACGCTCGTGACGGCGCTGCAGGCAGACCCTCAGGCAGACGGCGTGTATTGCGGCTATCAGTTCGTGGACGAAGCGAACAACCCCCTGCCGCAAATCGAGAACCGCCCCGTTTCCCCCGCCGACCTCTACCCTGCCCTGCTCGACGGCAACTTCTTCGTCCCCGAATCGGTCTTCCTGCGGCGGCGCGTCTATGACGCCGTCGGCTTCTTCGACGAGTCCCTGCGGGCGTGCGAAGATTGGGACGTCTGGCTTCGCGCCGCGAAGCAATTCCGCCTCATCCACTCGCCTCACATCCTGACCCGCCACCGCGTCCTCGCAGGGAGCATGTCCACCGACCCGCTGCGGATGCTCACCGCCCGCCTTGCCGTGCTGAAGAAACACGTTGGCGAAGAGCCAGCCTCGGCAGGAACTTCGATTGTCCACCGCGCCTATGGACGCGCCTACCTCGGCTCGTGCGTGGAATACCTGCAATACGGTCACCCCGACCGCGCCTACGAGTGCTTCCAAAAGATGGCGAACGTCTGCCCATCCCTTCTGCTCGAAGTGGATACCTACTATCAACTCGGCTGCGGCGACCAGCCCAAAGGGCGAATGGGCGACCTGGCGTCCCTGAACGTAAAGCGCAGCAGCCTGCCCCTGCTCGGCATGATGGACCGTCTGTTCACCGATCCCTCCACCTCAGGCGGAATCAGGCAGCTTCAGCGCGCCGCCCGCGCCCGCATGTTCCACTCGCTTGGCATGCTCGCCTACGGCACGCGTGAGTTCCGCCTCGCCCGCCGCTTCTTCCGCCGCGCCGTGCAACACGACCTCCGCCTGCTGTTCGACCCCGCCCTGCTCTCACGCTGGGTCAAATCCCTGCTCGGAGCGCGCCTGCTCGAACGGCTCAAAGCCCTCCGCCCATGAAACTGCTCTTCCTCAGCAACTTCTACCCTCCCGCCAGCCGCGGCGGATACGAACAATGGTGCGGCGAAGTTGCCGATGGTTTGCGAACCCTCGGTCATGACGTACTCGTCCTCACCAGCACGCACGGACGCGCCTCGCTCCCCGAACCCGATCCCGCCTGGGTGCGGCGCGACCTGCACCTCGAAATGGAATTTGCCTCGCTTCGCAACGCCTTCCAGTTCTTCACCGCCCGCAAACAGCGCGAACGCCAAAACCTGACCCTCCTGCGGCAGACCATCGAGACCCACCGTCCCGACGCCGTCCTCGTTTGGGGCATGTGGAATTTTCCCCGCTCGCTCCCTGCCCTCGCCGAGGGACGCCTGCCCGGCAGGGTTGTCTACTACATCGGCGACTACTGGCTTACCCTCCCCAGCCAGTTCGAAAACTACTGGAACGCCCCCGCCCGCAATCCCCTCACGGGGCTTCCCAAACTGCTCCTGCGTCCCTTCGCCCGCCGTATCCTCGCGCGCGAACCCCGCCCCGCCCTCAAAGTGGAACACGCCCTCTTTCCCTCCGCCTTCATGCAGACCGAACTCCAGCGCAAGGGCGTCATCCCTCAACATTCCAAAATCGTGTACGGCGCCATTGACACGCGTCCCTACCTCGGCGCTCAACGGATGCCTCCCCAGGAGACCCTCTCCCTGCTTTACATTGGGCGGCTCACCCGCGAAAAAGGAGTCCATACCGCCATCGAAGCGGTCGGTCACCTTGTGCGGCACTACGGCGTGGAAAACGTGAGATTGACCGTCATCGGCGACGGGGATGCAGACTACGTGCAGACTCTCCGTCAATTTGTGGCGCGCGCCCGCCTCGCCTCTTTCGTGGACTTTCTGCCTGCCCAGCCAAAAGAGGCTTTACCCTCCCTCTATCCGCGCTTCGACATCCTCATCTTCCCGTCCATCTGGGCGGAGCCGTTCGGGCGCGTCATCGTCGAGGCGATGGCTTCGGGGGTGGTGGTGGTCGGCACGGCGGTGGGCGGCGCGGCGGAAATCCTCGCCGACGGCGAAAACGCCCTGACCTTCCCGCCCAACGACCCCGAAGCGTTGAGCCGTCAATTAAAACGGCTGATGGATTCTC
Source organism: Anaerolineales bacterium (assembly GCA_034432325.1). Lineage (GTDB taxonomy): Bacteria > Chloroflexota > Anaerolineae > Anaerolineales > Villigracilaceae > Defluviilinea. The sequence continues at coordinate 2,555 of DAOUBY010000073.1, forward strand.
CCATCCTGCGCGAACGGCTTGCCCACTCTGCCCGCCAGACCGCCGCCCAAAAATTCGACCTCCGCCGCATGACCGCTGAGATCGAGTCCTATTTGCAGGGCGTCGCCCAATGAAAATCCTCTTCCTCTCCCGCTGGTTCCCCTATCCGATGAACAACGGCTCGAAGATCCGCATCTACAACCTTCTGCGGGGCTTGAGCCAGCATCATGAGGTGACCCTGCTCAGTTTTGCGGATCAGCCCGGAGTGAGTCCCGAAGCGCCCGAAGTCTGTGCGGTATGCTCGAAGGTGCAGGTCGTGCCGTGGCGGGAGTTCGATCCCACGACCCTGCGCGCCCGTCTCGGATTCCTCAGCCTCCAGCCGCGCTCGGTTGTGGACACCTTCTCGCCCGAAATGGCGCGCGCCCTCACGCAGGCGTTGACCGAAGAGAAGTTCGACCTCATCATCGCCTCGCAATTGCAGATGGCGGCATACGCCCCGTATTTTCGAGGGCTTCCCGCTGTTTTTGAGGAATTCGAAATCGGCTTGTTCCACGACCAGGCTTTTTCTGCGGATGGAAGGATACGCCTCCGCCGCGCCCTGACCTGGCTCAAACTCCGCCTGTACCTTTCCCAACTCCTCAGCCGCTTTCGGCTGGTGACAATGGCTTCCGAACGCGAACGCGGCTTGCTGGCGCGGAACTTCCCGCGTTACCGTGAAGCGGCGCATGTCATCCCCAATTGCATCAACGTGGGGGAATACCAGCAGGTGAAGGCACAGAAGCGGACGAACACGCTCATCTTTAGCGGTCCGTTCAAGTACCGCGCCAATTACGAGGCGATGACCTGGTTTGTGGGGGAGGTCTTCCCGCTGATTTTGGAGCAGGTTCCCGACGCGCAGTTGATCATCACGGGCGATCACGAAAACCTGCCCCTGCCCTCGCTGCGGAACGTCACGCTGGCGGGCTACGTGGACGACATCAAATCGCTGATTGCCTCCTGCACGGTGAGCGTTGCCCCGCTGCTCAGCGGCGGCGGTACGCGGTTGAAGATCCTCGAAGCGATGGCGCTTGGCACGCCTGTGGTCGCCACCTCGAAGGGGGCGGAGGGGCTGGAAGCGCGCGCGGGCGAGCATCTGCTCGTGGCGGATGAAGCGGGGAAGTTTGCAGAAGCGGCTGTCAGTTTGTTGAACGAGGCGGGTTTGCGTCAAAAACTGACGGAAAATGCCCAAAAATTGGTTCGCGCCCGGTACGACTGGGGGGGAATAATGCCGTCTTTCCTGCACTTGCTTGCAGGAATTTCCCAAACGAATTGATCTTGCAGTTTTGTTACTTTTTGGAGGGGGGTACGTCTTGCATTCATGTTTTGCGCGCCCAAACAACCTCCGGCGGTTTAACCCGCAGGAAGTATGAAACGCTGATTTGCCATCTGGTTGTTAACTCTTCAATGCAAGTTGTTGTAAAATGAAATTGCCGCTCCCTTTAGAGAGCGTTTTGAAATTCATGTTCTAACCACAGATGAACACAGATGAACACAGATGAACACAGATGGACACAGATAAATTGGATGCAAGGGTAATTTCATCGCGTTTTTCATCAGCATCAGTTTTCATCTGCGGTGGATCCCGATTTGTAAAACACTCTCTTAGGACTCACGCAAAACTTTGCGTAGAGCGCCTTCTCCAACGCACTGGACAGGTGATTGGCGTTAGAGAACGCCGATTACGCGTACGTCCCATCTCTTATTCTTTCTGAAGTGATACGATGAACTTCGATTTTCATCTCAAATTCCTTTTCATAAACCGCCGCTTCACCATTCCGGTGCGGTGGGTGCAATATGCCGTTATTACGCTGGCGGCGGTTGCGGCGGTTGCGGCGGCATATTGGGGGTCCACGCTGATTATGATGGCGGTGGCGGGCGCAGTGATTGGGGTTGCCGGTCTTTTCATCTTGCTGCGTTTCCCCAATGTGGGGTTTCTCCTGTTGTTCGCCGGCGGGATGTTCGTCCCCTTTGCGGGACCGGGCGGGTTCAACGCTTCCATCCTGATGTTGATTCTGATGATCGCCTTATGGTTCATGGATATGTTCGTGGTGAAGCGCCGATTCAGTTTCGTCAATTCCGCGCCCATCCGTCCTGCGGTGTTCATGCTGATTGTGTGCGTCATTGCCTTTGCCATGGGGCAGATTCCCTGGTTTGTGTTTGCCAATCAGGCGCCGCTCAATGCGCAGATCGGCGGGTTTGCGATTTACTTCTTCCTCGTCCTTGCCATGATCATGACCGCCAACGTGATTCGGGAGGTTCGCTGGCTCAAAATCATCGTGTGGACGTTCGTCGGGCTGGGGTTCATCTATGTGCTGGGGCGCACGCTTCAATTGGAAATCGTTGACCGCATTTACGCGCACGGGGTGTATGCCAACAGCATGTTCTGGATGTGGATGGTCACCCTGCCGTTGAGCCAGGCGATTTACAACAATCACCTGAGTCCGCGTTCGAAGGCTGTGCTGTATGGCATTGTTGCCCTCACGTTTTTTGTCGCCCTCGTCCAGCAAAATGACTGGAAGTCGGGCTGGGTGCCTGCGGGGCTGGTGGCGGCGGTGCTGGTGGGATGGAAATTCCGCAAGGTGCTGCCGTTCACCATTCCCTTTGTGCTGATGGTGGCGGCATACCTCGCCCAGGACCTGATCTCCACCGATGAATACAGTTGGGGCACGCGCGTGGACGCCTGGCTGGTGGTGCTGGATATTGCCCGCGTCAGTCCCATCATTGGGCTGGGTTTCGCGAACTATTACTGGTATGCCCAGATCTTTACGATTCGCGGTTACCGCATCCGCTTCAATTCACACAGTCAGTTTGTGGACATCATCGCTCAAACGGGAGTTCTGGGACTGGCGTGTTTTCTGTGGATACTGTTCGAGATCGGGCGGATGGCGTACCGGCTGATGAATGAATTACCTGAAGGGTTTGCCAAGGCGTATGCGTACGGTATTTTTGCGGCGGTATTTGGGTCGCTGATGGCGGCATTCCTTGTGGATTGGCTGTTACCTTTTGCCTACAATATCGGTCTTGATGGTGTAAGGGCAAGCGTTCTGCCGTGGATCTTCTTCGGCGGGTTGATCAGCATCGAGCAGATATACCTGGCGAATCAAAAGAACGATCCCGCCAGTGTGAGGGAACGCAGGCTGCGCCCCGTACGCTAACGAATAGCCATCTTCGCATCGAATGATACGAATGCGGTGAATTTTTCTTCGAGAAATTCGTGGAAATTCGATGGAAAGAGAGCAGAGCCCTATTACAGTGAAAGTCTAATCTGTTGCGTATTTTGCGCGCTCTGGCGTCGGGTATGCGGGTTTGAGTATTGCAACAGAACAAAAAGATATTTTTACAGAGAGGTCATGATGGAGGAGTTGATTGGTTTGATCCCCGCGGCGGGGAAGGGCGTTCGGCTGGGTCTGCCCTATCCGAAGGAATTGTATCCCGTCATTCGCAACAACCATTACAAGCCCATTTCGCAGTTTGTAGTGGACAACCTCGTCAACGCGGGGTTGAAGCATATCGTGTTCGTCATCAACGAGACCAAGCATCAGTTGATCGGCTATTTCGGCAACGGCATGCGCTTCGGGTGCGACATCAGTTATGTGGTGCAGGAAGTGGTGGAAGGCAAGACCAAGTCCACCTCGCCGGGGCTGGCGCACGCGCTGGATTCGGCGTATCACCTCGTGAAGGGCAAGACCGTTTTCTTTGGCATGGCGGATACGCTGATGAAGCCCAACGATATTTTCAAGCGGGTGTATGAAGCCGCCTCGCCCGAGGACGATGTGCTGCTGGGCATGTTCACCACCGACCGCCCCGAAAAATTCGGCATGGTGCGCATGGACGGGAACAACCGCGTACTCGAAATTGTGGACAAACCAAAGCAGACCGACCTTACCCTGATGTGGGGCTGTATCGTCTGGCGTCCGAGGTTCACCGAGTATTTGCACAAGTGCGTCTTCGAGGAGGGCGTGTCCGATTTTGCGAAAATCATGAACGACGCCATCGCGCTGGGGATGAAGTTCAGGGGCGTGCACATGGAAAACGGCACGTATATTGACCTCGGCACGTACGACGAGATTGCAGACCTGGATCGGAAATATCGAGGGGAGGAATAGATGTCGGCAACGGCGGCTCAGGTTCAGGTCCAGGAAAGAAGCGGCGAAGCGGTGGTGGATATGTCCGTTGTGCTGGTGTGCTGGAACAACAAGGCGTATCTCGATCCGTGTTTGAAGTCTCTGTATGAGGGCGGGTTGAAGAGTTCGTTCGATGTGGTGGTGGTGGACAACGGCTCGACGGATGGCAGTCAGCAGATGCTGGCAGAGAAGTACCCTCAGGTGAAGTTGATCCAGAATGCGGGCAATGTGGGGCTGGGCAAGGCGAGCAATCAGGGCATCGAAGCGACGCACGGACGTTATGTGCTGCTGTTGAACAACGATACGATTGTGAACGGTCCCGCGCTGGATGCGCTGGTGGAGTATCTGGATGCGCACCCCGAGGCGGGCGCGGCGGCGGGAAAATTGCTCAACCCCGACGGTTCGTTTCAATCGGGATATGCGCCGTTCTCGACGCTGTTGGAAGAGTTCCTGATTGTCACGCATATCGGCGAGAGATTGTGGCCGGGGTATCCCTCGCACGGCGATTCGAACGAAATCAAGGAGACGGGCTGGATGAGTTCGGCGTGCCTGCTGGTGCGGCGCGCGGCGCTGGATCAGGTGGGCTTGCTCGACGAGAGTTATTTCATCTACGGCGACGAAGCGGATTTGCAATACCGTCTCAATAAGGCAGGCTGGAAGGTGGTCTTCCTGCCGAATTCCTCCATCATCCACTTCGGCGGGCGCAGCATGGATCGCTGGAAACGCCGCAAGATGGTCTATCGCGGCAAGATGATGTTCTACAAGAAGAATTACGGCTTTTTCAGAACGTTTCTTTTGCGGGCGATGTTCTTTGTGATGAGTCTGTTGAAACTGCTGGTCTGGTGTGTGCTGTTCTTTGTCCCCAGCCGCAACGACCAGGCAAAAAAGGAATTGCGTTCGAACCTCGAAGTGATGGGGCTGTGCCTTAACCTGAAATAGTCCTTTCAGCCACGGATGACGCGGATTTTTGCGGAGGGTTCGTCTCTCCGTGCGAATTTGTGAAAATCTGTGGCTAAAAATTTAACCAATGAACATTCTCTTTCTCACGCAAATCGTTCCGTTCCCGCCCGATGCCGGACCCAAAGTGAAGACCTATCACGTCATCCGCGCGCTGGCGGGGCAGGGACATTCTGTAACTCTCGTGTCGTTTGTCCGTCCAGAAGAAGTGCAGCACCTGGCGGCGTTGCAGGAAATTTGCACGGCGGTTCATGCGGTGCCGATCCGCAGGTCACGGGCTGCGGATGTCTTTTACATGCTGCGAAGTTACCTCACAGGACGCCCGTTCCTCATCGAACGCGACGACCTGCGCCCGATGCAGGAGACGGTGAATCGGCTGGTGCGGGAAAACGACTTTCACTTCATCCACGCCGACCAGTTGACGATGGTGCAGTTCGCCGTCAGAGGGGCGGCGGCGGTTTCGGGGGAACAGCCCAAAGTCATTTTCGATGCGCACAACGCCGTCTGGACCATCGTGGAGCGGATGAAGGACAACGCCCGCTGGTTTCTCAAGCCCGTCCTTTCCGTCGAGGCGGCGCGCGTCAAACGGTACGAAGGCGGATTGCTCAGAACGGTGGATCATGTTTTGGCTGTGACCGACATTGACCGGGCGCTTCTCGAAGAAGCCCTGCACGTTTCCAACCAACGCACAGCGCGCCCCCCTGCGCCCATCACCGTCATCCCGATTGCGGTGGATACCGAGAAACTCCAACCTGTGCGGCGCAAACCTGGCTCGCGGAACATCGTCACGCTCGGCACACTGCACTACCCGCCCAACGCCGACGGCATCCGCTGGTTCTTCAACGAGGTCTTTCCGCTGGTGCGCGAGCGCGTGCCAGACGCCGCCCTCACCATCATTGGCAAGAACCCGCCGCAGGATTTTCTCGAACTGGCGGAGCGCAGCGCGGGCGTGATCAGGGTGACAGGTTACGTAAACGACCTGCGCCCCTACCTGGAAGAAAGCGCCCTGATGGTGGTGCCTGTGCGGGCGGGCGGCGGGATGCGCGTGCGCATCCTCGAAGCCTTCGCCTACGCCATGCCCGTTGTCACCACCACCGTCGGGCTGGAGGGCATCCACGCCGCGCCCGATCACGATGTCCTCGTGGCGGATACGCCCGCCGACTTCGCCAGCCGCACCGTTCAACTGTTGCAGGACGTTTCGCTGCAGGACAAACTCGCCGCAAACGGCAGAGCGCTGGCAACGACCCGCTACGACTGGCAGGCTGTGTTGGCTGCCATGAAACCGATTTACGAGCAGGCATAGGGTACGTTCTCTACGAGAGTGTTTTGAAATGCATGTGCTAGCCACAGATGAACACAGATAAATTGGATATAAAGGTAATTTCATCGCGTTTTTCATCAGAATCAGTGTTCATCCGTGTTCATCAGTGGTGAAACCCCATTTATAAAACACTCTCTAACGCGTCCGTCGCTGCAAGAGAGCGCCGAATACGCAATTACCAAAACGTTCTCCAACGTTTCCGTCCAAAGGATTTATGAGCAGAGAGACCCCGACCAACCAGAGAGTCATCCTCAACCACATCAAAGCGCATCCCCTGATGGCGATTATCCTCGTCTCGGTCACGTTACGGGTGATTGTGGCGTTCCTGATGGGCAACCAGGTGGTGGAACTGCCTGGCATCTTCGACCAGGTTTCGTATCACAACCTTGCCCTGCGCGTGCTGGGCGGGCACGGCTTCACGTTCGGCGAATTGTGGTGGCCCATCACCCGCGCAGGCGAGCCCACGGCGCACTGGTCGTTTCCATACACGCTCTATCTTGCCGGCGTGTATGCGCTCTTCGGCGTTTACCCGCTGGCGGGGCGCATTTTGCAGGCGATTATCGTCGGCGTACTGCATCCCTTCATCACCCATCGCATCGGCGAAAAACTCTTCGGTCGAACCGTCGGTCTCATCGCTGCCGCCATTGTCTCCATCTACATCTACTACGTCTATTACGGCGCGGCGCTCATGACCGAACCGTTCTACATCACGGGCATCCTCTTCAGCCTGTACTTTGCCATGCAGTTGGCGGAAGGCGGAGACCGAACACGCGACCTCAAACTCGCCCTCGCGCTGGGAATTTCATTGGGACTTACCGTCACGCTGCGGCAGGTCTTTCTGCTCTTCCTCCCGTTCCTCTTCCTGTGGATGTGGATCGCCCGCTTCCGACTCCGCCGCAGCCTGCCCCTCCTGCCCACAGCCCTGACCTTCGCCCTGCTCTTTGCCTTCATCCTTCCCATCACCTTCTTCAACTACGCCCGCTTCCATCGCTTCGTGCTGCTCAACACCAATTCGGGATACGCCTTCTTCTGGGGCAACCATCCCCTTTACGGGACGAAGTTCATCCCCATCCTCTCCACACCCGAATACCAGGCGATGATCCCTGAAGAAGTCCGTCATTTGGATGAAGCGGCTCTCGACAGTGAACTGCTGAAGAGGGGCATCCAGTTCGTCGTCCAGGACCCGAAGCGTTACGTCCTCTTATCGCTGAGCCGCATCCCGCCGTACTTCATGTTCTGGTACTCGTCCGACTCCAGCACGTTGAGCAACATCTCCCGCATCGGAAGTTTCGGCGTCTTCCTGCCGTTCATGCTCTACGGGCTGGTTCTGGGCGTTCGCAGGAAGCCTTTCTGGTCGCTCGTGTTTTCCCCGCAGGGGTTGCTGCTCCTGTTTGCGCTGGTCTATTCGGGCGTGCACATCCTCACCTGGACGTTGATTCGCTACCGCCTGCCCGTGGATGCGGCGCTCATCCCCTTTGCCGCGCTGGCGCTGCACGACCTGGCTCAGCGGCTCTCCGTAAAATTTCCCGTCGTGCAAAGATTGCTCAAGGCAGGAGGATAAGATGAAACTCAACCGCATGATTCTGATTGTGCTGGACGGCGTGGGCGCGGGCGAAGCGCCCGACGCGGCGGCGTATGGCGATGCGGGCAGCAACTCGCTCGGCAATGTGGCGCGCGCCATCGGCGGGTTGAACGCGCCTCACCTGTACGAACTCGGCTTGGGCAACATCACCCCCATTCAGGGCGTGCCGCCCAACCCCAACGCCAAAGGCGCATTCGGCAGATTCCAGCCCCGCTCGGCAGGCAAGGATACGGTCATCGGTCACTGGGAGATGATGGGCATCTACCTGCCCGTCGCCTTCCCCACCTATCCCAACGGCTTCCCGCCCGAAGTGCTGGACCCGTTCCGCAAGGCAATCGGGCGCGATGTGCTGGGCAACAAACCCGCCTCCGGCACCGAAATCCTCAAGGAACTGGGCGTCGAACACATGCAGACGGGCAAACCCATCGTCTACACCTCCGCAGACAGCGTCTTTCAGATTGCCGCGCACGAGGAAATCATCCCGCTCGAAGAGTTGTACAAAATGTGCCAGACCGCCCGCGACATTTTGCAGGGCGAACACGGCGTCGGGCGCGTCATCGCCCGTCCCTTCCTCGGCGGCTCGCCCGAAACCTTCAAACGCACCACCCACCGCAGAGACTATCCGCGCAACCCCGCATACCCCACCATGATGCAGAAACTCACGGCGGCGGGCATGGACGTGTACTCCGTCGGCAAAATTGACGACATCTTCAACCATCAGGGCATCACCAAAAAGAATCACGTGCTGACCAACAAGGAAAGCCTCGATGTCACCCTCGACCTGCTGGAGGAGAACTTCACAGGTTTGCTCTTCGTCAACCTCATCGAGTTCGACATGATCTACGGTCACCGCAACGACCCGCGCGGCTACGCCGACGCCCTCGAACAGTTCGACTCCTACCTCCCCCAAATCCACAACCGCCTCAAACCCGGCGACCTGGTCATCGTCACCGGCGACCACGGCGTGGACCCCACCACCCCCGGCACCGACCACTCGCGCGAATACGTCCCCCTGCTGGCGTTCGGACCGCAGATCAGGCATGGCGTGAACCTCGGCGACCGCGACACCCTTGCCGACATCGCCGGCACACTCGCCGAAATGTTCTCGCTCGAACCTCAACCCATCGGCAAAAGCTTTTTGAAAGAGATTGTCTAAAAAGCAGGCTTCACCACAGATAAACACGGATGAACGCCTATTTTTGGATAAAACTGCCGCCAAAACATTCTCAAATCCTTTTTATCTGCGTTCATCTGTGGTTAAAAAACGAATTTCAAAACACTTTCTAAATGAGACTTGCAGGACTTACCCGCTAATGAAAATTATCTCCGTCGTCGGCGCGCGACCCGAATTTATTCAAGCCGCTCCGCTCAGCCGTGCGCTTCGCCAACGCCATCACGAACTCCTCGTCCACACCGGGCAGCACTACGACTACCTCATGTCGCAGACCTTCTTCGACGAACTCGGCATCCCCGCCCCCGATTACAACCTCGAAGTCGGCTCCGGCTCCCACGCCGCGCAGACCGCCGAAATCCTCGTCCGCTTCGAAGAAGTGCTCCTCAAAGAGAAGCCCCACTGCGTCATCGTGCGCGGCGACACCAACTCCACGCTGGCGGGCGCGCTGGCGGCAAGCAAACTGCACATCCCCACCGTCCACATCGAAGCGGGCGAGCGCAGTTTCGACCGCCGCATGCCCGAAGAAATCAACCGCCTCGTCGCCGACCGCCTCGCCTCCGCCTTCTTCTGCGTCAGCCAAACCGCCGTGCGCCACCTCGCCAGCGAAGGCATTACAAAGGATGTCTACTGGGTGGGCGACGTGATGCTCGACGCCAACCTTGCCAACCGTCCGCTTGCCCGCCGAAAATCCGCGATTCTGACTACGCTCGGGCTTGCTCCCGGACGATATAGCCTGGTCACCGTCCACCGCGCCGCCAACACCGACGACCCCGCCCGCCTGGCGAACATCGTCACCGCCCTCAGCCGCGTCGGCGAGACGGTGATCTTCCCCGTCCACCCGCGCACGCGCGGCGCGCTGGAAAGACTCGATGTAAAGTTCGGCGATAACGTCAAATTGATCGAGCCGGTGGGCTACTTCGACATGATGATGCTCGAAGAGAATGCACGGCTCATCGCGACGGATTCGGGCGGGGTCCAGAGAGAAGCGTATTTCATGCAAAAGCCCTGCCTCACCCTGCGCGACGAAACCGAATGGACCGAAACCGTCGAGGCAGGCTGGAACAAACTCGTCGGCGTGGACGTGGAGACCATCGTCCGCGAATGGAAGACCTTCACGCCGCCCGCCGAACAGCCTCCCATCTTTGGCGACGGTCACGCCGGCGAGAAGATTGCGGAGATTCTGGGCAATATGACTTTATCAATCAATTAACTCACCTTACGCGGTAGCGCGAGACATTGTCCCCGCAGGGGGGGCATCTCGCATTTCCAAGCGACATGAATGTCGCACTACGGAAAAACTGCGTAACATCAATCAATTAACCCTCGCGTAGGGGACGTTCTCTAACGTCCCCCATTGGCGTAAGAGAACGCCGGCTGCGCTAAAAATTAAGAGAGCGAAAGAAAATTTATCATGACAAACACATCCAAACCAAACATCGGCATCATCGGCGGCGGCATCATGGGCATCAGCCTCGGATACTTCCTCTCGAAGCAGGGAGCCGCCGTCACCATTTACGAAGCCTCCCCCGTCCTGGGCGGGCTGGCGGGACCCATCACCCTGGAAGACGGCACACAGGTGGACCGCTTCTACCACGCCATCCTCTCCAGCGACCGTCACCTGCGCGGCTTGTGCGAAGAACTCGGCATTGCCGACCAGTTGCGCTTCAAAGAGACCAAAACCGGCTTCTACTACAAAAACGCCATCCACCCGATGAACAACATCATCGAATTCCTCAAGTTCCCGCCCCTCGGCTGGATTGACCGCTTCCGACTCGGACTCACCGTGCTGGCGGCGCAGTTCATCAAAGACTGGCGCAGCCTCGAATCGGTCAGCGTGCAAGACTGGCTGTTGAAATGGAGCGGCCGGAACACCTTCCAGAACATCTGGCGCCCGATGCTCAAAGCCAAATTCGACGGCGGCTTCGACGACGTCCCCGCCACGTGGATTTGGGCGCGCCTTGTCCGCATGAAGTCCACGCGCGAAGGCGCAAACCAAAAAGAGATGGCGGGTCACCTCATTGGCGGCTATATCACCCTCATCCAGGCAATGACCGAAAAAATCAAGGCAAACGGCGGGCGGGTATTGCTCCAAACCCCCGTCAAGGAAATCGTCATCGAGGGCGGCAGAGCGGCTGGCATCCGCCTGACGAACGATGAAATCGTGAAATACGACAAGGTGGTCTGCACCATGCAGGCGCCCGTCTTCCAGCGCCTCATCCCCAACGCCGACCCGGACTATCAGGCGGCGCTCGTACGCACCGAATATCTGGGGATCATTGCCCCGCTTCTCGTCCTGACCCGACCCCTGACCGGCAACTGGACGCTGAACATCACCGACGACCGCTTCCCCTTCACCGGCGTCATCGAAACCACCGCCTACATTGACCCGAAATACGTCGGCGGCTACCACCTCGTGTACCTGCCCAAGTACACCGCGCCGGGCAGCGAATGGCAAAAGATGAGCGACGACGAGATCAGAAAAATCTGGCTCGAAAACCTGCAAGCCATGTTCCCCGCTTTCGACCCTTCGACGATCAAATACTTCCTCATCCACCGCGAGCGTTACGTCGAGCCGCTGCACGGCTTGAACGACACCGACTCCATGCCGAAGGTCAAAACCCCGGTGGAAAACCTGTACCTTGCCACCACCGCCCAAATCTACCCCGCGCTGACCAACGGCGAATCAGTCAGCCGCCATGCCCGCGAGGCGGCGGAAGTTATTCTGGGCGCGTCACAATCTGACGCGTAGCAAACGTTCTCTACCGTCATCCCCCGCAGCGAACGCTCACCGCCAGCACACCCCGCAGCGGACGTTCACCGCCGCCGCAAGCGTAGTGGACGCTCTCTAGCGTCCATTTTATGGAGAGAGTCAATGAATCAATCAAATTACATTATCGTCGTTTCCGGTCTGCCGCGTTCGGGCACCTCCATGATGATGAAGATGCTCGAAGCCGGCGGATTGCCCATCCTGACCGACAATCTGCGCGCGGCAGACGCCAACAACCCCAACGGCTACTACGAATTCGAGCGCGTCAAGCAATTGCCGGAGGGGGATTACGGCTGGCTTCCCGAAGCCGGCGGGAAGGTCGTCAAGATCGTGACAGGTCTCATCATGCACCTGCCATCCGAGTACAGGTACAAGGTCATCTTCATGCAGAGGGCGATGAAAGAAGTGCTCTCCTCCCAAAAGAAGATGCTCGGACGGCTGGGAAAGGAGGACGACAGGGTCGAAGACGAGAAGATGCGCAAGATCTATCAGGAACACCTCAAACAGGTGAACGCCTGGATCGCCAAACAGCCCAACATCGAAGTCCTGTATGTGAATTACAATACGATGCTGGCAGACCCGCTCGAGTCGCTCAAAAAGGTCAATGAGTTTTTGGGCGGCGGCATGGATGTCAACGTCATGGCGGGGGTGGTGAACAAAGAGTTGTATCGAGAGAGAAAGTCAAACGTGTAGCCGGCGTTCTCTTGCGCCGGCAGCCTGCCAAAAAGATGATGAAGTAGAAAGGAAAGGAAAGGAACATGAACCTGTTTATCAACCTGTTTAGTCTGATGGGACCGCTTCGCCCGCCCGAATACCTGGGACCGGAGACGCTCATGCCTCTGGCGTCCATTCTGGCGGCAATTGCCGGCTTCTTCTTATTGTTCTGGCGGCTCATCGTGAAGTTTGTCAAGACCCTGTATCGCAAGGTGCGCGGTCTGCCCGATGAAGTTCCGCCCGAAGTGGATTTGGACGACCCCACCGAAGAAGAGCAGGAAAAATAACCGCTCGTGCCGGTCGAGCGCACAGCAGGCGTTCTCTCACGCCGCTTGCGCCGCAGCCGCCGTGAGCCAATAGATAGATTCCATACGCGATGAAAAAAGTCATAGTCATTGGATTGGACGGCTTCGAGCCGAAGATCGCCGAGGCGATGATGGCGCGCGGCGAACTGCCCAACCTGCAAAAAGTGCGCGGGCAGGGCGGTTACTCGCGCCTGGGAACCACCTACTCCGCGCAGACGCCCGTGGCGTGGTCCACCTATTCCACCGGCACCAACCCCGGCGGTCACGGCATCTTCGATTTCCTCAGCCGCGACCCGAAGACCTATCTGCCGGTCATGGCGCTCAGCCGCTACGAGCAGAAGAACGCCTTTGTGCTTCCGAAGGTGGTAAACATGCGGCGCGGCATGCCCTTTTGGGATTTGCTCTCGGCGCACGACGTGCCCTCCACCATCCTGCGCGTGCCGTGCGCCTACCCGCCGGATCCGGTCAAGGGACGCATGCTCTCCGGCGTCGGAGTCCCCGACCTGCGCGGCGGGTTTGGCACGCCCACCTTTTACTCCACCCGCAAAGACCTGCACGCCGACCAGAGCGAGAAGGTGATCGCCGTCCGCGTGGAGAATGACCGTGCCGCGACGCAGGTCATCGGTCCGCGTGACCCGAAGACGAAGTCCGATCACAAGTTCGACATCCAGATTCAAATCGTCCGCGCCGAAAATAAAATCGTCATCACCTCGCAGGGTCAGCCCGACAAACTGGAAGTGCAGTTGGGCAAGTGGAGCAAGTGGCTCAAGGTGCGCTTCAAGGTGGGCATGATGCAGAGCGTGGCGGGCATCGTGCGCTTCAACCTGCGGCAGATCGAACCGGAGTTCGAGTTGTACGCCTCGCCGGTCAATTTCGAGACCGAAGAGCCGCTCTTTCCCATCAGCCACCCGAAGGAATACGCCCACGAACTGGCGATGAAGATTGGGCGCTACTACACGGCGGGCATGGCGGAGGATCACGACGGCTTGAACCTCAACCGCTTCGACGAAGCGGCGTATCTCGACCAGTGCCGCATCGTGATGCGCGAACGCCGCCGCATGATGGAATTCGAACTGGGCAGATTCGAGCGCGGCTACTTCTACTGCCTGTACGATACGCCCGACCGCCTGGCGCACATGTTCTGGCGCTTCCGCGAGGCGGAGCATCCCTCCAATCGTCATCACGGCTACAACGCCGAGTTTGCCAACGCCATCGAGGAGCATTACCGCGAGTGCGACGCGATTGTCGGCGAGGCGCTGAAGGCGGTGGACGACGAAACGCTCTTCATCGTCCTCAGCGATCACGGCATGAACTCGTTCCAGCGCGGCTTGAACCTGAACACCTGGCTGTACGAGAACGGCTTCCTGGCGCTCAAGCCCGGCGTTCAGCCCGGCGAAAGCGGCGACTTCTTCCAAAACGTGGATTGGGATCGCACCAAAGCCTTTGCGCTTGGCTTGGGTTGTATCTTCCTCAATCTCAAGGGGCGCGAAGCCAACGGCATTCTCAATGAGGAGCAAGCCGAGCAAACCCGCGAGGGCATTGTCAAAGGGCTGAGCGGGCTGGTGGATGCCGAACGCGGCGCGGTGGCGGTGCGCAGCGTCTCGCGGCGCGAGCAGGTGTATCGCGGCGCATATCTCGACGAAGCCCCCGACCTGCTGGTCAACTTCTCCGAAGGCTACCGCGTCTCGTGGGATACGCCGCTGGGCGGCGTGCCGCAAGGCTTGTTCGCCGATAACCACAAACGCTGGGGCGGCGACCATGTCATTGACCCCGCGCTCGTGCCGGGCGTGCTCTTCATGAATCGCAAGTTCCGCGCCGACTCGCCCAGCCTGGTGGACCTTGCGCCAACCATCTTGAACGTCTTCGGCGTGCCGAAAAACGCCGAAATGGAAGGGAGCGATTTGCTGTCATGAACATTCTGGTCTTGAACTTTCCGGGCGCCGAGCGCGCAGCCCTCTTCAGCGACGAGCGCCTCGAAAACCTGCGCCGCCTCATGGACATGGGATGCTTCGGCGCGCTTGCCGCCTCCGGCGAATGGAACGTGCTTGCGCGCCAGGAAAACCACACCCTCACCCTCATGGAATACTTTCAGCAGGCGGACAAACTCTGCATGGATACCAGCGACCCGCTCACCCTGCGCGAAAAACTCTCGGTGGGCGATTGGGACTACCTCCAATACACCGCCGCTTCATACCCCGCCGGTAACTGGTCTGCCGACGATTACCTGCGCCTCGACCGGGACCTGGGCGAAGCGCTCCAGGAACTGAGCGACGACACGGTCATCCTCATCCTCGGCAGCGACTGCTTCGTACTGGTCGCCGCCAGCAACCCCATCAGCGGGGAATACAGCGGCGGCTCCGCGGCAGACATTGCTCCCACCCTCGTGCAGTTGGCGGGCTTCCCGCTTCCCTCCGCCACAGAAGGGAAGTCTTGGGTGGCGGGCATGGAATTGAACAACGCCTCGGGCCTCACCGCAGATGAACAACAAATTTTGCGGGATCGCTTGAGCGGGCTTGGGTATATCTAGCATGTGGACAAGGCAGACGCGTATTCCGCGTTTTCTACCGCTGCGTAATGGCAGCATTTGGAACCGGCTATGAAAAAATTCGATGCGACGCTTGCAAAGGAAATTCTTCGTTACGCCCTCTGGTTCGGCTTGTTGACCGGGCTGGTGGAGGGCGTTCTGCTCTACACCCTCCGCGGGTTCGACCTGCTGAAAGGGCAGATCACCTACCTCGGCGCCGGCTGGCAGGTGTTATGGATCGCGCCGATTTTCGACGCGCTCTTGTTCCTGCTTGCCGCAGGCGGGATGATGGTCCTGGCGCTGTTCCTCCCGCAGGTCTGGGTGAAGCGGCTGGCGTTGTTCCTCTTCTCCTTCCTGACGGCGTTTTCCTGGCTGGGGACTGTTCTCTCCGGGCGGCTGTCGCCTGCGGCGTACCTCATCCTGGCGGCGGGAGCCGGCTATCAGGTATCGCTGACCCTCTTCGAGCGCGAGAAACGATTCGTCCCGTTCGTGGGCAGAACCGTCAAGGGTTTGAGCGTCTTCGTCCTTGCCCTGCTCGTCGTCATCCAGAGCGGTTTTTGGATCGGCGAACAGGCTGCCGTTCGGACTCTGCCGCCCGCAAAGGACTCCGCGCCAAACGTCCTGTGGATTGTGATGGACACCCTGCGCGCCGACCACATGTCGCTGCACGGCTACAACCGCGTGACCGACCCCTACCTCGTCAGCCTCGCCCAACAGAGCGTCGTGTTCGATAACGCCTACGCCACCTCCTCCTGGACCTTGACCTCGCACGCCTCGCTCTTCACCGGGCGCTGGCCCTACGAACACAAAGCCGATGGCGGACGTCACCTTGACGACACCTACCCCACCATCGCCGAGGCGCTTGCCGCGCGCGGCTACCGCACCGGCGCCTTTATCGGCAACTTCGAAACTGTCACCGCCCGCTGGGGCTTTGCGCGCGGTTTCCACCACTTCGAAGATTATTACCAGACCCTCCCGCAACTGGCGGTCAGTTCCTTCTACGGCAGGTTTTTGGAATATTACCTCCTGCACAAAGTCTTCAACATGGAATTTTCCATTGACCGCCGCTGGGCGCCCAGCGTTAACCAATCGGCGCTGGATTGGATCGGGCAGGGCGGTGGGCGACCCTTCTTTGCCTTCATCAACTACTACGACATCCACGCCCCCTACATCTCCCCCGAACGCGCCCGCTTCTCCCAATTCCCAAACCCCGGCGGTCTCGTCAACACCGACTGGACCACCGCCGACATCTACAATCCCAAAACCCCCGAACAGGTGCAGGGCGAAATTGACGCTTACGACGGCGGCATCTACTACACCGACCAGCAAATCAAACTCCTGATGGAGGAACTCGACCGCCGCGGCTTGCTCGAAAACACCATCGTCGTCGTCACCTCCGATCATGGCGAACTCTTCGGTGAACATGGCTTGTGGGAACATCACAACTCGCTTTACCGCCCGGTCATCTACGTGCCGATCATCATCTGGTATCCCAAAGCCGTGCCGCAGAACCTGCGTATCGAGACACCCGTCTCCAACGCCGCCCTCCCCGCCACCATGCTCGACCTGCTCGGCGAACCGTCGCAGGACCTCTTCCCCGCTCCCTCGCTCGCCGAACTCTGGCGCGACCCCTCCTCGGCGGCTCGCTTCCCAGACCCGATTGCGGAGATGGCGGAATCGCCCTGGGTCAACCCCAATCATCTCTCCATCAAAGGCGATATGGTCACCGTCGTCTCTTCCGACTGGCAATACATCGAACACGAATTCAACGGCGTCGAACTTTATAACCTGAAAGACGACCCCGACCAGTTGAACAACCTCGCCGCCGAACAGCCCACCGTGCTGAACCAACTCAAGCAGTATTACCTCGATGCCATCGCCAAACTCGGTCTCACCTGGCCCTACGACATTCAGAAATGAATGCGGGCATCGCGTAACAGGCGTTCTCTAACGCCGCTCTTGCGCCAAAAACCGAAGAAAATGAAACCCACCTCCCCTTCAAACGTCCTTCCCGCCTCCTCCAAAGAACTCTTCACGCTTGCCCTTGCCTCAGGCTTGGGGACCGGACTTGTGGAAGGTCTCCTGCTGTTTGGTCTGGCGCGCGCCGCCCTGCTCACCTGGCGTCTGCAAAACCGCGCCTACTGGTACGAAACCCTGTGGATCGCCCCGCTGGTGGACCTGGTCCTCTTTGCGCTGGCGGGAGCGGTCTTTGCGCTGGCGAACCGCCTCTTTCCGCGCCTGCCGGTCAAAAGGATGGCGTGGGGGGCGTTTGCCTTCCTTGCCGTGTTCGACTGGCTCTTCATCCTGCTGTTTGGCAAAATTTCCCTCTTTGCCATCCTCCTCCTCGCCGCGGGAATCGCCTATCAAACCTTCACTTTCATCGCCAGGCGCGAAGCGCCAGCCACCCGCGGACTGACTCACGCCCTGCCCTGGCTGGCGGGCGCGGCGGTCGTCATCCTCCTCCTCAACCAGGGCGGGGGCTGGCTCAACGAAAAATTCCGCACTGCCCGCCTGCCCGCCGCCGCGCCCGGCGCCCCCAACGTCATCGTCATCATCGTGGACACCCTGCGCGCCGACCATCTCTCCTCCTACGGCTACCAGCGGGACACCAGCCCCTTCATGGACAGCCTCGCCGCACAGGGAGTCCGCTTTGAGACCGCCATCTCGCCATCCTCCTGGACTCAACCCTCCCACGCCTCCATGCTGACGGGACGCTACACCTACGAGACCCACGCCGAAACCCAGCCCCTCGACGCCGCATACCCGACCATCGGCGAGGTCATGCAGACAAACGGCTACCGCACCGCCGGTTTTTCGGCGAACACGCTCTTCTTCACCCGCCGCCACGGGCATGGACGCGGCTTCCTGCACTTCGAAGACAACTACCGGTCCGTCGCCGATGCGTTCTTCAACTCCTCCCTCTACGGCTTCCTCTTCGACTTCTACGGCTTGCGCAAAGGACTGAAATACGAGGGCGTCCCCAACCGCGTGCTCGCCTCCGACATCAACGCCGCCGCCCTCAACTGGATAGACCGAGGCGGCGAACCCTTCTTCGTCTTCATGAACTACTTCGACGTGCACGACCCCTACACCCCGCCCGAACCCTACCGCAGCAGATACGCCTCCATTCCAAACCCCGGCGGGCTGGTCAACGGCTTCATGGAGCGCTACTCGCCCTCCCTCACGCCGGAACAGATTCAATCCGAAATTGACGCCTACGACGGCGCGATTGCCTACGTGGACGACCAGATCAAAGCCTTCTTCAGCGAACTGGAGCGGCGCGGCTTGCTCGAAGACACCATCGTCATCGTCGCCTCCGATCACGGCGAATCGTTTGGCGAGCATGGCATCCTTCAACACAGCGCCTCGCTCTACCTGCCGGAGATTCACGTCCCGCTCATCATTTGGGCGCCGGGGCGCGTGCCAGCCGGCAAAGTCATCGAAACGCCCGTCAGCCTCACCTCCCTGCCGCCCACCATCCTGACGCTGACCGGAAAAGACCCGCAGCCCTTCCCCGCCCAGCCCCTCACCCTGCTCATCAACGACGCCATCTCCCCAGCCGGCTGGCGCGACCCCATCTCCGAACTGGCTCACATGGCGGGCGCGGCGGAGGTCAACCCCTCCACCCACGGCGCGATGAAATCGGTCGTCGGCGCGGAAATGCAGTATATTACTCATGAAGCCTTTGGCGAGGAACTCTACAACTGGCGCGAAGACCCGCAGGAAACGAACAACCTTGCCGCTGACCCTGCCGCCCGCAGCGCCCTCAACGGCTTCCGTCTGTACCTCAAAGCCCTGATTGGGGAGTTGTTCCGATTACCATGAAACGCAAACTGACCCGCAGAGAATTTCTCAAACTTGCCGGTGCCGGCGCGGCGGCGCTTGCGCCAGCCGCCCTCGGCGTGGAAGTCTATCGCGACGCGCTGGGCGAGTTGCCGATGGAACGCTCGCCCTATGTCCAAACCGCCCACACCGCCAGCCTCGACGGCTCCGCGCCCATCCTTCTGCTTGTGAACAAGGACTCCGCCAACCCCTTCGGCATGTACTTCACCGAAATCCTGCGCGCCGAGGGGCTGAACTGCTTCCACACGGCGGATCTTTCCACGCTCCAGCCCGAATCGCTCCAACGATACGAAGTCGTCATCCTGGCAGAGACCTCCCTCAATGCCGCGCAAAAAGAAATGTTCTCCGCCTACGTTGCGCGCGGCGGACGCCTCGTCGGCATGAGACCGGCTGAGGGTCTGGAATCAGTTTTCGGCGTGGAAAGAAGCGCGGGCGTCTTCCTCGAGGGCTACCTCAAGACCGATTCCGCCCATCCTGCCGCCGCAGGCATTCATCCAGCCTCCCTGCAAATTCACGGCGAGTCGCATCTGTTCACGCTGGCGGGCGCACAGCCCGTCGCCTGGCTCTACGCCGACCGCGACGCCCCAACCGAAAACCCCGCCATCACCGTCAACGCCTTTGGCGCGGGGCTGGCGGTTGCCTATGCCTTCGACTTGGCGAAGTCCATCGCCCTCATGCGGCAGGGCAACCCCAAATTGATTGACCAGGACAACGACGGCTTGGCGGGCGTCCGCACGGTGGATAAATTCGCCGGTTGGATTGACCTCGACCGCATCCACATCCCGCAGGCGGACGAACAGCAGAGACTCTTCGCCAACCTGCTCATGCAAATGAGCCGCACCCCCCTGCCGCGGCTGTGGTATTTCCCCGAAGATAAAAAATGCGTGCTCATCGCCACCGGCGACTCGCACATGAACCCCGCCAACTTCATCGAAGATGTGCTGCGCCGTGTGGAGGCGCGCGGCGGTCACTTCACCGTCTATTACGCCCCTCAAATCGTCAGCGACATCGGGCGCGCCGAACGCCTCGCGCGCTTCTGGCTCACCGACCACATTCCGCTCGTTTCGGACCTTTTGGGCAGGGAATTTGGCTCACCCACCCCGCTCATGGTGGACGGCTGGCGCGCCCGCGGACATGAAATTGCCCTGCACCCCTACGTGGATACCGAACTCCAGGGCGGCTGGCTCGAATACTGGAAGGAATTCACCGGCAGAGGCTACGCCCCCGTCCCGCACACCGTCCGCACCCACCGCGTTCTGTGGAGCGGCTGGACGGAAACCGCCCGCTGGCAGGCAACCCTCGGCATCCGCATGAACCTCGACTACTACCACGTCGGTCCGTCCCTGCAAAAGAAAAACGGCGAATGGCCCAACGGTCACCTCACCGGCAGCGGCCGCCCGATGAAATTCGTGGACGAACAGGGGCGCATCCTCGACATCTACCAGCAACTCACCCAATTCGCCGACGAACATCTCATCCCCATGGATGTGCCAGGCTGGGGCGGCTGGCCCCAACTCACCGCACAGCAGGCGGTGGACGTTGCCGAAGACCTGTTCGACCGCTCCCTCAACGGCGACTACTGCGCCCTCTGCGGTCAATTCCACGTGGACCCCTTCCAACTGGGCGGCGACCCCGCCGAAAAGAGCGGCATCTTCCTCGAAGGCACGCTCGATCACGCCAGAGAACGCGGCGTCCCCATCCTCTCCGCGCAGGAATGGCTGGGCTTCACCGACCTGCGCCACGACGCTGACCTGACAGGCATCGTCTGGGACGCCGCCGCTTCTGTTCTGACCTTTCGCTTGCTCCCGCCCAACCAGCCCGATGCCACGCTGACAATTCTTCTGCCCCTCCGCCACGCCGAAAAGTCCCTCGCCTCCGTGCGCGTGGATGGTGTAACGGCTTCGCTGAAAGACCGTCTCGTACTTGGCGGCGTCGAATATGCGCTGCTCATCGTCAGCGCACAGGAACACGTCATTCGGGCTGCCTACCTGTAGGGCAAGTCTCCAGCCTGCCCTGCGCTCAAACGAATTTACACGGAGTTCTTGCGAAAAATCCGTGCGCTTCCGTAAATTCCGCGTAATCCGTGTCCAAAAGGTTTTGACTTCAAACGAACTCTAAACTCCGGAAATTTACAAAACCTGAGTAATTTGCGCTCTTTGCGAAGCGCGCAAATTCGGCGGCACACCTGCCCTCCCCAAGAACATCGGGACGATGTGGCGGGCGGCGCCAGGGGAGACCGCCCAATACGCGCCTTTCGTGAAGCACGGATACGACCAGGCGAACATACTTCAAGGAGAGAGCAATGGGGACGTTTACATCAAAAAACCGAACTGCGTTATTTTGGCTGGCTGGCATCCTGCTCGTTTATTTCCTCGTCTTCCACAACCTGACGCGCTTCCCCGCCCCCTGGTTCGACTCGGGCTCACACCTGCACGTCCCGAAGACGCTGGTGAAATACGGCGTCTATGCCGACATCAGCAGCGAGGGATTCCGCTACTACGGACCCACCATCGGCGTCGGTCCGACCGTCATGCTCCCCATTGCAGCGGCGTTCAAACTCTTTGGCATCGGCTTGCTGCAGGCGCGCCTGGTCATGGCGCTCTATCTGCTCGCCGCCCTCTACGCCTTTTACCGCCTGGTCGAACATCTGGCAGGGAAGGGAATGGCGTGGATTGCGCTTGCCCTCCTGCTTTCCTCGCGCAGTGTGCTGTTCCTGCAATACGGGCGGCAGCTGCTGGGGGAGGTGCCGGGAGTCTTTTTCATCTTCCTTGCCCTGTACTGGTGGTTTTCCCGCTGGAACGAAAACGACTGGAAGCGCCTCGCGCTGATCGGCTTGTTCTTCGGGCTGGCGATGATCACCAAATACCAGTATCTGCTGTTCATCGCGCCGACGCTCATCCTCTCCTGGCTGTTGGACATTTTCTATTACAAAACCTCCACACACCGCAACTTCCTCGTCCCCGGCATCGTGGCGGCGGCAAGTTTCGGCGTCTGGCAATTGCTCACGCTTCAATACCTGGGACCTTCCACTGCGCTGGAAAATCTGGCGCTCCTGCGCGCCTCCGCCGAGGGCGCGGCGTTCAATTTCAGCCTCACCCAGTTGGACGCCAACTTCGGCGAACTGACCTCGCGCGCCGTATATCTGGGCGCTTTGCTCCCTGCCCTGCTCTACGCCTTTCTGATTTCCCTGCCCCGCACCCGTGAGGGACAAAAATGGAGCGTGCTCTTTCTGCTTGCCGCCCTGAACTTGATCTGGTTCGTGGTCGCCTCCATCGGTTGGATTCGCTATGCGTTTCTCGGCCTCAGCCTGGCAAGCGTCTTCATCGCCCGCCTGTTTTGGGCGCTGACCGACGGCTTTCGTTTCGATTGGAGCGCCGGCTGGTTCCGCTCCCTGCTCGACGCCAAAAACGCGCCCCGCCTCGCCCTCTCCCTTTGGTTGATTGCCATCATCCTGATCCCCTTCGGCAAAACCGCAACCGACATCGCCGCCCCGCCTCCGCCTTATGCCATGCAAATGGCGGAGTATCTCAACCAAAACGTCCCGCTCGACGCCGTCATCGAAACCTGGGACCCCGAAATGGGCTTCCTCACCGACCACAACTACCACTACCCGCCCAACGCCCTGCTCGCCGTCGCGGTGGATCAGGTCTATTATGGCGGGGAACCTGTGCGGGAGCGCTATGACTTCGTCCAGACCGAAAAGCCGCCCTATCTGCTGGCGGGCGTATTCTCCAAGTGGACCGAGATCTATCCGCTGGAAGAACTCTCGGATCAATACGAACTGATCGCCTCCTTCGGCGATTATGACCTGTACAAGCGGGTCGAAAAGTGATCGGAGCTGCCATGATCGAACGATTGCTGGTGTTCGTACTGTTGGGCGCTGCCGCTCTGGCGTACGTCATCGGCGCGCGGCGCGGCGCACAAGCGCTGACCGGGCTTGCCTTAAACCTGTTCGCCGCTTACGCCCTCGCATGGATCGCCTTCACGGTTTACATCTGGTTCAATCATGTGAACTTCCCTCTGAACCTGGAAGCGATGGAACTGCTTGTGGTTCAGCATCTGCGCCGCATCATGGCAGGACTGCCGCTTTACGCCGAACCCTCCTCTGACTTTGTTTCGCTGGCGTATGCGCCCCTGTACTACTACTTTTCCGTCCCGTTTGCGTGGGTCTTCGGTGCGAACCTGTTCACGATGCGCCTGGTCGCCATTTTGGGGATGCTCGGCGCGGCAATTGTCATCTTTGCAGCGGTCAGACGGCAGACCTCATCGAATTGGTGGGCGCTCATGGCGGTTGGGCTTTTTGCGGCGGCATACCGCGCCATGGATACCTACCTCGATAACGCCCACTCCGACTCCTGGCTGCTGTTTACCGCCCTGCTGGGCTTGTACCTCATTGACCTGAAACGTTCGCGCGCCACCAACCTGCTGGGCGTGTTTCTCCTCGTCGTTTCGTTCTGGTTCAAACAACATGGCGCCATCTTTGCCGCTGGCGGCGTTCTCTACCTCACCTGGCGCGACGGCTTGAAGAGTTCCTGGATGTACTGGGCGCTGGCGGGGCTTCTCGGTCCCGTTTTGTATGCGCTCGCACCCTCCCTGTGGCTTGGACCCTGGTTCCATTACTACACTCTCACCGTTCCCAGCCATTGGAGCGGGTTTTCCTTCGCCGGCATCAAGCGCTACATCGGTTATGCGGTCAAGAATTACTTCATGCTTGCGGGAGCGGGAGGGATTGCCTCCTTGTATTTCCTGATCAAAAAGTTGAGAAACGTGAACGTCTGGTATTTCACCCTTCCCTTTGCCATGTTGACCGGCGTGATGGGCGCATTGGACGAAGGCTCCAACAATAACATTTTCATTCCGATGGCAACCTGGTTCATCATCACAGGCGTGCTTGGGCTGCAATATGCGGCGGAAAATTTTGCCCCTGTGAAAAGGTGGGCGATGCACTTGCTGGCGCTGGGCGCATCCTTTGCCTTGCTCTTCTACAATCCCGGCTCGGTGCTTGTCTCACCCAGGGCGGCGGAGGCGTATCGTGACCTCGTTCAATACCTGAACTCGCTGGATGGCACGGTATATGCCCCCTGGATCGGACCGCTGCAAAGCGGCTACGAATTCTTCCCCGCTGTGCATTGGGTTCCCATGGAAGACATCATTCGCGGACCCGGCGTGGACACCTACAATCATCCGGTCACGCGCGGCTTGCTCGAAGATGTCATCCATCCCCAGGGAACCGCCTACATCCTCATGAATTACCCGCTCGAAAATGACCCCCTCCTGGGCTTTCTGACAGAAGAGTACAAACTCAAAGAAGACCTGGGGGACCGCTTTGCTCCGCTCTCCACCATTCCCAAGCGCTTCAACCTCGAATATCCGCGCTACCTGTACGAATACGTCCCGCAGACTCCTTGAACTGCCCTGCCGGACAGATTGAGATGACATGACCAAACACCATTCCCACATCACCCTCAACAGCGAATACGGCAGAAACCGCGCCGGCGACGGCAGGAACCTCTCCCTCACCCGCCGCGAGTTCCTGCAGACCGGCATGGTTCTCCTGAGCGGAGCCGTCCTGCCCGCCTTCCTCGCCGACCTGAGCGCTGGCAGCCTGGCGCAGGAATTCACCGGCAAACGCATCTACATCGCCCCCGACGACCACACCGACCTCTTCTGGTCTGCCGACCTGCCCGCTTACGAGCAAGCCTTCCTCGACATGCTCGACTACTACCTCGATCTGGCAGACCGCACGCAGAACGAACCGCCCGAATTCCAAAGCCGCTGGAACTGCGACGGCAGTTTCTGGGTGTGGGTGTACGAGAAGCGCAAATCGCCAGCCGAGTTCAACCGCCTCATCGAACGCATCCGCAGCGGACACATCAGCATGCCGCTCAACGCCTTGTGCGTTTGCCTGGGCGGCGCGCCCGCCGAGGCAATTCTGCGCGGCATGTACTACCCCGGCAAACTGGAGCGGCGCCACAACCTGCGCTTCCCCATCGCCTACTCCATGGAAAACCAGACCCTTCCCTTCGGGCTGGGCGCGCTCTGGGCTGGCGCCGGCGCCACCTTCAGTTGGAAGGGCATCTGCGACTGCGCCACCAAAGTCCCCGACGCCTGGGACCGCGAACACGACATCTACTGGTGGGTCGGCGCGGACGGAAGCCGCCTGCTCATGAAGTGGAACTCCATGCTCACGGGCAATCAGGGCATGGGCGGCTACGCCGAAGCGCGCCGTCCGCAGGATGTGGCGCTGTATGTGGATTCCGACGAGGCATTCAAAGCCCGCTACCCCTATCAGGTCATCGGCGCGTTCGGTCACGGCTGGGACGACCTGCAAACCCAAACCGATGAATTCGTGACCGCCGCCAAAACCCTCTCCAGCCAGAACTTCAAGGTCATCGTCTCCAACGAGATTGACTTCGCCCAGGACTTCGAGAAAACCTACGGCAACGACATCCCCTCCCTCTCCGCCAGTTTTGGCAACGAATGGGACCTCGACTGCGCCAGCCTGGCGGAAGTCTCGGCGCGGGTCAAACGCGCGGTGGAAAAACTGCGCGCCGCCGAAAGCCTCGCAACGCTCGTCTCCCTCAAACGCAGCGACTTCATGAAAGGACGCGAAGCCGCCCGCGACCAGGCATGGATGAACCTGGGCATGTACTGGGAACACAACTTTCAGGGCGCGCCCTGGGAAAACCACGTCCAGAACAGCATCGCATGGCATCGCAAAATCAGCGGCGAGGTGGAGGCATACGTCAACGCCCTGCACGATGACGCCCTGCAAGCGCTCGGCAGGATGATTCGAAAGAACGGCGCAAACGAACGCTTCTTCGTCTTCAACCCGCTGGGCTGGGCGCGCACCGATTACGCCGATTACCCCTTCGACGGCGCGGAGCCGGTCCACGTTGTCAGCGTGGAGGAGGATCGGGAAACGCCGAGTCAGGTCATCGTCAAAGAGGGGAAGCGCTGGCTGCGCATCCTGGCGGAGAACGTCCCCTCCGCCGGATACAAAGTCTTCGAAATCCGCGCGGGCGCCGGTCAATCATTTTCCAGCGAGATAAACGCCGGCGGCGGAGTCATCGAAAACCGCTTCTACAAAGTGACTGTGGATGGGCGCGGCGCGGTGACCAGCCTGATTGACAAGACGCGCGGCAGCCGCGAACTGGCGGCGGAGGTGAACGGGCGCTTCGTCAATGACCTCGGACCTGCCTCCGGCAATTTGACTTTGGAAAACGCCGGAGCCGTCTCTGCCACCCTGCTCGCCTCAGCCGATTCTCCGCTCGCGCACCAAACGCGCATCACGCTCTTTCGGGATGTGGAGCGCATCGAAATTCGCAACGACATCACCCAAAACTTCAACGCAACAAGCACCTGGGGCTTCGGCTTTGCCCTGCCAAACCCCGACGTGCATCACGAGGAGGTCGGCGCGGTGCTGCGGGCGCGGCTCACCAGCGAGGGCGGACATTACTCGCCGCGCAACGCCCGCTACGACTGGCTGACCCTCAACCACTTTGTGGATGTGAGCGGGGAGGGGGCGGGCGTCACGCTCTCGAACGCCGACTGCTATTTCATGAAGGTGGGGAACAGCACGGTGGAACGGCTGGATACATCCACGCCGCAGATTTCCGTGCTTGTGGGCGGCAACGACCTGAACGGCGGCGGCGTGCTGGGCGACCAGGGCGGCGACGAGCATTTCCTTCAGCGCTTTGCCCTGCGCCCGCACGGCGGCTACGACCCCGCCGCCGCGATGAAGTTCGCGCTCGAACATCAGAACCCGCTCACGGCGGGACGTGTGGAGGGCGGGAACGATTTTCCCGAAAAGTCATATTCGCTCCTTGCGTTGGACAACCCAAACGTTCTGCTCTGGGCGCTCAAACCAGCAGATGACGGTCTCGAAAGCGGTTTTGTGGCGCGCGTGTGGAACCTGTCGGAGCGGACGGAGAGTCATTCCCTTTCGTTCGAGGGCGGGATTGCCGAGGCTTTGTCTCTCACACACATCGAAACCCCGGCGGGAATTGCAACCGTGCAGGACGGCAGACTGGTGGATTCGATCAACGCACAGCAGATGAAAACCTACGCCATCTTCCCCACTGCCTTGCCCTATCGCCCCGATACCAGCGGACTGGAGCGCGCCACTTCCACACCGCCTGCCGCTGCGCCATCCGCCGCCTCTCCGTCTGTGGAAACTGCCGCGCCCGCGCCTGTAACGAACACCCCTCCACCCCCGTCATTTACACAGACGGCTGAACCCGTCGAGCCGGGCGGCAAGGGTTGTTTGCTTGGCGTACTGTACGTTTTGGGTTTACTCAAGTGACCGCCGCCGGACGGATTGAGAGTGTTTCGAAATTCATGTTCTAACCACAGATGAACACAGATAAATTGGATTTAAAGTTAATTTCATCGCGTTTTTCATCAGAATCAGCGTTCACCCGCGTTCATCTGTGGTAAATCCCGATTTATAAAACACTCTCGGAGTGTATTTCGATAAACGTGACTTTATCCACTTGCGGCATGGATAAGCGGTCATTACCATTGGAACTTACGCGTAATCGGCGTTAGAACTTGGGCGTAATCGGCGTTAGAACTTGGGCGTAATCGGCGTTCTCTAACGCCAATTACCTGTCCAGCGCGTTGGAGAACGCGCTCTACGCAAAGTTTTGTGTAAGTCCTAACCATGTAAAAAAGAAACGGAGGAAATGCCATGGATCAGGTGAGGATTGGCGTCATTGGAACGGGCAGGATGGGTCAAAGCCACTGCCGCGTATATTCCAATTTGCGGCATGCCAGATTTGTCGGAATTTGCGACGCGAACGCCGAGGTGGGCAAGGAAATGGCGAGGCGGCACGAGGTCTCGTTTTTCAGGGAGGTGGACGCCCTGCTCGAAAACGTGGATGCGGTCAGCGTTTGCACGCCCACGCCCTACCACTACGAAATCGTCAAGCGCTGTCTGGATGCGGGCGTCCACGTTTTGGTGGAGAAGCCGTTCACCGAAACGCTGGAACAGGCTGAAGCGTTGAAGGATGCGGCGTCGAAGGGCGGGGCAATCATCCAGGTGGGGCATATCGAGAAGTTCAACCCCGCCTTCATCGAACTCCGCAAAGTGCTGGAAGGAATGGACGTTCTGGCGATGAACTTCAACCGCCTGAGTCCCTTTCAGGGCAGCAACGTGGACGTGGACGTCGTCCTCGACCTGATGATCCACGACATCGGGCTGGTGGTGGATCTGTTCGAGAGCGAGCCGCTTTCGATGGACGCGCACGGTTTTGCGGTCTTCACCGACAGCATTGACTACGGCATGGCGGTGCTGAAATACGCCCCCGAAATTCTGCTCACGCTCACCGCCTCGCGCGTGACCGAGCAGAAGATCCGCGCCATTTCGGTCACCACGCGGGACGCCTACATCGAGGCGGACCTCCTGCATAAGACCATCGAAGTTCACCGCCGCACGCTGGGCGATTACGTCAACCAGAAGAACAGCCACAAATACCGCCAGGAGAGCCTGATCGAACGCATCGTTGTCCCGACCATGGAGCCGCTGTTCCTCGAACTGCAGGACTTCGTCACCTGCGTTGCCGAGGGTAAGACTCCCCAAGTCACGGCGGAGGACGGCTACAACGCCCTGCGCTTCGTCCTGCTCCTGCGCGACAAAATCTTGGAGTCGAGAAGGATTCGAAATCACGTATGAAACTTTCGGTTGTCGTTCCCTGCTTTAATGAAGAGGATAACATCGGAAAACTGAAGAACGAATTTTTCCCGGTGGTCGAAAACCTGTTGGGAAGCCGCGTGGACGGCGCGCAGATAGACTCCATCGAAGTCATCTTTGTGGACGATGGCAGCCGCGACGGCACGTACGACGCCCTGAAGCAAGCCTTCGGCGCGTACGCGCACCCTTCCATCGAGGTCAAGTTCGAGAAGCATGAGGTCAATCGCGGGCTGGGTGCGGCGATGCGCACCGGCTTCAAAGCGGTGACCGGCGACATCATCGTCACCACCGACAGCGACGGCACGTACCACTTTTCCACCATCCCTGCCATGCTCGAACACCTCAAAGGGGATGTCGCCATCGTCACCGCCTCGCCCTATCACCCCAAAGGGGAAGTGGTGGGCGTGCCGGGCTACCGCATCTTCCTCAGCCGCGGCTCATCGCTGCTCTACCGCATTTTGCTCAGTTGGAAGGTGCACACCTACACCGCCCTCTACCGCGCCTACCGCCGCGAAGTGATTGACCGCATCCCCTTTGCCGCCGACGACTTTTTAGGCGGCACCGAACTGATGGTCAAAGCCATGCTCAAAGGCTATCGCGTGGACGAATTCCCCGCCGCCCTTCACCGCCGCATGTTTGGCGTCTCCAAGGCAAAACTGCTCAAGACCATCAAATCGCATCTGGGCTTTCAGGCGCGGCTGGTATTGCACCGCCTTCACCTCCGCTCCATGTTTGCGGAATAATCGAACTCACGCAGGAGATGGAAACTTGAGGATAAATTCGTAACGTGTGTAGAGCGCGTTCCCTTACGCCCTGAGGCGTGAGAGAACGCCGCCTATGCGGGTTTATGCGCTTCCTTGTTGATTTCCAAACCTCCTGCTTTTTATTAGGACTTACGCAAAACTTTGCGTAGAGCGCGTTCTCCAACGCGTGGCGTTAGAGAACGCCGATTACGCGTAAGTCCTATTTATGAAAGGGAACAACCTATGAGCGTAAGAATACATCCAACCGCCGAAGTATCGGACAAGGCAAAGATTGGGGAGGGTTCCAGCATCTGGCATCATGCCCAGGTGCGCGAGAACGCCGTCATTGGCGAAAACTGCATCATCGGCAAGGGGGTCTATGTGGATGCGGGCGTCGTCATCGGGAACAACGTCAAGATCCAGAACTACGTCTCCGTCTATCACGGGCTGACCATCGAAGACGGCGTCTTTGTGGGACCTCACGTCTGCTTCACCAACGACATGCGCCCGCGCGCCGTCAACCCCGACGGCTCGCTGAAAGCCGCCGACGACTGGGTGCTGAGCGAAACCCGCATCAAACGCGGCGCGGCGCTCGGCGCAAATTCCACCATTCGCTGCGGCATCACCATCGGCGAGTGGGCGATGGTCGGCTCGGGCAGTGTCGTCACAAAGGACGTGCCAGCCTATGGCTTGGTCTATGGCAACCCGGCGCGCCTGCATGGTTTTGTCTGCGCCTGCGGTGAAATCACCGAAAAGAGCGCGCAAACCGAACAGGCTGTCACCGTCAAATGCCCAAAGTGCGGGCGCACAATGGACATTTCCATTCAAGATTGGGAGAAACTACAATGATTCACATGGCAAAACCTCAAATTGGGGCAGAAGAAAAACAAGCCGTTCTCGAAGTTCTGGATTCCGGCATCATCGCCCAGGGTCCGCGCACCAAGGCGTTCGAAGAGGGCTTCGCGCAAATGTGCGGCGTCAAACATGCCGTTGCCACCTCCTCTGGCACCACCGCGCTGCACGTCGCATTGCTGGCGCACGGCATCGGGGAGGGCGACGAAGTCATCACCTCCGCCTTCACCTTCATCGCTTCCGCCAACAGCATCCTCTATGTTGGCGCCCGTCCGGTCTTTGTGGATATTGACCCCCGCACCTTCAACCTGGACGTGAACCAGATCGAAGCCGCCATCACGCCTCGGACAAAAGCCATCCTCCCGGTTCATCTCTACGGGTTAGCCTGCGACATGGACCCGATCATGCGCCTTGCCGAAAAGCATGGGCTGGCGATCATCGAGGACGCCTGCCAGAGTCACGGCGCAACCTACAAAGGGAAAAAAGTCGGCTCTTTTGGTACCGGCACCTTCTCGCTC
Organism: Anaerolineales bacterium; assembly: GCA_034432325.1. Lineage (GTDB taxonomy): Bacteria > Chloroflexota > Anaerolineae > Anaerolineales > Villigracilaceae > Defluviilinea. The sequence goes on from DAOUBY010000073.1 coordinate 33,691, forward strand.
TATCCCACCAAAAACATCACCTCCGGCGAGGGAGGCATGATCACCACGAACGACCCGGCAATTGACGAAAAGAGCCGCGTCATCCGCCAGCACGGCATGCGCGTGCGCTACTACCACGATGAACTCGGCTTCAACTTCCGCATGACCGACATCCACGCCGCCATCGGTCTGGCGCAGCTGCAAAAACTGGAACAGTTCAACGCCAAACGTCAGGCGAACGCCCGCTTCCTGAGCGAAAACCTGAAGGGCGTCGTAACGCCGTATGTGCCGGAAGAATGCGCCCACGTCTTTCACCAGTACACCATCCGCGTCCCAGATGGGAAGCGCGACGCCTTGCGGACTCACCTGCAGGAGAAAGGAGTCGGCTCGGAGGTGTATTATCCGGTTCCCATCCACAAACAGAATTTTTACGTGAAGGAATTGGGCTACAACCAGAGCCTGCCCGAAACGGAAAAAGCGGCAACCGAGGTTCTTTCTCTGCCGGTGCATGCCGGTCTCACGCCCTCCGACCTGGAAGTGATCGTTTCGGCGGTGAACGAGTTCATGGGTTGATGAGAAGCATTGCATGAAGATCGCCTTCGTTGTCCCCTATGTCCCCAACCTGATACGGACGCGTCCCTATAACCTGATTCTGCAGTTGGCGGCATTGGGGCATGAAGTGACTGTTTTTACAACCGGCTCGGGAGAGCAGGATGCGAGGGATTTGGAAGCCCTGCGCTCCCGAGTTGCGCGTGTGGTTTATGCGGAACAGCCGCTCTGGCGTTCGCTGTGGAACAGCCTGACGGCTGTTCCATCGCGCCGTCCGCTTCAGACGGTGTACAGTTGGAATTTGCGGCTGGCAGGGGAATTGGTGAAGCAGTTGAGCGCGCCGGGGGCATTTGACATTGTGCATGTGGAGCATTTGCGTGGTTCTCGTTACGGTCAGTATGTCAAATCGAAACTGCCGCACGTGCCGGTGATATGGGACAGCGTGGACTGCATCAGTTATCTGTTCGAGCAGGCATCCAGGCATGGAACGGGCGGGCTGTTCGGCCGGTTTGTCACTCGCTTTGAGTTGAACCGCACCCGGCGTATGGAAGGGCGGCTTATCGGCGAGTTCGACCACGTGCTGGTCACTTCGGAAACGGATCGCAAAGCCCTGCTGGGGCTGGCTTCGGCCGGTGCGAGGACGGCGCCCGTCTCTGTTCTGCCAAACGGGGTGGATTTGGATTTTTTCCGCCCCAATCCCCAGGTCCAGAGAGATGCGGAGACGCTGGTCTTCAGCGGCAAGATGAGTTATCACGCGAACGTCTCGATGGTGAAGTATCTTGCCGCGGAGATCATGCCGAGGGTCTGGCGGGAACGGTCTGAGGTCCGATTGGTGATCGTCGGCAAGGATCCCACGCCGGAGGTCCGCGCGCTGAGCGCCGATCGGCGCGTCACGGTGACGGGGACGGTGGAGGACATCCGCCCGTATTTGTGGAAGGCGGCGGTGGCGGTGGTGCCGCTGGTGTATGGGGCGGGCATCCAGAATAAGATTTTGGAAGCGATGGCGTGCGGGACGCCGGTGGTGACCACTTCCCGCACGCTTTCTGCGCTGGAGGTCACGCCTGGCAGGGAATTGCTGGCTGTGGATGGGGCGGAGGCGTTTGCGCAAGAGGTTTTGGATTTGCTGGGGAACAGGGGGCGGCGCGAGGCGGTGGGGGAGGCAGGCGCGGAGTATGTGCGCCGCCGCCACAGTTGGAGGTCCATTGCGGAGCGCTTGGTTGGGCATTATTCCGAAGCGCTTATGAAGGCGCTTTAACTGCGTGTATTCATATCGAGAAGGGTGGCGTGGGCTTTAGCGGGGTAAGTTTTTGTAACTTTCCAGCGTTTTTTTTGTCCTGCTTACAATTATGCAAGCCGCCGGCTTGTTGTTGTGCCTTAAATAACGGTTGACGAGGAGAGAATCATGAAGTCCAGGTTTGTTATATCGGCATTAATCCTTTTTTCGCTTGTTTTCGGTCAATTTGCATTCCCGCAGGGCGCCTCAGCCGCTACCATCCGGTATGTTGTGGCAAGCGGCGGGCAGACCAGCGGGCAGTGTGACAGTTGGGGCAATGCCTGCACGCTCGAACGTGCGCTCTTTGTTGCCGGCAACGGCGATGAGGTTTGGGTGCAGCAGGGAACTTATAAGCCGACAACAGGCGCCGACCGTTCGATATCTTTTGTGATCCAGGATGGGGTGGCGGTCTATGGCGGTTTTGTCGGCACGGAAACATTGTTGAAGCAACGCAATCCTGATCCTGCGAACACGATTTTAAGCGGCGAAATCAACAATCCAAGCCTGCTGACGGACAATTCGTTTCATGTGGTGACGATTGATAATGCGGGTCCGAGTACGCGTTTGGATGGTTTTACAGTGACCAGAGGGTATGTGGCTGACGCCGATGGGAATCCGTATGGCGGCGGCATTTACATCACCAATAGCAGTCCGATTCTGAACAATCTGATCATTACGGAGAATCGTGCCGGGAGCACGGTGGGAAGCGGCGGCGGCGGTGTGTATATTGATGATACGGACGGATTGCCGCTGATCACGCCTACAATTTCAAATGTGGTGTTTTTGAATAACTATTCCGGGCGCGGCGGCGGGTTGTTCAGCCAGCGGAGCAGCCCGATATTGACGAATGTCGTATTTCAGGGAAATCAGGCTCTGGCAACCGGCGGCGGCGGGGCAAACTTCCAAAACCTGCAACCCACCGATCCATATATCAACCCGGTTCTTACAAATGTGTCTTTCATCAATAATACAGCCACGGGCGGCGGCGGCATGTTCCTTGGCACCAGCAGCGGTTCTCTTACCAATGTCACGTTTAGCGGTAATACCGCCAACCGTCGCGGCGGCGGGCTTTTGCTCGAATTCAGTTCGGCGGTGTTGACAAATGTGACCTTTTATAACAATACCTCGAACAACAATCTTGCCGATCCAAAAGGCGGCGGCGGTTTGATGATTTTGGCAAGCAGTCCCACGCTGAACAATGTCACTTTCAGCGGCAACACCAGTACCGCCAATGGGGTGGATGGTGGCGCTGTGCGGGTGGCAAAGGACCCGGCGGGTCCCACTGTCAGCAATCCTGTGATTCGCAACGCCATTTTCTGGGGGAATAATTCAACCGAGATCACCAGCGATGGAACGGGCAGCATTACGGTCAATGACAGTATCGTACAGGGCGGTTGTCCTTCAGGGGCAACGTGTTCGAATGTGTTGAATGCCAATCCGCTGCTCGGCGCGCTCGCCAGCAACGGCGGGTTCACGCAGACCATGGCGCTGGGATCTGGAAGCGCAGCCATTGATGCAGGCAATCCCTCGACCTGCGCTTCCACCGATCAGCGCGGGGTGACGCGTCCGCAGTGGTCAGCGTGCGATATGGGCGCCTTCGAAACAGGCGCTCACATTGACAATGCAGCCGCAGACTTCAACGGTGGTTCAGCGGGGAGTTGTGTGGTGGACAACTTGATTGGGGAGGGGGCGGTGCGGCTGAACATACCAGGCTCGA
>DAOUBY010000074.1:0-16387 GCA_034432325.1 Anaerolineales bacterium
GGGCGGTCGCCAGTAAGGAGGCGGGGTTTGGTTGTCATAGTTGTATCCTTTCGCTGCATGTATGTCGTTGCGAGGGCGAAGCCCGAAGCAATCTCCTAATAAACAGTTACGTTCTTGTTTCGAGGAGATTGCTTCGTCGCTCGCTGTCGCTCACTCCTCGCACCGACATGTTGATGGTTATTGATTGGCTTCTGCCATTTCAATTGCTCTCAACATTGCACTTGCTTTATTGACCGTCTCTTGAAATTCGGTGGTCGGATTCGAATCAGCCACAATCCCCGCGCCGGCCTGCACGTTGAACGTGTTCCCCCGTGCGACCATCGTGCGGAGGGCAAGGCAGGTGTCCATGTTGCCGTCGAAGCCGAAGTAGCCCACCATGCCTGCGTACGCGCCGCGCGCCTCGGGTTCGAGTTCGGAGATGATCTCCAGCGCCCGTACCTTCGGCGCGCCGCTGACTGTCCCTGCGGGGAAGGCAGCGCGCACCAGGTCGAAGGCGGTGAATTCGGGTCGCAGTTTGCCTTCCACGTGTGAGACGATGTGCATGACGTGCGAATACTTCTCGATGGTGAAGAAATCCGAAACGCGCACCGTGCCGTATTCACACACGCGCCCCAAATCGTTGCGTCCCAAATCCACCAGCATCACATGTTCGGCGCGTTCCTTCGGGTCGGCGAGCAGTTCGTCTGCGAGGGCGGCGTCAGCGGTGGAGTCGGCTCCTCGGGGGCGCGTCCCAGCGATCGGTCGGAGCGAGGCGGTTCGTCCCTCCAGGCGCACGAACATCTCAGGCGACGATCCCACCAGAAAGAGCGGCGCGCCATCCACCCTCCCGAAATCGAAAAAGAACATGTACGGCGAGGGGTTGAGGCGGCGCACGGTGCGATAGACATCGAACGGCTCGACGCTCGTCTCGCGGGTGAAGCGCTGCGAAAGCACCACCTGAAAAATGTCGCCCGCGGCGATGAACTCTTTGGCGTCGCGCACCATGTCTTCGAAGCGTCCCTGCGTCATGTTTGGGCGCGTCTTCGAGGGCTTGATTTCACGCGGCTGCGACGGCGGCAGCGGCGCATGAATGCGCGCTTCGATCTCGTCGAGTTTGCGCTGGGCGGCTGCGATGTCGCCATCGAGGGCGTTGGCGATGAGCGACAGACTGCGGCGGGCGTGGTCGAAGGCGATGACGGTGTCGGCGAGGAGGAAGATGCCGTCGGGGATTGCCGCCCGCTTCATTCTGGACCTCAAGCCTGGTTCAAAAAATCGAACCGTCTCAAAGCCGAGAAACCCCACCAGCCCGCCGATGAAGCGCGGCGCGCCTGGTTGAGGTTTGAAGTTGAAACGGCTTATTTCCTGTTGAAGAAAAGAGGTGGGGTCATCGCTGTAAGTGGTAATTGGGGATTGGTAATTCTGTTTGATTTCAATTTCGTTCCCGCGAATGATGTATTGCGCTTTGGGTTGAACGCCGATGAACGAGTAACGCGCGATGCGCTCCCCGCCTTCGACGGATTCGAGCAGGAACGATGGCGTCTCTCCGCGCAGTTTCATGTACACGCTGATGGGGGTTTCGAGATCGGCAGAAATTTCGCGGATCATCGTTTGTGTTGTGGCGGTCGCTTCGAGCAGCATATCAACTCCTTGTTTGGCCAATCACCAATCACCAGTTACGAATTACGAAAATTACGAATTACGAATTACGAGATTGGTAATTTTGCGTCATCGGTTAAAACAGACTCCCCTCCGTCCATTGGGACGAGAGGGGAGTCTCGTGGTGCCACCCAGGTTCAACGCCTGCCTCTAACAAAAATTCCCTGTGTGATGCAACAGGGAAAGGAAGCCAGCGTCACTCTTTTCAGGTACGCTCACTGATCAACTGATCGCCGATGTTATCGTGACATTCATGTCGCCTGGAAATGCGAGATAAATCTCGCGCTACGGCGTAAGGTGCTGATCACTGTGATGTTATCGTGACATTCATGTCGCCTGGAAATACGAGATAAATCTCGCGCTACGGCGTGGTGAGTTGATCACTGTGAGTTATACCCTTGCTCTATAACGGGAGCGCCCGAATTGAACTAATCGCAAATGCTTTCGTTCTCTCAACTCGGAGGTCCATTCGGTTTCTGCGCTTTTGCCTTGCTCACACCACGTTGGTCTCGACTGCTTGCGCTCGACCAACGGCTTGGCTCTCTGAAAGCCGCTTTGAAACGTACTCGTCCTCGTCAACGTTTTTGGGTATTGGATTGGGCGGGATTGTATGACGGAGGGAGGAGACTGTCAAGGGGCGTTTGGCGGCCGCCGCGTTTCGCCCATCACACCATTACATCTCCACCACCACCGGCTCAAACCCCGTCACCGAAACAGACTTGCCGTTGGCAAAGATGACCTCCGTATTATTCGCCCCTCGAATCACCTTCAAGCCGCGATACTCCACAATCACGTCCCAGGGGAAGGGATTGCTCCCCTCCAGCCGCACGCGGGCAGCGGAAAGAATCTCCACTCCCAGAATCTTCAAGAACAACCCTGTGGACGCCAGCCCGCTCAAGGCATTGCGCTCGCCGACGCCAATCCCCTTTTCGGCGTGATACCGCGCCGAAAACGCGCGGTTCTGCTTCAAATTCTGAATCACGGCAGACATGTTCCGCACAAACAACCGCGCCGCATCCGAGCGGAAGCCGTAACGGAGCAGCCCCTCACAGATGAGCAGGTTCCAGGGCAGGTGCACGGCTTGGGTCACCGCTTCCGCCTCCCGCACGCGCGAAGCGAAGGATGGGCAGGCAGGCACGCCAAAGGCGCGGTGGAATCGTTTCGAATCCAGCAGGGCGCGCCCAATCATAATCTGCGCGCGCTGATCGTCTGGCACGCCCGCCCACAGCGGCGTAAAGAGCGTGTGGTCTTCCAGCGAAAGATCGAGCGTGCGCACCGTCACCGTATCCCCCTCCTCCAGATTTTTGATCGTCACCTTTGCCAGTTTGGAATACACCTTGCGCGTGGTGTACACCGCCCCGCCTTCGCGCCACTGATAATCGCCGGCGGAGACGACCTCATCCGCCGCCTTGGTGGCAAACTGATGAAGGCGAATCTGCGGGCGCTTCACTGCCAGACCTTTGGTCTGCACCTCGATCAACAAGCGGACCGGCGTCTCGAACTTCAACTTTGGGCTGACCGTGCCGGCGCCTTTCTGCTGAAACAGTACCTTCCCCGTTCCGCTCGCGCCGGTTTCACGGTCGCGGTAGTGATACAAACCGCTGCGCGCGCCCCACGCCGCCTCGATGGATGCCCGCAATTTGGCGGCTTGCTCGCTCAACAGAGGCGGGACATCGTTTTTGCCGAGTAGTTCCGCCATGCGCAGGAGACACTCCGCCTCGCGGTACAACATCGCCTCCAGCGCCGGGCTGTGGATTTGCGTAACGTCCACCCCCAGCGACCAGGGATGCCATGAGTCGAAGAGCGGGTTGTCCTCAAAGCCGCTCTGCAAAATGTGCTTCCATTGCGGCACACCATCGCGGTCTTCGTCGTACTCTGGAGAAAACCACGCCCAGAAAAACTTGTGCAAACTTGGGAAGACATCGCTCAGAAAGTGGTTGTCCTCCGCGCCTTCATGGATTTTCCATGCCAGGCTGGCAAGCAGAGGCGCGGCAAGATACCGCCCGCGCTGACCGGCAAGGCCGGGCTTGCCGTCAAGCGTACCATCTTCCTGCTGGGTGGAAAGGAAGTTGCGGAGCAGGTCTTTGGCAATCGGGGCGGCGGGAAGCAGGCTGGCAAGGTAATACGCCTCGAGCGGGGTTTGTCCCTTCCAGGAGGAGGGATAATCCGTGCCGTCGCCTTTGGGCGAGTAGCCGTGGTCGGGCTGGCGGGAGGAGACGAAAGAAGGATAGGGCAAGTGCTGGCTGGCGGGAAACAACAAGCCAAACGCGGCGCATTGACTCAGGGCGAATGCCGCATCCCAATCGCTGTCGCCGGTGTGGATGTTCACGCTCTGGCTGGCGTTGAGCAGTTCGATGCGGGCGCGTTCCGCTTCCCAGGGGCGTGCGGCGATCTGGCGGGCGAGGTCGAAGGATGCTTGCAGGGTGTCTGCGGCGGCTTGCGCCCAGGTGAATTGACGCGTCGCACCGGGACCCAGTTCGAGGTCCAGAAAGAGCGAGGGGTGTGGACCGGCGCCGGGGGCGGGTCCGCCGGTCAGAAAGAGGACGGGGAAGAGTCCGCCCGTCTGCCCGGCAAGCACGTTGATCATCTGCATTTGAGCGGCGGTCATGCTTTGCCCGTCCAGGGGGGTGAGCAGGGCGCAAACCTCGAGGCGGATTTTTCGGGTGGCGGTGGATTTGTTCGCGAGAGAGATGCGCCCGCTGATGACGTTGGAGGCTGGAACCCAGTATTCGGCGGATGCGTCTATGCTGGGAAGCGGCGAGTAATCCACGATGAGGAAGTTTGGGTAAAAGCGGCGGAGGACGGGCGGGGAGGCAAATTCGGACGGGTTGCTGACGGCTTTTCCGTTTTCGCTGAAGCGTAGAAAAAGCCGCATGGATTTGGCGCGCAAGCCAAAGGTCGTGCGAAGCGAGAGGGCGGAGGGTTCTCCGCCGCCGATGGTCAGTTCCCAGATTTGGTCGTTGAAGTAGTCGGGTGTGGAAAGACGTGAATCCGCCGCCAGTGTGAGGTAGAGCGGGTCGCCGGGAGCGAGGGACCAGTCACGCATGGGTTGTATTGTACGGGCAGTTGCTCAGGAGGTCAAAGGGTATAATCTGGTCTCATAGTCTGGAGACTCATAGTCTGATGGTCTTCAGATTGCCATTTTCAAGGAGAACGAAATCATGGGACTGTACTTCGAAGAATTTACCGTCGGGCAGAAAATCGTCACCGAAAAGCGGACGATTACCGAAGCCGACATTCTGGAATTTGCGCGTCTTTCCGGCGACGATAACCGCATCCACACCGATCCGGAGTTCAGCAAAACGACGCCGTTTGGCAGGCAAATCGCGCATGGACTGCTGGGGTTGTCCGTCGCTTCGGGGCTGGCGTGGCAGACCGGGCTGATGGACGGCACGGTCATCGCCTTTCGCGAGGTGCGCGAATGGAAATTTGTCAAGCCGGTTTTTATCGGCGACACCATTCACGCCGAACTGGAGACCACCGAAACCAAAGCCCTGCCGCGCATCGGCGGCGGCTCGGTGACCATCAGCATCGAAGTCAAAAACCAGAACGATGAAGTCTGTCACCGCGGCATCTGGGTGGTGCTGATTATGAGCAAACCGTCTTGATTTGCGATTTTGAATTTGCAACCAGTTGCCCAATTACCAATAACCATTTACCAATTTCCTCATGACCAACGACGAAGAACGCGCAAAACGCATCAAACGACTGTTGGACTCCGAAGCCGAAACGAGGGCGGAGCCTCCCGTCGAACCGCCCCAGGATGCCTCCCCTCAGGACGGCGCCACGCGCGCCGCCGCCCCCCACCGCACCCCCACCCCGCCCATCGCGCTCGATAAAGACAACATGCCCCTGCCCCGCCGCGTGGATCAGGTGGACCTGGGCAGCACGCGCGTTTCGCCTGCCGCCTACGAGCCAGCCAGCCGCCCAGCCAACGGCATCTCCCAGCCCCGCAGCGCCGCCGCGCCGCGTCCCAGCCAGCCGCCTCCCAGCCGTCCGCGCATTTCCCTCAACTGGCTGGGCGGTTCGTGGGGCTGTCTCCTGCGGGCGTTCATCTTCTCCCTGTTTGGGCTGGTCATCCTTGCCGTCATCGGCGCATCCGTTTTGATGATTTCGTATTACCGCATCGCCCGCACCCTCCCCAGCGTGGACGACCTCCGCAACCGCGCCTCCCAATTCGAAACCACCCGCATCCTCGACCGCTACGGCAGCCCGCTCTACGAAATCCTCGATCCCAACGCCGGACGCCGCACCTACGTCCCCCTCGATAAAATCTCCCCGGCTCTCGTCGCGGCGACAATTGCCACCGAAGACCAGGACTTTTACACACATCCCGGCTTCGACCCGCTGGCGATCCTCCGCGCCCTGTGGGTGAACTACCGCACCGGTGGAGAGGGCGGAGGCGCCTCCACCATCACCCAGCAGTTGGCGCGCGCCCTCCTGCTCTCCCCCGAAGAACGCGCCCAGCGCACCTATCAGCGCAAGGCGCGCGAGATCATCCTCGCAGCCGAAATCACCCGCCGCTACTCCAAAGATGAAATCCTCGAACTCTACCTGAACGAAATCTACTACGGCAACCTCGCCTACGGCATCGAAGCCGCCGCCGAAACCTACTTCGGCAAGACCGCCAACCAACTCTCCCTGTCCGAAGCCTCCTTCCTGGCGGGGCTCCCGCAATCTCCCGCCGTGTACGACATCTACACCAACCGCGAGGTGACCCTGCGCCGCCAGCAGCAGGTGCTCGTCCTCATGTACCAGTTGAGCATGGAACGAGGCTGCATCCGCGTCAGCAACAGCGACGTGCCCATCTGCGTGGACGCCCCCACCATCCTCAACGCTGCAGACGAAATGAAAGCCCGCATCTTCGCCGCCCCCAACATTGACGCCCGCTACCCGCACTGGGTCAACTTCGTCCGCTCGCAGTTGGAATCCCAATACGACGCCCAAACCATCTACCGCTCCGGCTTCATCGTTTACACCACCCTCGACCCCAAACTGCAGGACGAAGCGCAGCGCCTCGTCACCGAACAGGTGGCGGCGCTCGCCGATAAAAACGCCCGCAACGGCGCGCTGGTCGCCATCAAACCCTCCACCGGCGAAATCCTCGCCATGGTCGGTTCACCCGACTTCAACAACGCCGCCATCTCCGGGCAGGTCAACATGGCAACCAGCCCCACGCGCCAGCCGGGTTCCTCCATCAAACCCATCACTTACGTTGCCGCCTTCGAAAAAGGCTGGACGCCCGCCACCTGGATTTGGGACGTTCCCACCGAATTCCCCGACGGCGCCAACCCGCCCTACGTCCCCAAAAACTACGACGACAAATTTCACGGCGGCATGACCGTCCGCACCGCGCTGGCAAACTCCTTCAACATCCCCGCCGTCAAAGCGCTGCAATTCGTCGGCGTCTACGACGACCCCGCCACCCCCGAAAAAGACGGCATGATCGCCATGGCGGAGCGGCTGGGCATCACCAGCCTCACCCGCCCCGATTACGGTCTCGCCCTTACCCTGGGCGGAGGCGAAGTCAGCCTGCTCGAAATGACCTCCGCCTTCTCCGTCTTCGCCAACGGCGGCAAAAAAGTCCCGCCGGTTGCCATCCTCAAAATCGTGGACTTCGAGGGCAACGTCATCTACGAATACCAGCCGCCCGAAGGCGAACAGGTCATCCGCCCCGAACACGCCTTCCTCATCTCCTCCATCCTCTCCGATAACGAAGCCCGCTCGTGGATGTTCGGGCGCAACTCCGTTCTCAACCTGCCCTTCCCCGCCGCCGCCAAAACCGGCACCACCAACGACTTCCGCGACAACTGGACGATGGGTTACACCCCCGACCTTGCCGCCGGCGTTTGGGTGGGCAACGCCGACTACACCCCCATGGTCAACACCACCGGTCTGAGCGGCGCTGCGCCCATCTGGTCGCAATTCATGCAGTTCGCCGTCCCCTATGTCACCGGCAACAACCCCCGCCCGTTCGCCATCCCGCCCGGCGTCACCGAGCGCATCATTTGCAACCTCTCCGGCGCAGAACCCTCGCAGTGGTGCCGCGGCGGTCAGCGCAGTGAATTCTTCGCCAGCGACCAGCCGCCCCTCCCGCGCAGCCAGGACCTGCTCACCAAAACCACCATAGACACCTGGACCGGCCTCATCGCCGGCGACGCCTGCACCGACTACGCCAAAGAAGAAATGGTCATGAACGTCGCCGACGAATGGGCGCGCAAATGGTTCAAAACCGGCGACGGGCGCGCCTGGCTCGAAGCGCACGACTTCCCGCGCAACCCCTTCTTCAAACCCGAACGCGAATGCAGCGCCGACGACCCGCGCCCCATCCTCCAGTTCGCCAACCTGCGCGAAAACCAGACCCTCACCGATCCATCCCTCGACATCCGCGCCGTCATCAACGTCACCAAAGGCGACTTCACCGCCTGGCGGCTCGAATACGGCAGAGGCGACGACCCCGCCGAATGGACTCTGCTCGCCGAAGGACGCAACAAATACGAACAGCCCGGCGTCATCTTCACCTGGGATTTACAGACCGTCAAAGAAAACCGCATCACCCTGCGCCTCTACCTCATGAACGGCGAAGACTTCTACGCCGAAAAACGCATCTTTCTGACCATCGAACTGCCCACCCCCACTCCCGAACCGACTCTCACCCCCACCCTCGTCCCGCCCACCATCGCGCCCACCGACACCCCCACTCCCACACCGTCGTTCACTCCGCCGCCTGCCACAACCATGCCGCCCCCCACCGACACCCCGCCGCCGCCCACCGCAACCTTCACCCCGCCCACGCCATGACCACACCTCCCGCAAACGGACAAGACCGCTCCCGCCTCCGTCCCGGCATGACCGTCTGGATCGTCCTCAAACAGGATCAGCGCACCGGCAAACGCACGCGGGGCGTCATCAAAGACATCCTCACCAAATCGCCCCGCCACCCGCACGGCATCAAGGTCCGCCTGGAGAACGGCTTGGTCGGGCGCGTACAGGCAATCGTCGAAGAATGATGCGCAGAAAACTTTTCCTCCTCAGCCTGGCGTTCTCGCTGCTGACGGCGTGCATGCCGTCTGTCGCTGCGCCCATCCCCACGCTCGACGCAAACGCCATCGGCACCTTCATCGTACAAACTGCCGAAGCCGCCTCCACGCAAACGCAGGCGGCAATCCCGCCCACCCCCACCGTCACCCCCACCCTGCGGAGCACCTTCACGCCCGAACCCACCGCCACACCCGTCCCCGCCATCATCTTCCCCACGCTCACGCCCATCCAGCGCGTGCAATACTACCGCGTCAAACACGACAACCAGTTGGCGATCTACAACTACCAATCCCGCACCGCCGCCAAAGACTGGGGGGGCGTCAATCTCTTCACCCCCGAAACGGTTCCGCTCTTTGTCCTGCCGAGCACCGGCACGGGAACTCACAGAACCCGCGTGGACGGCAACTGGGAAACCTACATCAACTTCCTGAACGACAACAATGAAAAGAAACTGCGCTACCTCAAATCCCCCGACACCGCCCTCTTCAACGGCGCAGGTTTCCCCCAACTCGAAAGCCTGACCATGGGCGGCAACATCATCACGCTGACCGAGATTCAAAACGGCTGGGGAAAGGTGAAAACTCTCGACTATGTAAACCCCGGCACCCTGAAAGACGTGGATTACTTCACCCGCCCCGACCTGGTTCATAAATTTGTGGTGGTGGCATACAACAAAACCACCAAATCCACCTTCTGGGTCAAACCGCCGCACGGCGACATTTACTGGCCCCTCGTCTCCAGCCGCCCGGTCTGGATTTCGCTGGAGCGCCTCGAGCCGTTCCCCATCCTGCCGATGACTGTCAGAGCGAAGACCTCGCAGCCCATCCGCAAAACCCCGGCGGCGAACGGCGAAGAAACCGGCTTTACCTTTGCCGAAGGCGATACCGCGCGGATCGTCGAATACTACCCCTCCGGGTCGAACGTCTGGGGGCGGATGACGGGCGGCGGATGGATCGCCCTCGTCCTCAACTGGAAGTATCCCACCGACTGGTCCATGGCAACCCTCCCGCCTCCTCCCTGACCTGAAGCCTGCTCCAACAAAAAGAGCCTTCCCTTCACGGAAGGCTCCCTTTGTTTGCGTGAACGCGGCGTTCTCTAACAACGGGCGCGTAAGAGAACGTGTCCTGCGCTTCTCAGGAATTTCACAATGCCTTGGAATCCCTTTTTGCCAATTCCTCCCTCAGCAGGCGGATTCCGTTGGCAACTTGATTCGAAAGACGTTCGATTTCTTCCTGCAATTGGGTGAGGCTGTTCATGGCATAGGCGTCGGCGTCGGCGCGGATGTTTTCCGCTTCGACGCGCGCCTGGGCGACGATTTGCTCGGCGCGGCGGGCGGCTTCCTGCGCCACCACCTCCCTGGAAATCATCTGATCGGCTTTTTGGCGGGCGAGTTCCAGCGTGCGGTTTGCCTCCTCCTGCGCCTGAGCGAGCAAACGGTCGCGTTGACCGAGCAGCTGCTGCGCCTTCTTCACCTCTTCGGGAATGGCAATGCGCATCTGGTCAATGATGTCCAGCATGCGGTCTTCATCCACCATCACGTTGCGGGTGAGGGGGATGGATTTGCTCTCGTTGAAGAGTTCTTCGAGGCGGTCAATGAGTTGCAGGATGTCCATGACTCTCTCCTTCAGCCGAAGGAATGTTGAGGCAATTCTAGCACAGATTAATCACGGAGCGAATTGGGGAAGGAGTGCTGGTCGCCCTGTTCCATGATTTTCCTGCGGAAAGCCTCCTGCACAAACGGCGGCACCATGCTGGAAACGTCGCCGTTGAGCATGGCAATTTCGCGCACGGTGGTGGAGGAGAGGAAGGTATGCTCCTCGGCGGTGATGAGCGCCACGATTTCGATATCCGGCGCGAGGCGGTGATTTGCCAGCGCCATGCGAAACTCGAACTCAAAATCCGAAAAGACGCGCAGCCCCCGCACGATGACCTGCGCGCCGATTTTGCGGGCATACTCCACCGTCAACCCGCTGTAGCCGCTCACTTTGATTTTGGGGTTGTCTTTGAACGCCTCGGATACCAGCGCCATGCGTTCTTCCGGCGAAAACATCAGGGACTTCAGGGGCTTGTCGTACACTGCCATGACAACTTCATCGAAAAGGCGGGAGGCGCGTTCGGCAATATCCATGTGACCGTAGTGGATGGGGTCGAACGTGCCGGGAAACAAGGCTCTGACCATGTAATCGGTTAGTCTCCAGTCTGATAGTCTGATCGTCGCGCAGTCTTAACTTACGTCGCCCTTGCCCTCGCCCCAGAAGCGGCGGAGCGCCTCGGCGAGCAGCGCGTGTTCGGGCAGACTTAAATCCGGGTCCTTCTCGAAGACCGCCTGCGCCTGCGTTCGAGCCTTTTCGATCAATTGCAGGTCGGTGATGCTCGCCATGCGCAGTCCGCTGGCGAAGCCCGCCTGGCGGGTGCCCAAGAATTCGCCCGGTCCGCGCAGGTGCAGGTCTTTTTCGGCGAGGTAGAAGCCGTCGTTGGATTCCGCCATGATTTGCAGGCGTTCGTTTTCGGTTGCGTCTTCGCGGGTGGGGATGAGCAGACAGTACGATTGCGCCGCTCCGCGCCCGACGCGTCCGCGCAGTTGATGCAGTTGCGCCAGCCCAAAGCGGTCTGCCCCTTCGATGAGCATGACGGTGGCGTTTGGCACATCCACGCCCACTTCCACGACGGTGGTGGAAACGAGGATGTCGTATTGGCGGTCGCGGAATTTGAGCATGACTTCGTCTTTTTCGGCGGGGCGCATTTTGCCGTGCAGCAAGCCCAGTTTCAAATCGGGGAAGACTTCCTTCGAGAGGGTTTCGAAATCGTCCACGGCGGCGCGGGCGTCTATTTTCTCGCTTTCTTCGATGAGAGGGTAGATGATGAACGCCTGTCTGCCGTCTTTGATTTGTCCGCGAATGAGGGTGAAGGCGCGCTCGCGTTCCTGCGGGCGGAGGACGTAGGTGTGCACCGGCTGACGCCCGGCGGGCATTTCGTCCATCACCGAGAGGTCGAGGTCGCCGTAGAGGGTGAGGGCGAGGGAGCGCGGGATGGGGGTGGCGGTCATCACCAGCAGGTGTGGGTTGGTGCCTTTGCTGCGCAGTTCCGCCCGCTGTTCCACGCCGAAGCGGTGTTGTTCGTCAATGACGACGAATTGCAGGTCGGCAAACTGGACGTTGGGTTCGATGACGGCGTGGGTGCCGATG
The DNA here is from genome assembly GCA_034432325.1 of Anaerolineales bacterium. Classification (GTDB taxonomy): domain Bacteria; phylum Chloroflexota; class Anaerolineae; order Anaerolineales; family Villigracilaceae; genus Defluviilinea. The sequence continues at coordinate 11,862 of DAOUBY010000074.1, forward strand.
ACAATTTTGATGGTGTTGTCTGCCAGCCCGGCGCGGATTTCCTCTTTTTCGGCGTCGGGGGTGTCGCCGGTCAGCAGACGAATCTCTTCGGGTTTGAGCAGGGGCTTGAGCAGGCTGGTGAAGTTGCGGTAGTGTTGTTCCGCCAGGATGGAGGTGGGCGCCATGATGGCGGCTTGCGCGTTGTTTGCTGTGATCATTGCGGCGGCTAAAGCAGCCACAACGGTTTTGCCGGAGCCCACGTCGCCCTGCAGGAGGCGGTTCATGGGTTTGCCGGAGTTAAGGTCGGCGCGGATTTGGGCGAGGGCTTTTTGCTGGGCGGAGGTCAGGGTGAAGGGAAGGCTGTTCTTTAGCGTATCCAGCCATTCGTCCGAGACCGGGAAGCGCCGCCCGTCCACGGAGAGCCAGTCGCGCCGCTGGCGGAGCACTCCCATTTGCAGGTAGAAGATTTCGTCGAAGGCGAGGCGTTCGCGCGCGGCTTTGAGTTTTTCCTGCGAATCGGGGAAGTGGATTTGCAGGAGCGCTTCGCCCAGGGGCATGAGTCCCTCTGCCTGGCGCACGCTTTCGGGGAGGGCATCTGGCACGGCGGGCGCCCAATAGGATACAACCGCCCACATTTGCTTGCGGAGCCACTTTTGTGCGATGTTTTCGGTAAGCCGATAGACGGGGACGATGCGGTTTGTGAGCAGGCTTTCTTTGTCCACCGCCTCGAATTCGGGGTTGTTCATGACGAGCCGCCCGAGGTACTGATCCACTTTGCCGGATACGGCGTAGGCGTCGCCGGCTTTGAAGCGGTTGGCAGCCCAGGGTTGGTTGAAGAAACTCAGCCGCAGGGCGCCCGTGCCGTCGCTGAGGATGACTTCGACCAGCGACATTTTGCCGCTGCGGATGGGGCGTGCGTGTACGCTCTGAACCGTGCCGATGACGGTGACCTGCTCGCCGTAAAATAAATCTTTGATGGGTTTGAGTTGGGTGTAGTCGTCGTAGCGGCGCGGGTAGTAGTAGAGCATGTCGCCCAGTGTGTATAGCCCCAATTTGGCAAGCGATGCGGCGTTTTGGGGTCCCACGCCTTGCAGGACGGTCAATTTGGCGTCGAGGGCGGCGGGGGTGGCGGAGGTCTTTGCGCCGGCTACGGCTTCGGAGCGCGGCTGGGCGGGAGGACGCGGTTTCGCCCTGCCTCCCATTCCGCCTGAAGGGGAGGCAGGCTGCGGGCGCGGCTCGTGCGTTTCCTGCTGCCGGGCTTCCTGCTTTGCGGTTGGTTGAGCGGGTTGTTGGGATGGCTTTTGTGCTGCGGGACGCGGCGCTGGCTGCGGTTTCTGTTGGGTTTCGGGATATGTCTCGCCGATGCGCTTCCATATTCCTGCCAGCGTTTCGGCGCGGGACTTGGCGTTGAGTCTGTCGTACGAGCGGAGTCTCTGGACGACAGCCTGGATGACATCTTCTTGAATTCCCTCAGCGCGGGCTTCCCCTTCCCAGAAGTCGAGCATTTTCGAAAGTCCGCCGATGATGGCGGTGTTGTTGTAGCCGTTCTCGCGTTCGAGGCGGAAGAATTTGCGTAGTTTTTCCAGTGATTGCTGCATGGAGGTTATTTTATCATGGGGTTAAGAAAAGGCTTCCTGTGGAAGCCTGTGGTCAGCGTCTTACTGACGCAAACCCCAATCCATTCGCGCCGACGTGCGCGCCGATGACCGGCGTCACGTTGACGAGCAGGATGTCGCGCGGGGCGGAGCGGCTGGCGGTTTGCATCAGGGTTTCGAGGAAGTCTCTGGCGCGGGTTTCGGCGCCGCTGTGGAGGATTGCCAGTCTTTCCAGTTCGCCTTCCTGCAGGAGCAGGCTGAGCAGGCGCTCGGCGGCTTGTCTGGTGGTGCGCACGGCGCCGGCGGGTTTGACCTGTCCTTCGGTCAGTTCGATGAGCGGTTTGATGGAGAGCAGCCCGCCCAGGGCGGCGAGTACGCCGGGGACGCGTCCGCTGCGCTTGAGGTTTTCGAGCGTGTCGAGCGCGGCATAGACTTTGAGCCGTCTGCGCGTGGAGGCAGCGGCTTGCAGGGCGGCTTCGAGTCCGTGTTCGGCGGCTTCGGCGGCGGCGAGGACCTGGAAGCCAAGCCCCAGGGAAAGGGAGGCGCTGTCGAGGAGGGTGATTTTGCCGGGGAAATCCTGCGCCGCTTGCCGGGCAGAGTTGATGATGGTGGTGAGCGCGGCGGCGGCATGAATGGAGAGGATGTGGTCACAGCCGCGGGCGAGGAGGGAGTCGTATCGGGCGGCGAAGTCGCCTATGGAGGGCGCGGCAGTTGTCGGCGGAGTCTGAAGCGAGGGTAGTTGCTGGTAGAAGTCGCTGCGCGAGATGCCCTCCCCGTCGGCGTATTCCCACCCGTCGAGAATCAGAAGGGAGGGGACCACTTCGAGCCCATGTTGTTCGATGAGGTGGGGCGGCAGGTCGGAGGTGGAATCGGTGACGATGCCGAGTTTCATGGCTTCTCCCGGTCGAGCCAGAGTTCGCGGTATTTGCGGTTCCAGTCGGTGAGGAAGCGGAAGGCGATGACCAGCCCGCCGGCGAGGGCGATCCAAAGTTCGACGCCGCGCAAGCCGGCGAGCCAGAAGACGGGCGCGATGAGCAAACCGGTGAAGACGCTGGCGCGCGCGCCGTGATGGATGGTGATGGTGAGCAGGAGCAGTAAGCCCAGCCCGATGACGAAGGCAAACCAGTTCACTGCCAGGAGTGCGCCGCCGAAGGTCGCCAGCCCCATGCCGCCGCGAAACTGGGCGAAGATCGTCCAGCAGTGACCGATGACCGCGACGGCGGCGGTGAGGGCAAGCAGCCAGGGTTCGCTGCCGAGTCGCAGCGCCAGCCAGACGGGCAGGAAGCCTTTGGCGATGTCGAGCGCCAGCACCAGCGCGCCCCAGCCAAACCCCGCCTGGCGGATGGTGTTGGTGGTGGTGGCGTGACCGGAGCCAGCCTCGCGCACATCCACGCCTTTGACGAAGCGCGTCACCCAAATGGAAAAAGGAAGCGAGCCGGAAAGGTAGGCAAGAATGGGCAGGAAAAGCAGCGGGGTGTTCATGGGAGGCGAGTATAGCACAAGCGAAAAAGAGCGCCGGCGGGAACTATCAGGTAAAATCATGCCCATGATTTCCGTCAATCCGCCTTTTGATGCTGCAGGACAAACCTATCAGCAAACCCGCATGGAGCATTGGGATGCCATTGCCCGCCAGCGCGACGCCTGGCAGGGCATGGGCAAATGGTATCACCGCCGCCTTTCGGAGCTTTACCGCTTTCACGTTCCGCCTCACTTGCGCGTTCTCGAATTGGGATGCGCCGATGGGAGGCTCCTTGCCGACCTTCAGCCGGCGCGCGGTGTGGGCGTGGACTTTTCGGCAGAGATGATCCGCCGCGCGCGCGAACGCCACCCTCACCTGACTTTCCTTCACGCCGACGCGCACGACCTCTCCGCCCTCGATGAGACCTTCGATGTGATCATCCTCTCCGACCTGGTCAATGATTTGTGGGATGTTCAGCGCGTGTTGGAGCAGATTCGCCGTTTGTGCACGCCGCGCACGCGAATCATCCTGAATTTTTACAGCCGCCTCTGGCAACTTCCGCTCAGCCTGGCGCAAGGGTTGAACCTCGCCACCCGCAACCTGTACCAGAACTGGCTCACCCCCGAAGACGTGCGCTCGCTGCTCACGCTGGCTGGCTTCGAGTCCATTCGCGCCTCACAGGAGGTGCTGCTGCCTCTGCCGCTGAGCGGCTGGGCAAACCGCTTCCTCGTCCGCCTTGCGCCGTTCAATCACCTGGCGCTGTCCAATTTTGTGATTGCCCGCCCGTCGCCTGTGCGGGCGGAGGAGCCGAAGGTTTCGGTGGTGATTGCGGCGCGGAACGAGGCGGGGAACATCAAAGCCATCTTCGAACGCGTGCCGCAAATGGGACGCGGGACCGAACTCGTCTTCGTGGAGGGACATTCCAAAGACGACACCTACGCCGCCATTGAACGCGAAATCGCCTCGCATCCTTCGACCTCCAGCCTGCTCCTCAAACAACCGGGCATTGGCAAAGCCGACGCCGTCCGCGCCGGCTTCGAGAAGGCGAGCGGCGATGTTTTGATGATTCTCGACGCCGACCTGACCGTTCCGCCGGAAGACCTGCCGCGCTTCTACGAGGCGCTCGTCTCCGGCAAAGGCGAATTCATCAACGGCGTGCGGCTCGTCTACCCGATGGAAAAGGAAGCCATGCGCACGCTCAACTTCCTCGGCAACAAGTTCTTCAGCGTGGCGTTTTCGTGGCTGTTGGGGCAGTCCATCAAGGATACCTTATGCGGCACCAAGGTTCTGTGGAAAAGGGACTACGAACTGATCAAGGCGAACCGCTCCTACTTTGGCGATTTCGACCCCTTCGGCGATTTCGACCTGATCTTTGGCGCGGCAAAACTCAACCTGAAGATCATTGACCTGCCCATCCGCTATCGCGAGCGCACCTACGGCGCCACCAACATCTCGCGCTGGAAACACGGATTGCTATTGTTCCGCATGGTTGC
>DAOUBY010000075.1:0-6118 GCA_034432325.1 Anaerolineales bacterium
CGGTTTCCCTCTTCCGCCGGAGCGACTCCGTAGAAGGACTGACCGTTGCCCTCATCCGCCGCGCCAACACGCTGCGGTTGCTGGGAAATTATTCTTCAGCGTTGGATGATATTGAGGATGCTTTGCATTTATCGACCGGAGATACCGCTTTACAGTTTTACCATGCTGAAGCATTGCGTCTGAAGGGGTTATGCTTGTTTCGGCTTGGAAAATCCCGTCAGGCGATCCAGGATTTGGAGCACTCATTATCCCTTTATTCTGCCATGAATGAATCTACCAGGATTCCGATTGTTCTCATGGAAACCGCCATGGTGTATCACAACATGGGGAGCATCAATTCTGCACGCACCTCCTACCAAAAAGCCCTGCACCTCAAACAGGCAGAAGGGGATGTTTATTATCAGACGGATATTTTGAACAACCTGGCTGTGCTGTATCATCAGATTGGCGAATATGAACTTGCTGTTGATACCTTCGAGCGTGGGCTGACCTTTGCCCGCAAAAGCCGCAATCTTCGCACCGAAGCGCTCATCCTTGCCGGGCTTGGAGATCTTTACAGCGAAGTGGAAATCTTCGATGCCGCCTCCCAGGCTTACGTCCAGGCGGAAGCGGTGGCAGGCGATCTGCCCGGGCAATATATCGCTAATTACCTGGTCATCGCCAGGGGTAATCTGGCTTTGCTGCAGGGAAATCTGGAAGAGGCAGGGCGGATCATTCAGGAATTTCGCGAGCAGATTCAAAAAAGCCAATCTATCTATGAGCGGGGGCTGTGGGCGCTGTTCATGGGGAAATATCGCCTGTTCAAAGATGAAGCACAACAGGCAGTGTTATTTTTGGAGGAAAGTAAACGTCTCTTTGCCCAGGATGGCCGCGGCTTGGAACTGGAGGCAGGCGCTGTTTGGCTGGCGGCGGCTTATCAGGCGGCAGGTGAAAAGGAAAAGGCTCGAACCGAATTGCAGGAGGCGATTCCCACAACTGCCGCTCCGCGGCATACCCTCCTGGTGGTTGTGCGGCAATCGCTTTTCTGGCTGGCGGGCTTGCAATCCGATCCCTTGCTTGGACGACGTTGGAGTAACCTGGTCGAAAAGGCTCAGCGTTTGAACTCGAAACTGCCAGCCATTCGCCGAACCCTGCGGCGGCACACGAGTTACATTCAGGTGCCTTCCGCCACGCTTATGATTCGCGCCCTCGGAATCCCGGAGGTGAGCGTTAACGGTCGTGTCGTAACCATGTCGCAATGGCGTACGCAATCGGTGCGCGACCTGTTCTTTTACTTCCTCTATCGTCAGGATGCGGTCACAAAGGAACAGATTGGACTGGCGCTTTGGCCCGAAATCGAAGATGTTCAGGCGTTGAAAAAACGGTTCAAAAACGACATCTATCGTTTGCGCCGCGCGGCGGGGCGCGATGTCATCGTGTTCGAAGAAGAGTATTACCGCTTCAACCGCGAGTTGGATTACGAGTACGATGTGGAAGCCTTCGACTCCCACCTCCAGCGGGCGCACAAAGCCACGGACCCGGCGGCGCGCATCGAACATTTGCAAAAGGCTGTGGACCTGGTGCGTGGTCCCTACCTTGCCGATGTGAGCGGCGAATGGGTGGTGACGGAGAGAGAGCGGCTGAATCAGGCGTATGCCGCCGCGCTCGAAGAGTTGGCATATCTGTATCTGGATGCCAGCCAATTGGAACGCTGTCTTTCCATCTGTCATCTGGCGCTCAAACGAGATCGCTTTCACGAAGCAATCTATCGAATTGAAATGCGTGCGTTTGCGGCGCTGGGCGACCGTCCTGCGGTAGTGCGCTGCTATCAGGCTTGCAGGGAGGCGATGCAGGAATTGGGGGTTCCCGTTTCGGAAGAAACCGAAAGAATTTACCGGCAATTGACTTCTTGACCTTGCTCTGTTGCAACCACCTTTGATATTGTCACTGCGACAGAGCATCTTGACCTTCTTAATCAGGCTTTTTGAGACAGCATATATGGGTGGTATCGCCTGATTTTCGCTAAAATTCCCATATTTGGCGGTTTTTATCCGCCTCATCTCGACAGAGACAATTTTTTTGCATCCTGTTTTGCATCCTGGGTGGGTATATTATGCGGTCAACTCCAAACCAAAAGAAAGAGGTGTTTCATGAACAACAAACTCGCTCAACTCGTGTGCTTCGTCAGCAAGATTGACCGCCGCTACATTCAATTTGCCCATCTTGCCCTTGCGCTCTTTGTCGCGATTGTCGTTCAGGGTCCCACCGACGGCAGCATTGGTCCGGTGCGGTAATTTTAGTCGAATACAGTGATAGAGAGACACCAATGGCACTTCTCACATTGGAAGCCCGTCTGAATTCTTCTCACACCCATCAGAGTGCCTCTATGGATCGTTCCGGCTTACATCGCGTTTTCACTGCCGCAATCGTCAACAGCCAGTTTCGCGAGAAACTGCTTCGCGAACCGGAGATGGCGCTGGCAGGCGGCTACCTCGGACAAACCTTCGCCCTGACCGACCAGGAACGGACAATCATCAGCAGCGTCCGTGCCAGCAACCTGACCGACTTTGCCCAGAAGGTCAACCAGGCGCTCAAAGCCTTATAAACCTGATAATTCATCGGCGCCGGCTTGTGCGCCGATGTCAGACCAGGTGACGCGGCGGATTGGGGACGCAGTGAAAAGGGAATCACTGCGCCCCGCGTCCGCTGGTCTTGATGGTTCTTTGGCATTGGGTGATGCGAACTGTTGAAATCGTAAAGATGCAGACCTCCACCCGTTCGGAAAGCGTGCTTTACGATTTGTGGCAGGAAGCCCATCCGATTCCAAAGGGCTTTCCTGATTTTTATGGAGTGACCCACTTGGATCTGTCGTTAGGTATCGAACAAAGGCTCGGAGATTCCCTGCAAGCCTTAACCGACTTGCTTTTTGTGGTGGATGAAAAGGGAACCATTCTCGACTGCCGCTTCGGCGACCCAGCCGCTTACGCTGACGCCTGTGAACAAGTCCGCAGCAAGGGGTTGGAGCACGTTTTATCCATCGAAGCCAGAGATAAACTCAGGCAATATCTCTCCGAACAACGACAGGAAATCAAACCCGCCTCTTTTGAATTCCCCCTTATCCTGGGAGGACGCGAACTGTGGTTCGACGCCAGGCTGGTGGGTGTCTCGAATACTCAATCAATTCTCTCTGCCCGCGACATCACCAAATACAAACACACCGAACACCGCCTCAAACGCCAGTTGCAGCGCATCAACGCTTTGCGCTCCATAGACTTCGCCATCGCCTCCGGACTGGAACTGAACCTGCTCCTCTCCATTTTGCTCGACCGTGTCATCGAAACCCTGCACGTGGACGCCGCGGATGTCCTCCTGCTCGACCCGAAACTGAACGAACTGACGTACGCCGCCGGCAAAGGGTTCCGCACCAACATCCTCCAGCACACCCGCCTGCGACCCGGTCAGGGGTACGCCGGCAAAGTTGCCCTGGAGCGCCGAATCGTAACCATCTTCGACCTCACAAAGAGCAACAGTGACTTTGAGCGCCTGCCTTTGTTCCCCAGTGAAAAATTTATCGTTTATTTCGGTGTGCCGCTGATTGCCAAAGGGCGGCTGTTGGGTGTGTTGGAAATGTTTCACCGTTCGCCGCTCCACGCCGATGAAGACTGGACGGATTTCCTGAACATCATCGCCGGGCAAGCCGCCATTGCCATAGACAGCGCCATGATGTTCAAGGAATTGCAAAAAGCAAATTTCGAACTCGGACTGGCGTATAACGCCACCATTGACGCCTGGTCGCGCGCGCTGGATTTACGTGACAGGGAAACTGAAGGACACACTCAGCGGGTGACCGACATGACAACCCGTTTTGCTGCCGCCCTGGGTATAAAGGATTCGCACCTTCTTCACATTCGTCGCGGCGCCACCCTGCATGATATTGGCACGGTGGCGATACCCGATGAAATTCTCTTCAAACCGGGTCCGCTCGATCACGAGGAATGGCAAATCATGCGAAAGCACCCAAAATATGCCGTAGACCTGCTTACTCCCATCTCTTATCTCGAAAAAGCCGCGGAAATTCCCCACTGGCATCATGAGAAATGGGATGGCAGCGGCTACCCTGATCGCCTTGGCGGGGAGGAGATTCCCATCTCGGCGCGGCTGTTTGCCCTGGTGGATGTGTATGATGCCCTCACGTCTGACCGTCCCTACCGCAGGGCATGGTCGAAGCAGGACGCCATCCACTACATCGAAAGTCAAGCCGGCAAACATTTTGACCCGCATCTCGTGCCGGAATTTTTGAACCTGGTCGGCGCTAACAGCATTTGAACGCCACTTGACCGTCAAATTCAATTAAGATAGAATACTGCCCTGCCTGCCCTCGTAGCTCAGTGGATTAGAGCGCTTGCTTGCGGAGCAATAGGTCGCGTGTTCGAGTCGCGCCGAGGGCGCTGTACCAATCAGGAGCGGAGACCCCGCTCCTTTTTCTTCGACCTGACTATGGGAAAACCACAAATACTACTAACCAATGATGACGGCATTCGCTCTCCGGGCTTGTGGGCAGCAGCCGCCTCTCTCTCGGACCTGGGATTTGTCACCGTTGCCGCGCCTCGCGACCAGTCTTCGGGCATGGGACGCAGCCTGCCTAATACGTCAGATGGGATTATTCGGGAGGAGCAGGTGCAGGTCAACGGTCAGGTTTGGAGCGTGTTTGCTGTGGGGGGCAGCCCTGCCCAGGCAGTCCTGCATGGAGTGTTGGAAGTTCTGAAGTTCAAGCCCGATCTGGTGGTTTCGGGAATCAATTATGGGGAAAATGTCGCTTCGGGAATTACCATTTCGGGAACGGTGGGCGCAGCAATGGAAGCCGCCTCTTTGGGGATTCCCGCCCTCGCAATTTCTCTGGAAACAGATTCAAAGTACCATCTTTCCTATTCCGAGGAGGTTAATTTTTCGGTGGCTGCCGGCTTTGCCCAATATTTTGCGCGTCTGCTTTTGGAGAAGAAATTTCCCGCTGATGTGGATTTGTTGAAAGTGGACGTTCCCTGGGGCGCGGCGCCGGATACACCCTGGCAGTTGACCCGCGTCTCCCGCCAGAGATATTACGAGCCGACAGCGCCGCAGAGACGTTCGTGGAGTGAGCCTGCCTTGATTGGATACCGTCAGACTGGCAGGTTGGAAGATGAACCGCAGGATACCGACGTGTATGTTTTACGCAAAAAACGCTGGGTGTCCGTCTCTCCGTTGAGTTTGGATCTCACCTCCCGCGTGGATTTTGGCGAACTCGATAGATTGATGCGCGATGGGTGAAAACGAAGACGCCGCAGTCTCGCGGCGTCTTTCGGTTTGGAAGCGGTGTTAGTTGAAGTGGGGGCTGAAGCGGGAAATCAGTTTTTCTTTGGGCATGAAGCCGGTCACTCTTTCTTTGACTTCACCACCCTTGATGAACAACAGGGTGGGAATGCCCATCACGCCGTATTTCATCACCAGGCTGGGGTTTTCATCCGCGTCAATTTTGACCACTTTGACCTTGCCGTCCCATTCGCCCGCCAGTTCTTTGACCACCGGGTCCAGCATTTTGCAGGGCTGGCACCAGACTGCGCTGAAGTCCACGAGGACGGGTTTGTCGGCATCCAGCACTTCGTTTTGAAAAGTTCCTTCGTTTACGTTTACAATTTCAGCCATAGTACCTCCGCTTCGATGGACGCCGTGTTGAGCGCGCCTCTTACGTTGACGATGAGTATTTCCCGTGATAGAATGCAGTCCGCTTTCACAAGGGCGCGTAGCTCAACGGCAGAGCAGTGGCCTTTTAAGCCATTGGTTCAGAGTTCGAATCTCTGCGCGCTCATAACTTCATAGGGACCACCCTGTAATCAACGCGCCTTGGTCCCTGGGCGCGTTGTGTTTTTTGAAACTACTGATGGCTGCTCTTCCCAACCTTCTCCCTCTCCCCGAAGCCGCCCGCAAGTACGGGGTGAGTCAAGCGCGCCTGAAATCATTGATTGACAATGGTAAAATCAATGCAGCCATGATAGGAGAAGAGATTGTCGTGAGAGAAGACGAAGTCCGCAGCCAGGCGGTCACGCGCAAGGAAGACCTGCCGGAATACAAGAAGCACGCCCATTTGAAAGGCGTGCCAATTTGG
>DAOUBY010000076.1:0-8103 GCA_034432325.1 Anaerolineales bacterium
TCAAAATCCTGGAATTTGGCGCAAGATAATGTCAAGAAACTTCGTGGCGTTTGTATCCACCGTGCTTGGAAAAGGTTTTTGCAGCGGAGTCTTTATTCCAATCCGTGATAATCCGTGACAGCGTGCCCGCAGGGTAAATCTGTGGCTGATTTTTTCCCTGCTGGAAGATTCCACGTTTTACTGTAGCGCTACCGCTTTTCGCCTGTCCCTGAAATTTCAATCTCTCCTCGTTATTCCCTGAAAATCCTCACATGGCGGCGCGGCTCCTTGCCATAGGAGTGACTGACCAGTTCCGCCTGGCGCGCCATTTCATGCTGAAGGCGGCGCACAATGGAAGGACCCGGCGGCAGGTCCACCCAGCGCTCGCCGTTGAGCACCGCCGCAATCGCCTTTTGCGTTTCATTGCGGATGTCGTCCATGTTATCGCGCAGGGGAACGGCGTTGAGGTTGTACAAATCGCCGAGGAACTGCTCCACCTGCGCCACCGTGTTGGCGCGCAAAACATAAATGGGCATGCCGCGCTGTTCGGCTTCGATCACCGTCTGCTGGCGGTTGCGGTAATACGTCCGCAGGGTGACGAGGGCGTCGGCTTCGTCCACGTCGCGCACGATGATGGCAGGCACGCCGAGCCGTTTGGCGGCTTGCTGCAAGCGGTTGCGCGCCACGCCGTAGGGATACACCTTCACCGGCTGAAGCGCCGCGCCGACAGAGGCGGGAACCGCTCTGGATGTGGCAAAAGGCTCCTCGGAAGCCGAAGCAGGTTTGGGCGGAGTCTGATCGAGCGCCGTCCGTCCGCGGCGGGGTTTCGTCTCTTTCGCATCCACGCGCGACGAGGAAACCGCCTCCGCTTTTTCGATTTTGATCCTCCCCTCTTCATCGCGCGTGCGAATCTCCGGCGGGATGGGATAGCCGCGCAGGAGCGCATCCACCGACGCCATGATGTCGTGATGAATCGCAAAGCGTTCGCGGTTCTGGATTTCGATGAGCACGTCGAAGGTGGGCGGGGCGCGTCGCTCGAGGACCGTTTTCTGGGTGCCGCGCCGGCGCGCTTCCTCGTCTGAGAGTGTGACCGCTTCGATGCCGCCGACGAGGTCGCTGAGGGTGGGGTTGAGGAGCAGGTTGTCGAGCGTCTGACCGTGCGCCGTGCCGATGAGTTGCACGCCGCGTTCGGCGATGGTGCGCGCGGCGAGCGCTTCGAGTTCGCGCCCGATTTCGTCAATAACGATGACTTCGGGGTTGTGATTTTCGACGGCTTCGATCATCACTTCGTGCTGGAGCATGGGTTCGCGCACTTGCATACGGCGCGCCTTGCCCACGGCAGGATGCGGCACGTCGCCGTCGCCGCCGATCTCGTTGGAGGTATCCACGATGACGACGCGCTTGGTTTCGGCGAGGATGCGGGCGGCTTCGCGCAGGAGGGTGGTCTTGCCCACACCGGGGCGGCCGAGAATCAGCACGGATTTGCCCGATTCGATGATGTCTTGGATGATGTCCACCGTGCCGTACACCGCACGCCCAACGCGCAGGGTGAGCCCAACGATGTGTCCGCGCCGGTTGCGGATGGCTGAGATGCGGTGCAGGGTGCGCTCGATGCCGGCGCGGTTGTCGGCGTCGAACTCGCCGGTGCGTTCGTCCACGTAGTCAATTTCTTCGCGGGTGATTTCGGTGTCGCGCAGGTTGACTTCGCCGTCCACAAAGCGGACGGTGGGGATACGCCCCAAATCCAAAATGATCTCGAGCAGGTTCTCGCTGTTGTCTGCCTTTTCCACCGCGCGGCGAATGTCGAGGGGCAGAACATCGAGGAGAGCGTCGAGGTCGTCGGTTATTTTGAGTTGTTGAGTCATAGGTTCAGTAATTGGTAATTGGGTAAATGGGGAGGGGGCGAGTACTTGCGCCGTCGAAGATCCCTCGCTTCGCGGCTTACAGAGGGTTAGATGCAGTAGAACATGGAAAAGTTCCTGCCTTTTCGGGTGTTTCGAGTTAAAGTTCCAGGCTGCCCGGCTGCAATCAATGAAGAAGTTTTGTGCGGCACGCAGAGACTGGAGCGCAGTTCCAAGTCTATTATACGGGAAATGGGCTGTCCCCGCATTGGAAAGGGATTGTAAAAACGCCCCTCGTTCGGAATTTACCGCCACTCCCTCAACTCATCCTCCAGCGACTCGATCAACTTGACGTACTTGTCGGCGTCGCCTTTCAGGCTGTTTTCGAAGGCGATGGTGTTCAACCCCTCCGAAATTCTATGTTCATCTTCGGGCGAGATGTTCTGTTCGAGCAGAGGGAAGATCAGGTTTTTGATGTGGTTGAGATGCTGGCGCATGGTGGACGTGTATTCGCTTGCCGCCCAGCCCACTTCCACGCGCGCCTCCTCGTCGCCCGCCTGCCATCCCTTCGCGGCGTTCAGCATGTGTTCGCCCGCTTCACGGCTCTTCTTCTGCGCCGTCAGCATCGCGCCGGCAGGTCCATCATCGGGCGGAAAGCCGTTATCCACCAGCGCGCGGATGAGCAAGGCTTCCTTTTTGAAGAAATTCTCCTCCACGAATTCATGGATGAAGGTATGCGCAAAGATGAAAAACCCCGGGCGCGCCTTCTTGCTGCCCGAAAGGATCGCCGCGCCGCCGCCCAGCGCATCCAAAAAACGCAGGATGACATCCTGATCGGAACGAAATGATTTCTCGAAACGCATGACTCAACATCCTCCTCTTAGATGTTCTAACCATAGATGAATACAGATAAATTGGATCAAGGGTAATTTCATCGCGCTTCATCATAATCAGTGTTCATCCGCGTTCATCTGCGGTGAATCCCGATTTATAAAACACTCTCTTAGCGGTTCTCTGCACGGACCCGGTTCCTGAGTTCACCCAATCCCTCGATCTCCACCGACACCTCATCTCCGTCCTTCAAAAGCCCCACCCCGGAGGGGGTGCCGGTAAAAATCAAATCGCCCGGCTCGAGGGTCATGATCGAGGAAATGTACGCAATCAACACACCGACATTGAAGACCATGTCGCGCGTGGACGCCATCTGCCGCATCTGCCCGTTGACGCGCACGGTGAGGACGGCGTCGGCGGGGTCGAAATCGGTATCAATCCACGGACCGAACGGGCAGAAGGTGTCGAAGCCTTTGGCGCGCGTCCACTGATTATCCGTTTTTTGGAGATCGCGGGCGGTGACGTCATTGCCAATGGTATAGCCGAGGATATGTTTGCGGGCGTTTTCGGCGGTGATGTAGCGTCCGCGTTTGCCGATCACAGCCACCAGTTCGCCTTCATGCTCCACCTGTGCAGATTGCAGCGGGAGGAGGATGATGTCATTGGGGTTGATGATGGAGGAGGGCGGCTTCAGGAAAATAAGCGGCACTTTCGGCACTTCATTGCCCAGTTCCCTGGCGTGTTCCACATAGTTGCGCCCCACGCAGACGATTTTGGTCGGCTCACAGGGGGCAAGCAGGTTCACCTCGGCGAGGGGCGTTTCGGCTTCCTTGCGGCGGTAGCGCCCGAAGATGCTGCCCCCAATTTCCCCCACTTTGTCGCCCAACAGCCATCCGTATTTGGGTTTGGCTCTTCCTTCCTTCAATTCATATCGAACGATGCGCATGGTTTCCTCCAATGCCCCAAGTGTAACATGATGTATAATAGCGGGCGCGGGCGCTTAGCTCAGTTGGTTAGAGCGTCTCTCTTACACAGAGAAGGTCAGGGGTTCGAGTCCCTTAGCGCCCACACCGCCCCTCGACGGGGCTTTTTGATCGTATGCCGAAAGTTGTGTAAATTCAGTACTTCACGAAAGCGCGTATTTGGCGGTCTCTACCGCCGAATTTGCGCTAGAGAGCGCAAGTTACGCAGCGTTTTCGTGATCTACTGAAATTCCCACCGCGAGATTAATCTCGCGCCACTTTTACACAAAAATCGAAAAACTATCCTTTTTTCTTCCCCAGAGCCCCATCGAGGGGTATGCAACGCGGACTACAAAATCTCCAGATTTTGCCCGAAAGCCGGCGGACTTTCGACTCCGCTTCTCAGGCGGCTCTCACACTTATGGTTTTTTCAAAGTCAGCAAAAGCGGCATCGAATGGACGCGAATGAACCCAATTTTTGTGTAATTCGCGTAATTCGATGCAAAAAAACAGAGCAGGCGGTCATAAAGGCACCTTGAGAAAGCCATACTCTCACACTGCATAATCCTTTCAAAAAGGTCAGTTCCGTTGTAAATTTCTCTCATTTGGGGGCAGAGTGTGATATGTTTCCCATCCCACCTCGTATAATGTAACAATCACTTGCATCCCTCGTCAGGATAATAGGCTTCGTGTGAGCATTCGTTTCAAGGTCATCTTACCCTACCTGCTTTTGACGGTCCTGATTGCAGTAACAGGCGCCTTTGTGGTGACGCGTCTCGTGGCAAACTCGCTGGAGGAACGCCTGTCTAATCAACTTCTGGAGGCGGGACGGGTCGTTTCGGATGAGATGGTTCGGCAGGAAATCAGCCAGCGTGATGATGCCCGGCTCGTTGCATACACTCAAGGCTTGGGCGAGGCGCTCAAACAAGGGGATGAGGACAAGGCTCAAGGTCTGGCGAAGCCTGCCGCGGCGGGTGCGAACGCCGAAAACGTGATGGTATTCGACGCCGGCGGACGCGAAGTCTTGCACACAATCCGGCTGACCGATGGCTCCATCCAGGACGTAACCCAGCCGGGACGCCCCGCCGCCCTGCCCATCGTGACCGAGCTGCTCCTCGAAAACAACCCCGACAGTCTGCCCCGCCGCATGTTGACCAAAGACCCGCTGGATGGACGCTACTACTATTTCTCTGCCCTTGTCGTGCCGTGGCAAAATGAGGTTACCGGCGTGGTGGTGACGGGCGCGTCGCTGAATACGCTTCTCCCCTCCCTGAAAGCGACTGCTTCCGCCGATGTCATCTTTTACGAAAGCAGCGGACAGGCGCTCGCCTCCACCTTCGGAAAAAGCACAACCGACCCGCTCTTTCTGCGCACCGTATCCATCCCAAAGGATTTTTACGACAGGGTGATCGCGCAGGATGAGATCGTCGAAGGCGAAAATTTCGATGTGGACGGGCGTTTTTATCGCAGCGCATTCAGCCCCCTGCAAATCGGCAGCGACCGCCTTGTCGTTTTTGCCGTGGTTCTGCCCATGCAGTTCGTGGTCGAGTCGAGTTCCACCAGCCGCAATCAATACGTCCTTTTGTATTCCATTGCGATGGCGGCGGTCATCCTCATCGGTTATCTGATTGCGCGCATGATCATCGTCCCGCTTTCCTCGCTGGTGCGCACCTCGCGCGCCATCGCCGAAGGCGACCTGACCCGCCGCACCGGCCTCAGAACCAACGATGAAATCGGCGTGCTTGCCAGCACGTTCGACGTGATGACCGAAAACCTGCAGCAGCGCACCCTCGAACTCGAAAAGACCAACCGGATCCTCGAGCAGATGGACCGCGCCAAAATCCGCTTCATTCAGATCTCCGCGCATGAACTGCGTACCCCGCTTACCCTTGTGCAGGGATACGCGCAGATCATTCAGATGAAAGCCAAAGAAAACAAAGACCTGGAAAAATACGCCAAAGGCATCGTGGACGGCGCTGAACGCATGACAGACATCGTGGACACTTTGCTCGATGTCTCCCGCATCAACAGCAACGCGCTCGAACTCCACCCCGCCGAAGTGGACGTGAAAGCCCTCATCCAGCGCGCCGAAAAAACCTTCCAGTCTGCTTTTGCCGAACGGCGCCTCGCCTTCACCACCCAGGGGCTGGACGACCTCCCCCCCATCCAAGCCGATAAAGACCTGCTCTACAAAGTCTTCTACCACGTCATCGGCAACGCCATCAAATACACTCCCGACGGCGGCTCCATCACCGTCAGCGCTCGTACCGTTCAGGAACCCAACCAGCCTCCCCAAATCGAAGTTAAAATTCAGGATACCGGCATCGGCATAGACCCGCAATACCACGAACTCGTCTTCGAAAAGTTCTATCAGACCGGCGACGTGCTGCTACACTCCTCCGGCAAGACCAAATTCAAGGGCGGCGGTCCCGGTTTGGGTCTCGCCATTGCCCGCGGCATCCTCGACGCGCATCACGGGCGCATCTGGCTCACCAGCCCCGGTTACGACGAAGTCAACCTTCCGGGCACGGCTGTCTTCATCCGCATCCCGATTGACGGAAAGCAATGACATGAGCGCAAACGGAACCCGAGCAGAACGCGAAAGACGGGATTGGGTCATCGTCCTCGTCATCCTTCTGATTGGATTCCTGTGCATGGCTCTGGCTGGCGAACGCGCCATCCGCTTCTCGCCTTTCTGGAAGTTGAATACCAACATGCTGTCGAACCTCGACCCCGACAGCGACTTCCTCACCAGCCGCCCCATGGGCTACTATGCCCCCCTCGACCCCGCCATCCTCACCCCGCCAGCCTGGCTCAACACCTACCTGACCCCCGGCGCGCAAGTTCCCACCCGCGCCCCCTCACGCCCCACCGACACCCCGCCTCCAGCCAACACAGCGGCGCCCACTCAATTTCCCTCCCCCACCGCCACCAACACCTCTTCCCTGCCTTTTCCCACCGCCACCAGCACGGCGGCGTTTTTCCCCACTCCCACCTTCACCAGCGCGCCTCCCACATCCATTCCCCCCACGGTCACCCGCACCCCAACCCCCACCCTGCCCCCCACACCCATCGCAGTTGACCTGAGAATCACCAAAACCGACGGCTCAACCACCTACACCCCCGGCTCCCCCGTCACCTACACCATCGTCGTCGCCAATAACGGACCCAACAACGTGAGCGGCGCGACTGTCACCGACACCTTCCCTGCCATCATCACCAGCGCCTCCTGGACCTGCGTTCCCGCCGGCGCCGCAACCTGCACCCCCAACGGAAACGGAAACCTTGCCGACACCGTCAACATCCCCGCCGGCGGCTCACTGACCTACACCGTCACCGCCAACACCAACCCCGCCGCCGTCACAAACCTGACCAACACCGCTTCCGTCTCCGCGCCCGGCGGCTACACCGAAACCAACCCCGCCGACAACTCCGCCACCGACAGCGACGCCCCCGTTTTCATTGCCGACCTGCAAATCACCAAAACCGACAACGCCACGCACTACACCGGCGGCGCGGTAAAGACCTACACCATCATCGTCGCCAACACGGGTCCCTCCAACGTCAGCGGCGCAACAGTGACCGACATCTTCTCGACCAACCCCAACATCGCCAGCGCTGCATGGATCTGCAGCGGCGCGGGCGGCGGCGTCTGCACCTCCAGCGGAAGCGGCGACATCAACGACACAATCAACCTGCCTGCCGGCGCATCAGTCACCTACACCGTCTCCGCCACCATTCCCGCCAATCCTTCGGGCAGCCTCACCAACACCGCCACAGTTACCGCCCCCGGCGGCATCAGCGACCCCGCGCCCGGCAACAACTCCGCCACCGACACCGACATCCTCATCGCCTCCGATCCGCTTCCGCCAAGCATGGGCACACGCGATAACGTTTTCTACATCCTCACTTCGGGGAACACCCTCACCTTGAACACCAACCTCGTCGCAAACGGAGACACCGCCTGGGACCTGGTCTTCTACGAATACTCCGTCGCCGCCATCCCGCCCGACTTCTTCGACGGCGTTCTGCTCGACTGGATCGTCATCGAAATCAGCGACGGAAACAACTGGTACCGTGTCTTCTACTGGGGCGACAACCTCAGGGATACAAACACCAACGCAGACTACACCCTGCTCACACTCCCGCCCGCCTCTCCCGACCCTGAGGAAGACCAACGCCAAATCATCAGCGCTGACCTCTACAACGGCACGGGCGTGGCAATTGACATTGACAGCATCGTTCCGCCCGGAACCTACACCTTCATCCGCTTTTACGCCCCGCCCGGCGATGTGGATGGTCAGGCGGAAATTGACTCCTTTGAAATCCTGCCCTGAACAATGCGATTAACTCATGACTGCACTGAAAAAACCTTTTCTTACCACGAAGAACACAAAGACCACGAAGTTTTTTAAATCATCTTACATCAAATTTCAAGATTCTGAATAGCGCCTTTTGGAATTTCTTTGTGCACTTCGTGTCCTTCGTGG
>DAOUBY010000077.1:0-6174 GCA_034432325.1 Anaerolineales bacterium
GCATCGAGCGCAGATTGGGTGGTCTCTTCGCTGAGGGGCTTGCCGCGCAGAACCTCTTCGGCTTGCAGGGCGCGGAAGGGAATCGCGCCGCCGGGACCAACCGCGATGCGAATATCTGTGATGAGGTCGTTCTCACGCGCCAGCCAAACGGCGCAGTTCAAAATGGGAAGCGCCACTCCCTGCGGACGCATGATGCGCTTGAAGCAGGAGGAGACGCGGGAGACTTCCGAAGTCTCCAAGACTTCGGAAGTCTTGATGTGGAAACCGACAAGGAGTTCTTTGCCGTGTTGGAGGGCTGATTTGCCAGGACCGAGAAAGAGGGAAAGGAGCGGGACGCGGCGTGTTTCGATACCCTCTGCAGCCCGCCAAGCGATTTCAGCCTGCGCGTCGAGGGCGAGCAGGGCGATCGTCCCGTCGGCGGCGGGCAGGGCGTGGGCAACGTTGCCTCCGAGAGTCGCTACGTTGCGGACTTGCGGTCCGGCGATCAGGTTGCAGGCTTCGGTCAAGGCTTGGGCGCGGCGGACAGCCAACGGGTCCAGGGCGATGCGGTTGACCGGGACGGCGGCGCCGATGAAGAGCGAGCCGCCCCGCATCTCGATGGCGGTCATCTCGGCAACGGAGGTCACGTCAATCAACGTTTGGATGGGCGGATGGCGTCCTTGTTCGAGGTCGAGCAAAAGATCGGTTCCCCCGGCAATCGGCGCCAGCGGACGCGGCGCGTGCGCCAGCGCCTCCAACGCTTCGGTGAGCGTTTTGGGTCGCAGATAGTTTTGCCAAAGGTTCATGGTGGCGTCCTTTCAAACTGACGGCGGCACTTTTCGATGGGCAACTGCCCAACGCCGTGGCGCACCTTGCGCCGCGACCACCGAACCGATGGATGGGTTTATTTTACAACAGGCGCGCCCTCTTCGGGGTGGACGCCTGCCATGAGCAAGCCAAGTTTTTCAGGGGTCGCCTCGGCGCGCGGAACGATGTCCATGATCCTGCCTTCGTAGAGGACGGCGATGCGGTCGGAGAGGGCAAGGATTTCGTCGAGGTCTTCGGAGATGAGCAGGATTGCCGCGCCTTTTTTGCGCTGTTCGAGCAGCTGGGCGCGGACGTATTCGGTTGCGCCGATGTCCAGCCCGCGCGTGGGTTGCGCGGCAAGGATGACGCGCGGGTTGCGCGAGAGTTCGCGGGCAAGCACCACCTTTTGGATGTTGCCGCCGGAGAGGTTCTTGGCGAGCGTTTCGCGCGAAGGGGTTTTGATGCGAAACTCCTTGATCAATACATCGGCATGACTGGCGATGCCGCGCAAATTCAGAAATCCATTTTGCGAGTAGGGTTGTTTGTGGTGTTCGCGCAGGATGAGGTTTTCGGCGACGGTGAATTCCCTGATCATGCCGTCGCGCATGCGCTCTTCGGGGATGTAGGACAACATGCGGTCGGTCAGTTCGCCCGGCGGGAAGTTGGTGACATCCTGCCCTTCGAGGCGCACTCGCCCGGAGACGATCTTTCTTAAACCGGTCACTGCTTCTGCCAATTCGCGTTGACCGTTGCCCGAAACGCCGGCGATCCCGAGGATTTCGCCCGAACGAACTTCGAGGCTGACGCCGCGCAAGCCCGGCGTGCCGCGGTCGCTCCCGCAGTGGACCTCTTCCAATTGCAGGCGCACCTCGCCGGGGACGACATCGCCGCGCTGGGGGACGAATCCCACCTCGCGCCCGACCATCCAGTTGGCGAGGTCTTGCTTGGAGGTCTCGGAAGTGGGGCGCGTGCCGATCTTGCGTCCATCGCGCAGCACGGTGACGCGCTGGCTGATTTCGACCACCTCGTGCAGTTTGTGGGAGATGAAAATCAGCGCATGCCCGTCTTTCACCATCTGGCGCATGATGGCGAATAGTTCCTTCACTTCCTGAGGGGTAAGCACGGCGGTCGGCTCGTCCAGGATGAGGAGCGCCGCGCCGCGATACAGGGCTTTGATGATTTCAACGCGCTGCTGCTGACCGACGGAAAGCTGCCAGATGTAGGCGGAGGGGTCAATCTTCAGACCGTAAATATCCGCCAGTTGCAGGATGCGCTTCGAGACGCGGTCGAGGTCGGTCAGCGCGCCGCGGGAGGAGGGCAGCCCCAGCGCCACGTTTTCCGCCACCGTCATGGTCGGCACAAGCATGAAGTGTTGATGAATCATGCCGATGCCGAGACGGATGGCGTCGGTGGGCGAGGCGATGTGAACCGCCCTGCCGTTGAGCAAAATCTCCCCTTCGTCCGGGCGATACAAGCCGTAGAGAATCTTCATCAGCGTGCTTTTACCGGCGCCGTTTTCTCCCAGCAGGGCATGGACTTCGCCGGAGCGCACGTCGAAATCCACGTGGTCGTTGGCAAGCACGCCGGGGAAGCGCTTCGTAATGCCGCGCATTTCCAGACTGTCAATGCGGGTCTGACCGGACGAAAGGAGATTTGATTCAGCCATCGCGCCATCCTGCCCCACCCCAACCCTCCCCAAATTGGGGGAGGGCTGGGGTGGGGGTATCAATTACGGCAGGGAAATCTTGATGCTTCCGTCAATGATTCCCTGAATGGTCTTCTCAGCCAGCGCCTTGGCGTTGGCGTCCAGCGGATAATCGGGGTTGAACTCGATCACCTCGCCGCCGTTCTTGAGGTTGGCAGTGAAGGAACGTCCGCCGAGCGTGCCGCCTTTGATGAGCGAGATCATCTCACGCAGGACAACCTCCCAGTGATAGACCTGGTTGGCAACCACGATACTCGGCGCAAGCGAAGACTGATTGGACTGCGTGCCGAACCACAGCACATTGGCTTCCTTCGCCTTGCCGATGGCGCCCACCACCATTTGTGCAGTGCCGGTCATCGCATCGGCGCCGGCGGAGATGTGAGTCGTGGCGGCTTCAGAGGCAAGCGCAACGTCCGAGAAAGAACCGATGTAGTTCACGTTCACCTGCACGGCCGGGTCGGTCGCCGCCACGCCGGCTTTGAACCCATCCACGTACAGTTTCGCGTCGCCGGTCTCGATGGGACCGACCACGCCAATCACCTTGCTCTTCGTAAGCGTCGCCGCCAGCACGCCGTTGACGTAACCGCCCTCCTGTGAAGCGGCTTCATAGGCAAAGATGTTCGGCTGACCGAAGGTATCCACCGTGGTGCCCCAGGCGAAACTGGTGTTCGGGAAGTCTGGCGCAATCTCCTGCAGAGACGAGCCGTACTGCGAACCATGCGCGATCACCAGGTCGTACCCCTGCGTGGCATAGTCGCGGATCGCCGCCGCCGCATCGTCCACCACAAACATTCCGTCCGAATAGACGAACTCGAACTTATCGGGACCGCCCATCTCGGTTTGAATGCGCACCAGCGCATCGTACATGCTCTGGCTGAACGCCAGGTCATTGATGGCGCTCGGCATCACCACCGCTACGCGGAACTTCTCTGCGGCGGCGGGCGCAGGCGCCTGGGCGCCGCAGGCGCTCAACACGAGCGACACGAGCGCCAGCACACTGACAAACCAGACTGACTTTTTCATCTTCTTCTCCTTCTTGTGGATTTGAACGCTTCTTTTCCAACGGGACAGTTGATTCTGTTTCGAGAGTCATCTTCTTCAACCGACAGAGCCACCTCCTCTCCTCAATCAGTTCTCCCTTTCGAAGGGCTTCGAGAGCGCCGACGGCGCGCGCACTTTGGATACCGTGGCAACCAGAACCAGAATGGTCAGCACATAGGGCATCATCACGGCAATATCGTATGGAATGGGAATGTTCTTCACCTGCATCCACAACTGCAGCGAGTTGACCATGCTGAACAGCAACGCTCCGCCCAGCACCCCCAGCGGGCGCCACGCGCCAAAGTACACCAGCGCCACGGCGATGAACCCCGAACCGCTGGTCATGTTTTGCTGAAAGACGTTCAACAGCGCAATCGAAAGCGACGCGCCGGCGATGCCCGAAAGCGTCCCGCCGAGGATGATGGTAAAGTAGCGGACGCGCCCTACATTCACGCCCAGCGAATCTGCCGCATCGGGGTTCTCGCCAACCGCGCGAATCTTCAATCCCAGGGTGGTCTTGTTCAACACGAACCACGCCAGCGGCACGAGCAGGTATGCGCCATAGACCAAAATATTCTGGCTGAAGAAAATTTCACCGATGCCCGGAATATCGCTCAAGCCCCGAATGTAAATCTTCGGAAAGCCGCGCACCGTTTCGACGGTGGGAATCAACTTCTGGAAAAGCAAATCGCTCATCCCCAGCCCAAAGAGGTAGAACCCGATGCCGCTGATGCCCTGCTGCGCCTGCAGGTTGACGGTCACGAAAGCCATTGCCAGCCCCATGAGCGCTCCAACCAGCATGGCGGTCAGCAAACCAAGCCAAAGATTCCCCGTTTTCAACGAGACGTAGAACGCCGCGAATGCGCCGAGCAGCATTTGCCCCTCCACGCCGAGGTTGAGCACGCCGCTCTTCTGACCGAAAGTCTCGCCGATGGCGGCGTAGAGGTAGGGCGTGGCAAGGCGAATGCCCGAAGCGAGGATGCCAATCAAAACCGTGACGGAAAAGAGATCGGAGATCATGCTTCTGCCTCCGCCCTGCTGGTTTCCTCCTGGGCGGGCGGCGGCTCTTCCTCCACATCCGCCGCTGCCAGCCGTTGTCTCTGCCGCCTGCGTCTCCAAAATTCACTGCTGACCACAAAGACCACCACCAAACCGTTCAGCGCAATGACCAGCGCCGAAGGCACCTGCACCACCCTTTGCATCTTGTTTGCCCCCACCAGCAGCGCCCCGAAGAGGATGGACGCCGGAATGGACCAGATGGGATGCAACTGTCCAAATAATGCCGCCACAATGCCGTTGAAGCCGGCGCTCCCTGTGAAGCCCGAAGCGGAGCCGTCCGTAATCATGCGGTAGTTCACGCCATACACCTGCGTTGCGCCTGCCAGCCCGGAAAACGCCCCGCTGAGCAAAAGCGCCAGCACCATGTAACGCTGTACCTGAATTCCCGCATAGCGCGCCGCATGCGGATTTTGCCCCACCGCGCGGATGCGGTATCCCAGCGTGGTGCGCCATAACAGAATATAGACGAGAACCGCAAGGATCACCGCAATCAACGCGCCGAGATGCAAACGCGTCGGGGCGAGACGCGGCAGGCGAAAAACGTCGAGCAGAGGCGCCGTTTGAGGAATTTTCGAGGCAAGCTGCGCCTGAGCGGGGTCAATCATCGGTCCGCGCAGGAGGAAATTCATCAACTGCACGGCGATGGCGTTCATCATCACCGTGCTCAAAATTTCGTTCACTCTGAAATAGGCTTTGAGAAAGCCCGGTATTCCGCCCCACACGGCTCCCCCAAAAAAACCTGCCAGCATGGCAAGGGCAATGACCAGCCAGCCGGGCAGCGCGGTAAACGTCAGACCGACCCATGTGGCAAGGATTGCCCCCACAATCATCTGTCCCTCGCCGCCAATGTTGATCACGTCTCCGCGAAACGAAATGCAGATGCCGAGAGCAACCAAAAGCAGGGGCGTGGCTTTGACCAGCGTCTCGGCAACCGCGTTGGAACTTCCAAAAGCGCCATCCCACAGGGCTTTGTACGCCTCAATAGGATTGACCCGCATAAACATCAACATCACAGCCCCAACCAGCAGGGCGGCGAGGGTGGCAAACACCGGCAGAAGTGAATCCACAAGGCGCGACAACCATTCACTCTGCAGTCTTTTTTTGAAGACGGGCATGGGCGGCTCCAGTTTTATTCAGTATACAGAAAGCCGTTTTAATTGTCAGACATTTTGTAATTGTTCTCTTGTGATGATTATCCTAATCGCGTTCCAACATCGGGCTTACGCAAAACCTGCGCGCAACTCCCACACAATGGTCATTATTTGTAACTGATGTTACGCAGTTTTCCGTAGCGCGACATTTATGTCGCCTGAAAATACGAGATACCCTTCGGCAGGCTCACCTGTGCCTGCGGCACTGGCGCAGGCAGGGCGAGAATCTCGTGCTACTGCGTAAGGTGAGTTTGTAATATAGGACTTACGCAAAACTTTGCGTAGAGTGCGTTCTCCAACGCGCTGGACAGGTAATTGGCGTTAGAGAGTGTTTTATAAAGCGGGGTTTACCGTAGATGAACACGGATGAACACTGATTCTGAAGAAAAACGGGATGAAATTCCCTTGTAAATCCAATTTCAGTAGATCACG
>DAOUBY010000078.1:0-11645 GCA_034432325.1 Anaerolineales bacterium
AGAGAGCGCAAGTTACGCAGGGTTTTCGTGATCTACTGAATTTATCTGTGTTCATCTGTGGTTGGAACATGAATTTCAAAACACTCTCTAACGTTGATTATCCCAGTCTGCGCGTTAGAGAACGTGCTCTACGCAAAGTTTTGCATAAGTCCTGGTTAATTTACACAAACACCCAAACCGAAGTACAATCGTCTCACTGAAAATCAACCTGTGAGGAACCATGTACACAACCGAAGGAAAAAAGATTGTTTCCACCGAAAAAGCGCCGAAAGCCATCGGTCCCTACTCGCAAGCCATCCGCACCGAAAATCTCGTCTTCACCGCCGGACAAATCGGTTTGAACCCCGCCACCATGGAACTTGTCGAAGGCGGCGTCGAAGCGCAAACCCGTCAGGCGCTGACCAACCTCAAGCACGTCCTCGAAGCCGCCGATTCGGGGTTGAACTTCGTCGTCAAAACCACCGTCTTTTTGCAGAGCATGGACGACTTTGCCGCCATGAACGCCGTCTATGCCGAATTCTTCCCGGAGAATCCCCCGGCGCGTTCCACTGTGGCGGTGGCGGCTCTGCCCAAAGGCGCGCTGGTCGAAATCGAATGCATCGCGCTCCTCTCAACGCTTCACGGCGACTGACCTTCAATCCCTGCCGGCGCGCCTCCGCTAAATCACGGCGGTGCGCGGTGGTAAAATTGCCGTCCGCAGTCAGGTGGGGTATTACTTGCTGTACGCCATCCGCCTGCAAATCGAGATGACCAGAGTATCCATTATCGTCCCCTGTTACAACGAGCGAGCCACCATCCGCCTGTTGCTGGATGCGATTCGCCGCCAGACCTTTCCGCTGGCTGAAATGGAAGTCGTCGTCGCCGACGGCATGTCCACTGACGGCACGCGGGAGGCGATTGCCGCCTTTCAGGCGGATTTCCCCAGCCTCAACCTTCGCGTGGTGGACAACCCGCATCAGACCATTCCCTCGGGCTTGAATCGCGCCATTCAGGCTTCGCGCGGCTTGATCCTGCTCCGCCTCGACGCCCACTCCAAGCCCTACCCCGATTATGTGGAGCGGTGTGTGCAGGCGCTGGAGGCAAACCGCGGCGACAACGTGGGCGGCGTGTGGGAGATTCAACCCGGCGCCCGCACGTGGATCGCCAAATCCATTGCGGCGGCGGCTTCTCATCCGCTGGCGGTGGGCGACGCCCTCTACCGCCATGCCCGCCATGCCGCCCATGTAGATACGGTTCCATTCGGCGCATTCAAACGGGAACTGATCGAGCGCATCGGCTGGTTCGATGAAACCCTGCTCACCAACGAAGATTACGAGTTCAACGCGCGCATCCGCAAGGCGGGTGGTAGAATCTGGCTCGACCCGTCCATACGCTCGGTATATTTTGCGCGCTCCACACTCAAGGAACTTGCGCGGCAGTACTGGCGTTATGGATACTGGAAATGGCGCATGCTTCGCCGCTATCCCGACACAATACGATGGAGGCAGGCTCTGCCTCCGTTGTTTGTCTCCAGCCTGATCGGTCTGGCGGCGGCTTCGGCGGTTGCGCCGCTGCTGCGGGTTGTGCTGGCGGGCGAAGCGCTGACGTATGCGCTGGTCATGATTGCTGCGGGGGTGCAGTCTGCCGTGAGGCGCAGGGAGCCGTCCCTGCTGGTTGGTTTGCCGCTGGCAATTCCTGTCATGCACCTCTCATGGGGAGGCGGTTTCTTGTGGAGTATCCTTAGATCAGGTTTGAAACGGAATGGCTGAAAACATCCGCACGACCCCTCTGCGCCTGCGCCCCAACGAACATCGCATGATTCTCTTCATCGGCGATCTCATCATGGGCTTCGTTTCGGTCTTCGCCGCCGTCGAAACGTGGAGGCGATACAACATCAGCGTCGAAGTCGCCAGGCTGGTCGAGCGCGGCATTGCCCTGCGGCGGGCTCAGCAAATCGTCGAAGAATTCTTTGTCATCCAGGTTCCCTTTTGGTTTTATCTGTTGCCCATTGCCTGGACCATCCTGCTCGTCGAATTATACGAACCGCACATCGCCGGCAGCACCCGCAAGACCCTGCGCGGCGTTGCCATTGCCGCCTTCATCGGCTTGATTGCCTTCTCCCTGCTCTTCGTCACCCGGCAGGATACCAACCTGCCGCGCGTCGGCGTCGGCTCCTTCCTCGTTTACGCCTCTCTCCTGACCCTGATCTGGCGCCTGCTCTTCATCCGCATCTACAAACAGACCGGGCAACTGCGCCGCATCCTCATCGTTGGCGCAGGCAAAGCCGGGCAAACCCTCGCCCGACTCTACGACTCCCTCGAGCCGCGCTCCTTCAACATCATCGGCTTTGTGGACGACGACACCAGCAAGGTGGGC
The DNA here is from genome assembly GCA_034432325.1 of Anaerolineales bacterium. Lineage (GTDB taxonomy): Bacteria > Chloroflexota > Anaerolineae > Anaerolineales > Villigracilaceae > Defluviilinea. The sequence continues at coordinate 2,356 of DAOUBY010000078.1, forward strand.
GAACTCTTTTACGACATTCCCGTGCTTGGCACCAGCGAGCAATTGCTCGAACTAATCGAAGACAACCGCATCTCTGACCTTGTCGTCGCCATCAACGGCGAAATCCGCGGCAAGACCTTCCAAACCATTCTGGATGCCCAGGAACGAGGCGTGGACGTGACCCGCATGCCCATCCTCTACGAAGAGATGACCGGGCGCGTGCCCATCCACCACCTCGAATCGGACTGGATCATCCGCTCCTTCGTGGACGGACTCCCCACCAGCGGCTTTTACGAACTCTTCAAGCGCATGATGGACATCGCCGGCGCTCTCGCCGGGCTTCTGATCCTGGCGCTCTTCTTCCCCTTCATTGCGCTCGCCATTTACATTGATTCAGGACTGCCCATCTTCTACTCCCAACCCCGCCTCGGACGCGGACGCAAAGTCTTCACCATCTACAAATTCCGCAGCATGCGCCGCAAAAGCGACGCCCCCCACGACCTGCGCGCCACCGCCGAAAACGACCCGCGCGTCACCCGCGTGGGCAAATTCCTGCGAAAAACCCGCCTCGACGAACTTCCCCAATTCTGGAACGTCCTGCGCGGCGACATGAGCCTGGTTGGACCGCGCGCCGAAGTCCCCCGCCTGGTGGAGGAATACCAGAAACAGGTCCCCTTTTATCGCGCCCGCCTGCTCGTCAAACCCGGTCTCACCGGTTGGGCGCAGATCAACTACGGCTACGTCGCAACCGTCGAAGAAACCTCCATCAAACTCGAATACGACCTGTACTACATCAAACACCGCACCCTTGCCATGGACTTCCAAATCATCCTGCGCACCATTGGCACTGTCTTTCGCCGCACCGGCCGCTGACCTTTCCCCCGCTCATGACCCGTCCCCGTTCTCACATCCGCAACCGCTTTGTCCTCATCGGCGACATCGCCCTCATCATCATCTCGGTGCTGGGCAGTTTTGCCCTGCGGCTGGATACGGGCGAATTGACCTTTTACTTTCCCGCCGCCCTGCTCATGTGCGCCGTGGCGCTGGCGGTCAAACTCCCCACCTACTTCCTCTTCGGTCTCTACCGCCGCCTGTGGTTGTATGCCAGCACCGGTGAACTGCGCCTGATCACCGTTGCCGTTACCACCGCCTCCGTCCTGACCTCCGGCGTGATGCTCCTGCTCAGCGGCGCGGGCTTGGTCCTGCCGGGCATGCCACGCTCCGCCCTGGGCATAGACTGGCTGCTCTCCCTCATCCTGATTGGCGGCTCGCGCTTTGCCCTGCGCATCCTGGCGGAACAATCCACCCTTGCCCGTTCCAACGGAAAAACCAAACGCGCCCTCATCATCGGCGCCGGCGACGCCGGCGCGCTGGTGGTGCGCGAACTCCAAAAGACCTCACAACTCAACCTGACCCCCGTCGGATTCCTCGATGACGACCCCGCCAAACAGCGGCACGTCATCCACGGCGTCACCGTCATCGGCGCAGTCGCCGACCTGCCCGCCGCCATCGAACAACACAACATAGATGAAGTCATCATCGCCATCCCCTCCGCCCCCGGGCAATTGGTGCGCATGGTCAACGATGTCTGCCGCCTCAAAGGCATTCCCTCCCGCACCATGCCCGGCATCTACGAACTCATCGGCGGCAGGGTCAGCGTCTCCCGCCTGCGCGAAGTGGACATCACCGACCTCCTGCGCCGCGAACCGGTGCGGGTCAATGACGAAGCGGTTGGCGCCGCGCTCGCAGGCAGGCGTGTACTCGTCACCGGCGCAGGCGGCTCCATCGGGCGCGAACTCTGCCGGCAAATCGCCCGCCGCAGCCCCGCCGAACTCGTCCTGCTCGGTCACGGCGAAAACAGCATCTTCGAAATCCTGCTCGAACTGCAAAGCGACTATCCCACCCTCAAACTGCACCCCGTCATCGCCGACATCCGCAACGCCGAACGCATCCACCAGGTCTTCGCCGCACACCAGCCGCAAATCGTCTTCCATGCCGCCGCCCACAAACACGTCCCCCTCATGGAAATCAACGTGACCGAAGCCGTCGCCAACAACGTCCTCGGCACGCAGGTTCTCGTGCAAGCCGCCCTGGCGCATCGAACCGAACGCTTCGTCCTCATCTCCACCGACAAAGCCGTGCGCCCCTCCTCCGTCTACGGCGCCACCAAACGCCTCGCCGAAATGCTCGTCCTCGAAGCCGCCCGAACCGCCCGCCGCGCCTTCACCGTCGTCCGCTTTGGCAATGTTCTCGGCTCGCGCGGCTCCATCATCCCCATCTTCAAACAACAAATCGCCAACGGCGGACCCGTCACCATCACCCACCCCGACATGTACCGCTACTTCATGACCATCCCCGAAGCGGTCTACCTCGTCCTGCAAGCCGCCTCCATGGAAAACGGCGGCGAAACCTTCGTCCTCAACATGGGCGAACCCGTCCGCATCCTCGACCTTGCCGAAGATCTCATCCGCCTCTCCGGGCTCGAACCGCACCGCGACATCGAAATCGCCTACACCGGCATCCGCCCCGGCGAAAAACTGACCGAAGAACTCTGGGACGAAGGAACGCCCCTCGCGCCGACCCTCCACCCCGACATCTTCCGACTCGAAGACAGCGCATCAGCCTCCACCCTCGACCTGCCTCACGCCATCGAGTCTCTCTCCCGCCTTTGCCGCGCCAACGACACCGGCGCCCTGATCAACCTGCTGGATGAACTCATCCCCAACGCATCGATTCGTCAACAAAACGACTCGCAGGTCAAAACCCAAACCTCCCTCCTCACCTTCGACCTTTAACCATAATGATCGTTCCCCTCTCCAACTGGAACCAATTCCTCGCCCGCCATCCCGACGCCCATCTCCTGCAAACGGGGGAGTGGGGAGAATTAAAGAGGGGCTTTGGCTGGGAGCCGCTGAGAATCGTCAACGGGGATGTTGGCGTACAGATTTTATTCCGCAAACTGCCGCTCGGATTTACGCTTGGCTATATTCCAAAGGCAATGATGAGCGCTCCGTTATTAGAGATTGGTCATCCTGTTTGGAACGAGATTGACTCTGTCTGCAAACAAAAGCGCGCCATCTTCCTCAAACTCGAACCCGACCAATGGGAAGACGCGCTGCCAATTACCAATTACCGATTACCAATCTCCCCTCACAACATTCAGCCTCCCCGCACCCTCATCGTGGACCTGCGCGGCAGCGGGGATGAAATTCTGGCTCGCATGAAACAAAAGACCCGCTACAACATCCGCCTGGCAGAAAAGAAGGGCGTCACCGTCCGCGCGTGGAATGACCTCCAAGCCTTTCACAAGATGATGCTCGTCACCGGCGGGCGCGATGGGTTCGGAGTCCACTCGCTGGAATATTACCGCCGCGCCTATGAGTTGTTTCATCCAAAAGGGATGTGCGAATTGCTGGTCGCCGAGTATGAGGGTAAACCGCTTGCCGCCTTGTTCGTCGCCCGCAATGGCAGGCGCGCCTATTACCTCTATGGCGCCTCCACCGACGAGGAACGCAACCGCATGCCCACCTACCTCCTGCAGTGGGAAGCCATGAAATGGGCGAAAGCCCGCGGATGTGAGGAATACGACCTGTGGGGTGTCCCCGACGAAGACGAAGCGACCCTCGAAGCCAATTTCGAGACCCGCCGCGACGGCTTGTGGGGCGTCTATCGCTTCAAACGCGGCTTCGGCGGCGAACTCAAACGCGCCGCTCAGGCAATGGACAGAGTGTACAATCCGCTGTTGTATTGGGCGTATTTGAAGTTTATCGGGAACAGGGAATAGTAAATGGCAAGCGGTAATTGGAACTCGCTCATCTCCAATCTCCCCAATCCACATTTCCTCCAAACCTACGAATGGGGACAGGTGAAGGCGAAGTATGGCTGGCAGCCGCTGTATGCCGTGTGGGATGCAGACGGACGATGGAAGGTGGAAAGCGATGCCAATCAATTTACCAATCACCAATCGCCAGTTGTTGCCGCCGCCCTCCTCCTCAACCGTCAAATCATCCGCAACGGCTTCGCCGCGCGGTTGTCAATCCTTTATTCCCCGAAGGGACCCTTGCTCGATTGGACGAATGACTCCCTGCGCCGCCGTGTGCTGGACGATTTGCAAGCCTTCGCAAAGAAGCAGGGCGCAATCTTCCTCAAAATGGACCCCGACGTTGTGCTGGGAACGGGAGTCCCTGGCAGCGGGGAAGAGGTTCAGGATTCCAGCGGGCAGGCTGTGAGGTCCGAATTGATGCGCAGAGGATGGGAATATTCGTCGGATCAGATTCAGTTCAGGAACACCGTCCTGATAGATTTGACCGCTTCCGAGCAGGAACTTCTCGCGCGCATGAAACAGAAGACGCGGTACAACATCCGTCTGGCGGAAAAGAAGGGTGTCTCTTTGCGCACCGGCAGCCTTGAAGATTTGCCCATGCTTTATAAAATGTACGCCGAAACTTCTGTGCGCGACGGTTTTGTCATCCGTGACGAAGGGTATTACAGAACCGTGTGGCAGATGTTCATGGCGAATCAATTCCCAATTCCCAATTCCCAATTCCCTCACGCAGAACCCCTGATTGCGGAGGTTGAGTCTGAACCCGTCGCCGCCATCTTTGTCTTTTATTTTGCAGGGCGAGCCTATTACGTCTATGGCATGTCGCGGGAGGTTCACCGCGAGAAGATGCCGAATTACCTCCTGCAGTGGGAAGCAATGAAGCGCGCCAAAGCGAAGGGATGCACGGTCTATGACCTGTGGGGCGCGCCGGAGGTCTTCGATGAAAGCGACTCGATGTGGGGCGTGTACCGCTTCAAGGAGGGACTTGGCGGAAAGGTCGTGCGCACGCTCGGCGCCTGGGACTTTGCGCCCAGCCCGCTCTGGTATAAGATGTATTCGGAAATCATCCCGCGCGTGTTGGATGTGATGCGCTCCAGAGGCAAGGCAAAAACTCGACACGCATTGGAGTAGAATCCACGAAGGACACGAAGGACACGAATGTTCAGGAGGATCCACGAAGGACACGAAGAACACGAAGAGCGCGAAGGACACGAATGTTCAGGAGGAGAAATGGTCGAGTTGATTTACAAAGAGGAAGTATTTGCGATTGTCGGCGCGGCAATGGAAGTCCATTCTGTCCTCGGTTCTGGTTTTTTAGAGCCCGTTTATCAAGAGGCGATGGAGATCGAATCGAAAACACGCGGCTTGCCTTTTGAATCCCAAAAGGTTTTGCAGATTCGCTATAAAGAACATGTTCTGAAAAAGGAATATATTGCGGATTTGATTTACTTTGATAAGATCGTCGTTGAATTGAAGGCGCTCGACCGTCTTTCTGGCAGGGAAGAATCTCAACTTCTCAACTATCTCAAAGCCACCGGTATGAAAGTCGGCATCCTCATCAATTTCGGCAGTCATCCCAAGCTTGAATGGAAACGGCTGGTCTATTAAGTCTTTGTTTCGTGTCCTTTATGGATGAAAGGAACTATATGGTCCCTCGCCTGCATTTTGCCCACCTCCCGACCCCCATCGAAGAACTGCCGCGTCTTTCTGACCTGTTGGCTGGTCCGCGGATCCTGGTCAAACGCGACGACCAGACCGGTCTCGCCTTCGGCGGCAACAAGACCCGCAAACTGGAATTCCTCGTAGCCGAAGCCATGGAGCAGGGCGCACGGACTTTGATCTCCGCCGGCGCAATTCAATCCAATCACTGCCGGCAGACTGCTGCCGCGGCGGCGCGTTTTGGCTTCGAGTGTATTCTGGTATTGACCGGCGACCTGCCCGCTCATCCCTCCGCCAACCTTTTGCTCGACGAGTTGTTCGGCGCGGAGATTGTCCACGTGGCAGACCGCAAGGACCGCGACCGCGTTTTGCAGGAAACGTTCGAAGCCGCCGCTGACGCCGGGAAGAAGCCCTACCTCGTCCCTTATGGCGGCTCGAGCCCGACGGGCGCGCTGGGATACGCCTTTGCGATGGAGGAGTTGATGAAGCAGATGGAAGACTTCCGAAGTCTCGCAGACTTCGGAAGTCTGGATTGGATTCTCTTCGGCACGTCCTCCGGCGGGACGCATGCCGGGCTGGCGCTGGGTCAGCGGCTGTTTGGGTTCAAGGGCAGGGTGTTGGGAATCAGCATTGACGAGTCGGAGGAGTGGCTGAAGACCCGCGTCTCGAAATTGGCTTCGGAGGCGGGTGAAAGGCTGGGGGAACGGATCAAGGTCGCGCCGGCTGAGGTGTTGGCAAATGCCGATTATTGCCGGGCAGGCTACGGCGTCCTGACCGATGCGGAGCGCGAAGCGGTCAGGTTGTTCGCAAGGCATGAAGGTTTGCTGCTCGATCCGGTGTACACCGGCCGCGCCGCAGCAGGGCTGATTGATCTGATTCGCAAGGGGTTTTTCAGGAAGGATGAGACGGTGCTCTTCTGGCATACCGGCGGACAGCCCGCGCTGTTTGCGGACAAGTACGCGAATAAAATGTAGCAAAACGTCCCGAAGGCTTGCCTTCGGGACGTTGTTTTACCCCACCGAAACGCCGATCAACTTGCCGATGCCGTATGTGAGCGCGGCGGCGGCGATGCCGACCAATACCTGACGTGTGCCGGAGAATATCACGCTCTTACCCGTCATCAAGGTGATGGCGGCGCCGATGATGAACAAGCCAATGGCGCTGACCACCAGGCTGAGCGCGATGGCGAGCGTGCCGCCAACGAAGAGATAGGGGAGCATCGGGAAGAGCGCGCCGAATGCAAACAGGAAGAACGAAGTGAACGCGGCTTCGTATGCCGAGCCGCCGAGTTCTTCGGGGTCTATGCCCAGTTCCTCGCGGGCGAGCGTGTCGAGGATGTTTGCCTGGTCTGCCATCATGTGCGCCGCCATCTCTTTGGCGCGGTCTTCGGGCAGACCTTTGGACTGGTAGATGAGCGCCAGTTCCTCCTGCTCCTCTTCGGGGCTTTCGGCGATCTCCTCCGCTTCGATCTTGATTTGATGTTCGTAGAGTTCGCGCGAACTCTGCACCGAGAGCCATTCGCCCAACGCCATGGAGCCCGCGCCCGCCAGCACCCCCGCCAGACCTGCAATCAAAATATCGGTGCGCGAGTTGGTTGCGCCTGCCACGCCCATGGTGAGACTGAGGATCGAGACGAGTCCGTCGTTTGCGCCGAGCACTGCCGCACGGAGCGCGTTGCCGCCGCTGGCTCTGTGCCGTCCTTCCAGTTGGGCAACGCTTACGCCGGGCAGCCCGCCTGTGGAATGAGACGCCATGGCAAGCAGACGCGCATGCGATTTTTCCTCGCGGGAAAACTCATGCGCTTCCTCGTCGGATTGACCGTCATACGCCTGGCTGTCGGCTTTTTCGTTCGCTGTGATGGTCGGCAGCACAAACTGCGGACCGAAACGTTTTGCCAGCCAGATCATCGCCGCCGTGCGCCAGGTCGGTTTGCGCGGCGGCAGTGTGACCTTGAGCTCGGTCAGTTTCTTCTCCCACGCGGCGGCGTGTTTTTCCTCGCTCGCCGCCAGTTTGAGATAGACTTCCTTCATTTGCGGCTGGGTTTCTGTTTCTGCCAGCACACGATATAACGCCGCCCCGTCAATTTCCTTTTGCCAGTTGGCACGATAGCGTTCGATGTCGCTTGGATTGGACATGGTTCCCTCCCGATGTAAATGTCATTGCGAGGAACCACAAAGTGGTGGCGAGGCAATCTCCAGTTTGTTGTAGATAAATCAATTAACAGGAGATTGCCTCGTCGTGGCGCTTAGGCGTCACTTCTCGCAATGACATGATTGTTTATTTCAACGCACCCCATCCGGCGTACTTCGCCGTCTCGCCCAGTTCCGCTTCGATGCGCAGCAGTTGGTTATACTTCGCCACACGGTCGGAGCGGGCGGGCGCGCCGGTCTTGATCTGACCGGTGTTCAGCGCCACAGCCAGGTCGGCGATGGTCGCGTCTTCGGTCTCGCCGGAGCGGTGAGACGTGACCGTCCGCCAGCCGGCGCGGTGACAGAGTTCCACGGCTTCGATGGTCTCGGTTAGCGAGCCGATTTGGTTCACTTTCACCAGCAGGGCGTTGGCGGCGTTTTCCTCAATTGCGCGCTTCACGCGCTGCGGGTTGGTCACCAGCAGATCGTCGCCCACAATCTGAATCTTGCCGCCCAGTTCCTGCGTCAGCAATTTCCATGATTCCCAGTCGTCCTGCGCGAGACCGTCCTCGAGAGAGACGATGGGGTAGTCGGTGATCCACTTCTTCCAAAACTCCACCATCTGCCCGCCGGTCAGTTTCTTGCCTTCCTTGCGCAGGTTGTAGAGTTTGGTGTCTTCCTCGAAGAGTTCCGAAGCGGCAGGATCGAGCGCAATGGCAACGTCCTTGCCGCGCCCGGCTTTGAAACCAGCCTTTTCGATGGCGGCGAGGATGACCTCGATCGCTTCGCTGTTGGCTTTCAGCGCGGGAGCGTAGCCGCCCTCGTCGCCGACCAGCGTGGCGTAGCCTTTTTCCTTCAACACCGACTTTAGCGCGTGATAAATCTCCGCGCCCCAGCGCAGACCCTCCGCAAAGGTCGGCGCGCCGAACGGCATGACCATGAACTCCTGCATGTCGGTGGACTGCCACGCCGTATGCGCGCCGCCGTTCAGAATGTTCATCATCGGCACGGGCAAAACGTGCGCATACACGCCGCCCAGATAGCGGTAGAGCGGCAAGCCGAATGAATTTGCCGCTGCTTTCGCCACTGCCAGGCTCACGCCCAAAATCGCGTTCGCGCCGAGTTTGGATTTGTTCGGCGTGCCGTCCAGTTCGAGCAGGGCGGCGTCAATGGCTTTCTGCTCCGCCGCGTCCCAGCCGAAGAGCGCATCGGCAATCACCCCGTTGACGTTCGCCACAGCCTGCGAAACGCCCTTGCCCAGGTAACGCTTCTTGTCGCCGTCGCGCAACTCGAGCGCCTCATGCACGCCCGTCGAAGCGCCCGACGGCACCGCTGCGCGCCCCCACGAACCGTCTGCCAGCGTCACTTCCACTTCCACAGTTGGGTTGCCGCGCGAATCGAGGATTTCGAGCGCTGAAATGCTTTCGATGATCGTATCCATTTTGTTCTCCAGATGCAGTTGAGATATACAGGCGCATCGCTGCGATGCGCCGATTTGTCCATGACGCCGGCAAGTATAACCCACTTTCCAATGCGGGTTTTTCGATGAAGGTTCCCCTTGGAGAATAACCCGCCTCACTTACAAAAAAGTCAGATATACCCCGCTGCTCTTGACAGCATCCTGCCTCCTGAAGAAAATCCCCTGCATTTCATTGATTGCCATGACACGCACCGCCTCACTCACTAAAGACAACGGCTGG
>DAOUBY010000079.1:0-7378 GCA_034432325.1 Anaerolineales bacterium
ACAGGATGTTTTTGCCCTGCTTTGCGCGCGGCTTATCCTGAAATCCTGTCTATCCTGTTTGTTTTTTAGCCTGAAGCCAGACTTTGAGAAAGCCATAAACGCCGAGTTCGCAGAGATTTGTGTTCTCCGCGTCTCTGCGGTAAATTTTTTTACTTCAAGCCCATCTCTTTCAACAGTTCCACCATCAGGTCGGGGCGGTCGGTGATGATGCCGTCCACGCCCCATTCGATGTACTGACGCATCAGGGCGGGGTCGTCCACCGTCCACGGCTCGACCTTGACGTTCTTCCTGTGCGCCTCGCGGATGAAACGCCGCGTCATGATGGGAATGTTGTACGACTCGGACGGGTCATAGGGCGGCTGAATGGCTTGATACGCCGGGGCGACCAGCCCGCTGAGGAAAATTTTGCCGAGGATGACGAACTTCGTCACTTCGCCGCGCGAGGCGGAGGTTGCCACTTCCGGGCAGGCTGCACGGAAGGTTTGCATGACCGCATCGTGAAAGGAGGCGACCAGCACCCTGTCCTGCATGTTGTAGCGGCGGATCAGGTCGCACAGCGGCTGTTCGACGGGGATGCCGCTCTTCTTGATTTCGATGACATAGCGCATTTGCGGGAACTTTTCGAACACCTCTGCCAGCGCCGGAACCTGAATCCCCTGCCCGCGATAGGGAAAGGTCTGCCCGCCGTCCTTCGACCAGTCGTACGCTGCGTCGAGTCTCTTCAACTCCTCCAGCGTCATCTCCTCGATGAGTCCTGCGCCGTCGGTGGTGTCGTCCACGGTCTCATCGTGCATGAGGACGATGTGACCGTCCTTCGTGATGTGCGCGTCCATTTCCAGCACGTCCGCCCCCATCTCGACGGCTTTTTCGAAAGCGAAGAGCGTGTCGCCGGGAAAAATCCCGTCGCCGCCCTGATGGGCAATCACCAGCGGAGCGGTCACGCCGGCGTAGTAGGGGCGCGCCGGTGCGGCGGGCGTGAACACCAGCAGCAGCAAAAGAACCAGCAAAACGAGAATAGCGGCAATGCGAAAGAGGTTGGCTTTCATGCTTCACTCCTGATGGAAATTGGCGCAATTGTATCCGGTTGAGTCTACTGCAAAAAGGTCTTTATCCACGAAGTACACAAAGGAATTCCAAAAGGCGCTATTCAGAATCTTGAAATTTGATGCAGATGATTTAAAAAACTTCGTGGTATTTGTGTTCTTCGTGGTAAGAAAAGGTTTTTTCAGTGCAGTCATCCGGTTTCAAAATTCAGGAAGGAAATCATAATTGACACGCCTCCCTCTTTCACGTATAAGTGAATCAATCACCTTACGCGGCAGCGTGAGATTCCCGCCCTGCCTGCGCCAGCGCCGCAGGTACAGGTGAGCCTGCCGAAGGGTATCTCGCCATTCCTTGCGCCACCCAAATATAGTATTGCTCTGTGAAAACTACGTCAACCGCGAAGATTTTGTAGGGCGACATTCATGTCGCTTTTAGGTTGCGGAATGAATTCCGCGCTACGGGATGCGACAGAAATGTCGCGGTACGAAAGCCCACATCTGGATTGCTAGAATCATTTGGAAAAGCGCAAAATGTCGCACTACGGGAAAACTGCGTAACAACAGCGAATCAATCTATCAATGGAGGCGCACATGTACGCAATAGGTATCCTTGCCGAAGAAGGTCCCAACACAGAACTGGCGTGGCTGTTGTATGCTGCGCTCGCCTTTTTCCTTCTCATGATCATCGTCGGGTGGCTGACCAGCCGCCGAGGGGCAGAGCAGGCTGAGGCCGCGCATGACTCGCGCGTGCATTCCATCCCGCTCCAGGCGGATGACCTCACCGTTCTGGAAGGCATCGGTCCCAAAGTTGCCAAAGTCCTGAACGAGGCGGGCATTCGCTCGTTTGCCGACCTGGCAGAAGCAAACCCCGCCGACGTGCAAAAGGCGCTCGACGCGGCGGGGCTGCAAATGATGAACCCCGAAGGCTGGATCGAGCAGGCAAAACTTGCCGCCAAAGGCGATATGGACGGCTTGAAAAAATTGCAGGACGAACTCAAGGGCGGACGAAAGGCAAAGTAACCCCAAGACCCGGTGCACGCCGGGTCTTTTTTAGATTTGATACAATTCGGCTCAATTCACCCGGAGGGAAGCCCATGCGAGCCATCTACGTGGACAAACACATTCCGCGCGTCCTGCTGACAAAAGCCATCACGCCCCTGTGGAAGGACTTCGTCTGGACGCCTCTTTCCGCCGCCCGGGCTGGGCGGCTGGACGATGCGCCTTTGCCCGGCCCGCGCTGGATTCGCGTCCAGAATCAGGTGTGCGGCGTGTGCGCCTCAGACCTCTCCCTGCTGTTCGTCAAAGCCGACCCGTCCATTGCGCCCGCCGCTCTGCCGGGGCTTTCGCGCTTCTACCTGGGGCATGAGACGGTCTCCGTCGTCACCGAAGTCGGTCCCGGCGTGACGCGCTTCCGTCCCGGCGACCGCGTCATCATGGATACGCACTTCGCCGGCGCAAACTGTGAGACGCTGGAAATCATTCCTCCATGCCGTTATTGCGCCGAAGGCGACTATCACTTCTGCACGAACAAATCGGAGGCAGGGCTGCGCGGCATCGGCGGCGGGTTCGGCGACATCATCGTCACGCATGAGACCGCCATGTACTCCGCGCCCGCCCATCTCACACAAGATCAAGCCGCCCTCTCCGAACCAATCTCCATCGCCGTCCATGCAGCGCTTCAGCACCCGCCGCAGCCAGGCGAGAAAGTCCTGGTCATCGGCGCGGGCATCATCGGCTTGCTAACCACCATGGTCGTCAAGGCGTTCTTCCCCGAAGCGGAAGTCACCACACTGGCGCGGTACTCCCACCAGCAGGAGGCGGCAGAACGCCTCGGCGCGGATCACATCCTTCAGCGCGCCGATTCCGCCGCAGTTGCCCAACTGACGGGCGGCAAATTCTACTCCGCCCCGCTCAACCGCGGCGTCGTCATCGGCGGCTTCGACCTCATCTACGACTGCGTCGCCAACGATGCCACCGTCAACAACGCCCTGCGCTGGGTGCGGGCAGGCGGCAAGATCGTCATGGTCGGCTCGCACATGGCGCCCATGCCAAAAATAGACCTGACCCCCATCTGGTATCACAAAGTCACGCTCACCGGCACCTACGGTCACGGCATGGACGAACGGGACGGCGTCCGCAAACACACCTACGAATGGGTCTTCGACGGATTCCGGCAAAACAAATTCAACATCGAGGGGCTCATCACTCACCGCTTCCCCTTCGAGGACTACAAACACGCCCTGCGTCTCGCCGCCGGCCACAAAGGAAAATCCAACGCCATCAAAGTGATGATGCAGGCGTAAATAAAATTCCGGGTTCTTTGAGAACCCGGAATTCTACAACCGCATCTTTTCCAGCGCCGCTTTTGCCAGCGCATGAAATTCCCTGTCGGCGCGGTTTGCCGCAATCTCCTGCAGGGCAGGCAGGGTGCGCGAATCGCCCAACTCCCCCATCGCCGCAATGACATGCTTCTTCACCTCGCGCTCGGGGTCCTTCAACATCTCCAACAGGACGAGCGCCACGCGCGGCTCTTTCACCTTCGGCAGGACATCCACCGAATGGATGCGAATCCACATCTCAGGATGCTCCAGCGCCTCCACCAGGACCTCGAAACTTGCCGCCCCAAACCGAGCCAGCGCCTCCGCCGACGCCTTTCCCACATCGTGATGCAGGTCGTAGAGCGCCATGCCCAGCGGCTCGATGGCGCGCGGATCGCCGATGCGCCCCAGCAGCATGGCAGCATATTTGCGGACAGCGCCCTCCCGGTCTTTGAGTGCGTCAATCAGCGGTTCGACGGCGGCGGCTCCCATGATCTCAATGGCGGTCAGCAGGTCACCGGCGGCGGTTTCCCGCTCGTACCACCAGTAGGGGTCGCGCAGGGCTTCCATGAGGAAGGGAAGGGCGGCGGGATGCCGCGTTTCGCCCAAAGTTTTTGCCGCCGCCTGCCGCACTTCAATCTTGGGGTCGTCGAGCAGAACGTTTGCAATCTCATCGAAGGTGGAGGGGTCTTTGAAGAAGCCCAGCCCCACGCAGGCGGCAATTCGCACGTCACTTTCGGGGTCTTTCAGGGTATTGAACAATGCCGGGATCGCCGTCCGCTCACCGATGCGCCCAAGAGCGATGGCGGCTTGCGCCCGCACGGTATAAAACTCGCCTTTCAGGGCGTCCAACAGGGCAGGCACGGCGGATTTATTCCTGCGAAGCCCAAGTATCTCTGCGGCGCGGGCGCGCAGGATGGGATGGGCTGTGCCAAGCAGTTTGACAAGTTCGGGTGCGGCGGAGGGGATTCGGGCAAGAGTCTGCTCATAGATGGCGAGCAGGTCCGGGTCGCGGGTTTGAAGCGCTTCGAGGAGCGCGGGCAGGGCGTCGGCATTAAGCCGAATCAAATCCTGCATGGCGCGGTCACGGGTTGTCGAATCCGCCAGTTGAGTGACAAGTCGTTTCGCCTCCGCTTGCTTGCCGCCAGTGAACCATGACATGCCTATATTTTACTTGAAGAGGATAGGATTTGAGAGAAAATCGGACGGAAAATCTCTGATATAATGCCCGCCTTGGAGTGAGAGTACACCATGGCGCTTCGTGCGCCATGTATTTTGCCTGTATCCTGCCATTATTTTATTTTGGAGCAACGATGAAGAAAGATCAACTACTCGATTTGTACTACCAGATGGTGCTGATTCGCCGCGTGGAAGAACGCGGCGCGGAATTGTACCAGGCTGGCAAGATCGGCGGCTTCATGCACCTGTACATCGGTCAGGAAGCCGTTTCAACGGGGCTGATTGCAGCGCGTGAGCCGCGCGACCGCGTCATCACCGCCTACCGCGATCACGGCGTGGCGTTGAATTGCGGCATCTCCGCCAATCAGGTGATGGCGGAATTGCTCGGCAAGGCGACGGGCATGTCGAAGGGCAAGGGCGGCTCGATGCACATGGCGAGCGTGGAAAAGAACATGTGGGGCGGTCACGCCATCGTGGGCGGACATATCCCCATCGCGGCGGGACTGGCGGTCGGCGACCAGTACGCGAAGAATGATAACGTCACCATCTGCATGTTCGGCGACGGCGCGACCAACATCGGTTATTTTCACGAGGGTTTGAACCTGTCCAAAGTCTGGGGGCTGCGCGTGCTGTGGGTGTGCGAGAACAATCAGTACGGCATGGGCACGAGCGTGGAGCGCGCCTCGGCGGTGGATGAAATCCGCCAGAAAGCCGAAGGCTATGGGATGAAGAACGCGGCGGTCAACGGCATGGACGTAATGGCGGTCTACGAGGCGGCGAAGGAGGCGATTGCCTACGTCCGCCAGGAGAGTCAGCCGTTCTTCCTCGAGGTGAACACCTACCGTTTCCGCGGTCACTCAATGGGCGATCCCGAACGCTACCGCAAAGCCGAAGAAGTGAAGAAGTGGCAGGAGAACGACCCGATCGGCATTTTCAACAAGTACCTGCTCGATAAGAAAATCGCCACCCGCAAGGGGCTGGATGAAATCGAAGCGCGCGTGGAAGAGGAAGTGGCGAAGGCAGTGGAATTCGCCGAGACCAGCCCCGAACCCGCGCTGGAAGAGTTGTTTGCGGATGTGTATGCGGAGTAGGCTTGTTGGCGACTGAAGTCGCAGCCACAAGCGCGAAGTCTGCCTTCGCAGACTTCGGAAGACGACGAAGGTCGTCTTCCCAATGCGTAAGTGCGATTTCAATCGCCGCGCATAGGTACAGTTAACCAATCAAGGAACAGGCCATGCGTGAACCTTACACCCAACTCTATGTTCACCTTGTTTGGGCGACCTGGGACAGGCTCCCGCTGATAACGCCAACATTGGAACCGCGCATCTATGCTGCCATTGCCGAAAAGTGCCGCGAATTGAAATGTCTGCCCATCGCCATCGGCGGCATCGAAGACCACGTGCATTTGCTGACGCGCTTCCATACTACAACGGCCATTGCGACGCTGGTCAAGGAAGTGAAAGGCATGTCATCTCATCTGGTCACGCACGCGATCATGCCCGAATCGTTCTTCAAGTGGCAGGGCGCGTATGGAGCGTTCACCATTCGCAAATCGGAAGCGCCGACGGTGAAAGCGTACATTGAAAATCAAAAGAAACATCATGCACAAAACAGTCTCATTCCCGAATTGGAAGAGGTGTTCGAGCAGGATGAGGAATGATGGTTTGCGACTCAAGTCGCCGCAACCATTGGGAAGTCCACCTTCGTGGACTTCGGAAGACGACGAAGGTCGTCTTCCCAAATGTTGACGCGGTTTCAACCGCCAACATTCACCATCCAAATTTAGAGGAAAATACATGCCCAAAATCACCATGCGCGAGGCAATCTCGCAAGCCCTGATGGAAGAAATGGACCGCGACCCCGCCGTCTTTATTCTCGGCGAGGAAGTCGGTGTTTGGGGCGGCACGTATGCCGTCACCAAAGGTTTTTACGACAAATACGGACCCGAACGCGTCAAAGATACGCCCATTGCCGAGAACGCCATCCTCGGCGCGGCAATCGGCGCGGCGATGGTCGGTCAGCGCCCCATCGCGGAACTGATGACCATCAACTTCGCCTTCTCGGCGATGGATTACATCGTCAATCAGGCGGCGAAACTGCGCTACATGTTCGGCGGACAGTTCACCCTGCCGCTGGTCATCCGCGCCGTGGGCGGCGGCGGACGTCAACTCGGCGCCACGCACTCGCAGACTCCCGACGCGATCTTCGCACACTTCCCTGGTCTCAAGGTCGTCAGCCCTGGCACGCCCGCAGATGCGAAAGGTCTGCTCAAATCCGCCATTCGGTCGAACGACCCGATTCTCTTCATCGAACACGCCACCATGTATCAGGTGCGCGGCGACGTTCCCGAAGGCGAGTATCTCATCCCTATCGGCAAATCCAAAGTCCAGCGCGAAGGCAGCGACCTCACCATCGTCACCTACTGCAAGGGACTCGAACTCTCGATGAAAGCCGCCGACGAATTGGCAAAGGAAGGCATCGAAGCCGAAATCGTTGACCTGCGCACCCTGCGCCCGCTCGACATGGAACCCGTGCTGGAATCGTTCAAGAAGACCAACCGCGCCATCGTCGTCGAAGAAGGCTGGAAGTCCTACGGCGTCGGCGCAGAAGTCGTCAGCCGCATTTACGAAGAAGCCTTCGATTATGTGGACGCGCCCATCCTGCGCGTGGCGCAAAAGGAAGTTCCGCTGCCCTACAACCGCACGCTCGAACAAGCCGCATTGCCGCAAGTTCCCGACATCGTCGCCGCGGCAAAGGAGGTCTTGAAATAATGGCAGAGATCATCAACATGCCCAAACTGGGCTTCGACATGGCAGAAGGCACGCTCGTCCGCTGGGT
>DAOUBY010000080.1:0-4324 GCA_034432325.1 Anaerolineales bacterium
CAGCCCACGCAAACGCCCATTGTGATTGTGGCGACTGCGACCCACGTTCCCGCCACGCCGACGCCTGTCCCTCCCACCGATACCGTGCCGCCCGGCGAGCCGACTTCCACGCCCGCGCCGACGGACACGCCTGCGCCAACCGTCACCTTTACTGCAACGCCAATCCCCATAGGGGCAGATTTGCTGCAAGACTGTATCAGCGCGTTGTGGATGCCGTATCCGTCTTCTGTTCAGACGGCGGTGAAGGACGGCTGTTATTCTCAACCTCTGGATGTGTTCTTTGCAGATAACGGGCGGCTTTCCTTCCTGTACGAGGGCAGGCTGAACAGCGCAGAAGTGCATGGGCTGTTTGCGCCGCTTCCCTCCAGCGGAGCGGTGGATTTGCAGGTCTATTTGCGCGATTTGAAGAACGGCAATCTTTGGATGGGGGTGTTTGCCGAGCCGTCGCTTTCGGCAAAGGGATTGTTGATGACGATTCCCTCCGGGGATGTGAAGAAGCGTCCGTTTGTGCAGTGGGATATGCCGGGACCGGTCAAGATACTGGATACGGTGACTTTCCAGCAGAATCCGCCCATTTACAGCATCCGCTTTGAGTTCAACGCGCTTTCCGTGCGGGCGGTTGTGATGAAGAATGCCTTTGCCACCAGCAATGTCTCCGTCCAATCCGGCGAAAAGTGGTTGTTCCTCGGCTTTCAGGGCGTGATTGGAACCAACCGCGTGGAGGCGGAGTTCTTCAACCTCGTGATCGGTCCGTAAATTCAGTACTTCACGAAAGCGCGTATTTGGCGGTCTCTACCGACGAATTTGCGCTAGAGAGCGCAAGTTACGCAGGGTTTTCGTGATCTACTGAAATTTGCTCTTGATAGAAAACATCCCGACCTTTTGGATCGGGATGTTTTTTTGTTTAACTCTTGCTCAGCGTCACCAGCACCATCGGGCGGCGTTTGGTGTACTCGTAAAGGTACGACTTGACCGTGTTGGCGATGTCTTTTTCGCTGTCCCAATTGCTGTTGTTGACCACGTCCATGATGTGGCGGCGGACTTCGGGGAGCAGTTCCTCCGCCTCCTCCTGCGAGACGAAGCCGCGCGTGATGATCTCCGGTTCGTGCAGGAGTTTGCCGTTGAGTTTGTCCACGCTGATGTCAATCAGGAAGATGCCGTTGCGCGCCAACTGCTCGCGCTCGCGCATGACGCTGAAATCCACCTCGCCGATGGATTGCCCGTCCACAAAGACGTACCCGCCGGGGATGCGCTCGCCGAGTCTGATGTTCTTGCCGGAGAGTTCCACAATCTGCCCGTTTTCGACGACGATGACGTTCTCTTGGGGGATGCCCACCTCCACCGCCAGTTGTCCGTGACGTTTCAACTGCCGCAGTTCGCCGTGGATGGGGATGAAGTATTTCGGCTTGACCATGTTGAGCAGGAGTTTCAACTCCTCCTGGCTGGCGTGACCCGAGACGTGAATGGGCAAAATCGAATCGTAGATCACATTCGCGCCGCGCCGCAGCAGACGGTTGATGGTCTTGCTGATGGTCTCTTCGTTGCCGGGGATGGGATGCGAGGACAGCACCACCGTGTCGTTTGGCTTCAAGTCGAACTGGCGGTTCGTTCCCGCCGAAAGCCGACCGACAATGGACGACGGCTCACCCTGCGACCCGGTGCACATGATGGTGACCTTGTGGTCCTGCATTTGCAACGCCTGGTCAATCGGAACGAGCAGTTCGTCGGGGATGTCGAGATAGCCCAGTTTGCGGGCAATCTTCACGTTGTCAATCATGCTGGTGCCAGCCAGCGCCATCTTGCGCCCGTGCTTCTTGGTGGCGTCCGCCACCTGCTGGACGCGCGAAATCAGCGACGCGAACGTCGCCACGATGACGCGTCCCGGCGCTTCGCTGAACACTTTATCGAAAGCGGGACCGATAATCCGCTCGGAGGGCGTCCAGCCGGGGCGTTCGGAGTTGGTCGAATCTGCCAGCAGAATGTCCACGCCGCGTTTCGAAAACTCAGCCAGTTTGGCAAAGTCGGTGGGCCAGCCGTCCACCGGGGTCTGGTCGAACTTGAAGTCGCTCATGTGGACGACGAGACCCGCCGGCGTGGTGATGCCCAGCCCTACCGCGTCGGGGATGGAATGGCAGATGTGGAAGAACTCCACTTCGAACGGTCCAATCTTTGCCGAATTGCCCGCTTCGATGGTGTGGAGTTGAACCAAGCCCGAGGCGTTGTTCCGCGCCAGTTTGACCTCGATCAAGCCGCGGGTCAGGGAGGTGGCGTAAATGGGAGCGGGCACCTGACGCACGAGGTGATGAATCGCCCCGATGTGGTCTTCATGTCCGTGCGTGATGACAATGCCCGCCACCTTGTCGGCTTTGTCGAGCAGATATTCGAAATCGGGGATGATGTAATCAATCCCGATCATGTCGTTGTGTGGGAACATGATGCCCGCATCCACCACCAGAATCTGGTTTTGGAATTCGTAGGCGGTCATGTTTTTGCCCACTTCCCCCAGCCCCCCCAGAGGGATGATTTTCAATTTTCCGTGCTTACTCATGGATGTTTCTATTCCTTTAGTTAAAGATTTTTATCCGCCTTGGGCGGTTAAGGTCTTCCCTCACCCTGCCCTCTCCCAAAAGGGAGATGGAAAGTATAGAAAAAGACCTCCGCTGACTTGCTCGCGAAGGTCCTGCCGTACCACTGCGATTGCCCTTACAAACAAATGGCGCCCATGCGCCACGAAAGTCAAACCTGATGGGTGACAGTATAGCAGGGCAGGGGGGATTTGTAAAGCAGGGAATTACATGCAAAGGTTGTCATCTGTCCGACGCTAGAGAGCGTCTCTTACGCTCTCCCCCGACATCTTTTGCGTGCACACATTTAACCGTCATTGCGAGGCGACAGCCGAAGCAATCTCCTTTTCGACGAGAATACCGCGCTCCTTCTCCGCCCCTGCCTGCCTCTATCCGAATCACTTTTGCCTACGCTGACGCCTTTGCCGCTCCACCATCAGGCTGAACTCGATCTGCTTCTGCTCGATCTCTTTTTGGAGTTTCTTCTTTTTTTCTCGTCCAGAGCCGCCGCGCGGATTTGCTTCAACTCGGCGATCTCCTTGAGCAAATCCGCTTCGCGCGCGTTCATCCCGGCATTCTTCAGAATCGAATACGCCATGCGGACATCCTCCGGCGTTTCGAAATACGCCGAAAGGTCAATCGGCTTGCCTTTGCCGGGCAGGTCGTCGAACTCCCCGCGCTCCATCGCCTCTTTGATGATCGATTCTACGAGTTTGTCAAAATTCATGGTTCCACGGAATTCGCTTACGGTAAATCAGTTGTCAAGTCAAACCGATAGATCCATGTATCAATCGGAGTTACTAATGTATTGGTCATATTTGCCTCCAAACGAAACAACGATACTTCTAGTCTTGTTGGAAGGTCAGGACGGGTAAAGGCATTCACAGAAAATATCAGCGGGAGATCGAGCGTTTGACCGGACTCAATTCGTAGGGCCGGCGATGGGCAGGGGGCATCCAACGCAAAATCTTCCCAGAATAGTTTTCCACAGGTTTCCCCTTCCGCTCCCCATAAAACAGCCTGATCGTTGTCATTGATCAGGTTGACCCAAATCTCGATCCCTGAAACCGAACGCAACATCACACCCGGCAAGAAAGTAAGTTGATTTCGTGTTTTTGGTCTCACATTCAAGTTGAATTTCTCAAGCGTTGCATTGCCTACAAGCCAGGCGCCCTCTTCAAGATGCAAAACATGGATGGTGGCGTATTGCGCAGGTTCCAGTCCATCCTGTCTTATATTAACCCAAAACACGATTCGATTTTCATCGAAAATTTTTCTGTCTATAACCTCGCAACTGTTCATTTTCCATCCCTTGGCATCGTTCTCCTTCCACAGACGAATCAGCTCGCTTCTGGTTATCCCTACTTTTGTGGAAAACAAGAGTGCTGCCTTTTCGTAGTCTTTTGCTTGCAATGCCGTACAATATTCATGGAGAACTTGTTCTGCTTTGAGCGTGAGAGAAGGCGTAGAAGTAGAATCAACAATTGCTGGAAGCGTTCTCTGGGATATACATCCGACAAAAAGCGAAACGATCAATAAAATAACCAAGCCATTCCCTGTTCTTGTTTTAAATCGAGAAGATGGAAACATATCTGCCTCCTTGGTGACGATTATCTAAATTGGGCTCTCCCATAAATAACGGGAAAGAGCCCAGTCACGAAGGACACGCAGCACACAAAGGTGGGAAAGGCGGCTGATTTTACGAGCATTTTTCTTCGTGATCTTCGTGTACTTTGTGGTGAAAAATGGTCTTCCCGTTA
>DAOUBY010000081.1:0-2651 GCA_034432325.1 Anaerolineales bacterium
TAAGCCGCGCGCAAAGCAGGGCGAAAACATCCTGTTTATCCTGTCTATCCTGTTAAACAAAGCGGCGCAAGCGATAATGAGAAAGCCATACTGTCATGGTTGCCAAACATATCCCTCTTGGCTAGAATAGGATAAAGTCTGGAGATTACTTGATGTCACAGCACGCCACCGTCTCGCCGCGCTGGAGCGCCACCACCAAACTGCTTGTGGGCTTGGCAATGTTTGGCATTGCGGCTTTTCTGATTTATCGGTTTTCCAACCTGATTCCGCCGCTGTTGATGATTTTCATCATCACCTATCTGCTTCATCCGGTGACCGCCGCGCTGGCAACCGGATTGCACATCCCCTGGAAACTGGCGGTCAACATCGTCTATCTGCTGATTCTTGTCCTGCTGGTCGGTTTGCTCACCTGGGGGGGCGTGGGGCTGGCGGGACAGGTGCAAAGCCTGGTCAATTCCATTCAGGGCATCGTGCGCGACCTGCCGCGATACATTTCCGATCTGTCCACGCAGGTCTTTGTCATCGGTCCGTTCACCCTGGATATGCGGAACTTCGACCTCAACGCCCTCAGCCAGCAGGTGCTGCCCATCCTCCAGTCTCTGCTGGGACAAACCGGCACACTGGTCGGCACACTGGCAGGCGGAGCGGCGACCACCATCGGCTGGACGCTTTTTGTCCTGACCGTCTCCTACTTTGTCATGTCTGAAAGCAGCGGGCTGCGCGAGAACATCCTGAAGATTGACATCCCCGGCTACACCGAAGACCTGAGAAGGCTGGGCAGCGAACTCAGCCGCATCTGGAACGCCTTCCTGCGCGGACAAATCATCATCTTCCTCTTGGCGCTGACCATCTACTCCATCCTCCTGCCTGCCCTGGGGGTGCGTTACGCCATCGGCATCGCCTTTCTGGCAGGGCTGGCGAAATTCCTGCCCTACATCGGTCCCGCCATCACGTGGATCATCATGGCGCTGGTCACCTACTTTCAGCCGGTCAAACCGTTTGGCTTGCAGGACAACGCCCTGACCTACATGCTGATCGTGGTCATCACCACCTCGGTCGTTGACTGGTTCATGGACAACTTCATCACCCCCCGCATCATGGCGCGGACCTTGAGGGTGCATCCCGCCGCCGTGCTGATTGCCGCCCTCATTGCCGCCAACCTGCTGGGACTGCTGGGCGTGGTCATTGCCGCGCCCTTTCTTGCCACATTCCTCCTGCTGGGCAGGTATGTGATGCGCAAAATGTTCGACCTCGATCCCTGGACCGAGGAGGAGGAAGCGCCGCCTCCGCCCAGCATAAGCGAATTGGTCAAAGGCGCCCTGCAATCCATCAAACTGCGCTTTGTCAGAACAAAGCCCGCAGAAAAAGCCAAAAAGGAGAAACCCAATGAGCAGCAACCATAATGAACCCAAAACCGAAACCATCGCCGAAACCGACAACTACTTTGCCTGGAAAGCCGAAGAACCCGACGGCGAAACCACCTATCACATCGAGTTGAACAACGTCACCGTGCACTTCTTCGAGGAGGAGTGGCAGGAATTTCTCGAACTCGTCCGCAGCCTGGCGTGACGCCCGAAAATAATCTCGTAATACGCGTAGGGCGCGTTTTCTTATGCGCCCGTTGGCGTTAGCGAACGTCGTTTACGCGAGCAAGCGAAAAAGTGAACCATGGCACGCAGCAACACCATCACCGACGTGCGCGGCATCGAAGTGGGTCACGCGCAGGATAGCGAAGCGCTCACCGGCTGTACCGTCATCCTTTGCCGCAAAGGAGCGGTGGCAGGCGTGGACGTGCGCGGCAGCGCTCCTGGCACGCGCGAAACCGACCTCCTCTCGCCGCTGAACCTGGTGGAAAAGGTTCATGCCATTGTGCTGGCGGGAGGGTCGGCGTTTGGGTTGGATGCCGCCGGCGGCGTGATGAAATATCTGGAAGAAAACAAAATCGGATTCAACACCGGCGCGGCGAAAGTGCCCATCGTCCCCTCCGCCATTCTCTTCGACCTGAACCTCGGTCGCGCTGACGTTCGGCCCGATGCCGCCATGGGATACCTTGCCGCCGCCTCAGCCTCCTCCGCCGCCCCTGCTGAAGGCAACGTCGGCGCGGGGACGGGGGCTTCAGTGGGGAAAATGTTCGGGACAAGCCTCGCAACCAAGAGCGGAGTCGGAACCGCCTCCATGACGATTGGCGGGGGCGTGGTGGTGGGGGCGCTGGTCGCCGTCAATGCCTGGGGCGATGTGGTGGATCCCAAAACAGGCATGATTCTTGCCGGGCTTCGCTCCGGCAAGGTCGGTCCTTTGCGCGTGGGCGGGAAGGAATATTTTGCCGATACGCTTGCAATGATGAAAAAGCCGCTGGGGCGGGCTTTGCTCGGGCTGGCGGCGCGCGCCAACACGGTCATCGGCGTGGTGGCGACGAATGCGCGGCTGACCAAGGCGCAGGCGGCAAAAGTGGCGCAGATGGCGCAGGATGGCATTGCCCGCACAATCCGCCCGGCTCACACCATGCTCGACGGCGACGCCATCTTTGCCCTGTCCACCGGCGCGCGCAGCGCAGACGTTACCACAGTCGGCGCGTTCGCCGCAGAAGCGATGGCGGAGGCGATCCTGCGTGCGGTGCGGAAGGCAAAGGCGGCGGGCGGTTTGCCGGGGCT
>DAOUBY010000082.1:0-15595 GCA_034432325.1 Anaerolineales bacterium
GATTTACAAAGTAATTTCATCTCGTTTTTCTTCAGAATCAGTGTTCATCCGTGTTCATCTGCGGTCAATCCCCATTTATAAAACACTCTCTAACGCCGGCTGACTTATACACTGATGTTACGCAGTTTCTCTGTAGCGCGACATTCATGTCGCCTGAAAATACGAGATAAATCTCGCACCACTGCGTAAGGTGAGTTATACAGAAGCTCAAAAGAAGAAGCGGTTTTGCAGGACGAGGTCAGAGTCGAATTTCGAGCAGGCGGTCGCGTCCCGATAAATCCTGGCGCAGGTTGATCTCAGCGCGGGGAAAGTTTGAGCGGGCAAGGTCGAGCGTCTCTTTGCCGAGGGTGGCTTCGATTTCGAGCAGGATGAGGCTGCGCGGAGCCATCCATGCGGGGGCGAGGCGCAGGAGTCTGCGGATGAGGTCGAGACCATCCGCACCGCCGTCGAGGGCGAGCGACGGTTCGCGTCCGTAAACCGCCAGGCTGTGCAGGGTTGCGGTGGGGATGTAGGGCAGGTTGGCGCAAAGCAGATCGAGCGGGGGGAAAGGCGCTGCGAGTTGCGAGGGGGCGGGGAGCAGGTCGCATTCGCTGAATTCGATTCGTTCCAAAACGTGATGTTTGGCGGCGTTTCGTTTTGCCGTCTGAAGCGCCTGAGGTGAGAGGTCGGTGGCGAGGAGGCGGGCGTCTGGAACGCTGGCGGCGATGGCGATGGCGATGACGCCGGAGCCGGTGCCCACGTCTGCAGCGGTGCGGCGGCGAGGGGATTGTTTCAGCCAGGCGATGGCTGTTTCGACGAGCAGTTCGGTTTCGGGGCGGGGGATGAGGACGTGGGGAGTGAGGTCGAAGTCTAAACCGAAAAATTCCCAGTGACCGAGGAGGTAGGGGAGAGGTTCGCTTCTTTCCAGACGTTGGACTGCTTCTTCGAGTTTTGCCTGCTGCGCCGCTGACAGCGTGAGTTCGGGGTGGGCGATGATCCAGGCGCGCGGTTCGCCGGTGATGTGCGCGAGCAGGACGGAGGCGTCGAGGGCGGGGGTGTCGGTGAGGGGGGCGAGGCGCGCGGTCAGATCGGCGAGAAGCGAGGAGGACATGATGGGGTGATGTCTACCTAAAGTCTAAAGTGAAAGGTCAAAGGTTTGACTTGAGCGCCAGCAGGGACAGGTATTCGAAGACGGTGTTGGCGGCAAGGATGGCGGTGATGTCGCCGTGGTCGAAGGGCGGCGAGACTTCCACGAGGTCGAAGCCAATCAGGTTCAAGCCGTGCAGTCCGCGCACGAGTTGGAGCAGCTGGTAACTGGTCAGCCCGCCGACTTCGGGGGTGCCGGTGCCGGGAGCGTAGGCGGGGTCCACCGAGTCAATATCCACGGTCACATAGACGGGTCCCGTCATGCGTTGGTGCACTTCTTTGAGAATTTCGCCGACGCCTTTTTCCATCACTTCGTGGATGGTGACGATGCGGGCGCCAAGCGCGCGGGCGTCGGCGTAGTCATTCTCGCCGCTGACCGGTCCGCGGATGCCGATTTGCATGTATTCGCCCTGGCGGATCAGTCCCTCCTGCAAGGCATGGCGGAAGGGCGTGCCGTGACTGTAGGGGACGGCTTCGAACTCCGCTTCCCAGGTGTCTATGTGCGCGTCAATGTGGACGAGGGAGACGGGCCCGTATTTTTGGGTGTGGGCGCGCAGGAGCGGGAGCGCAATGGAATGGTCGCCGCCGAGGGTGATGAGGGCTGCCCCGCTTTCGATGATTTCGCTGGCGGTTTGGGTGATGGCGGTCATGGTATGTTCGATGGAGGTTGGGATGACCGACACGTCGCCGTAATCCACCACTTTGAGTTTTTTCAGGGGCGTGACGTTGAGCGTGGTGTTGTGTCCCCAAATCATCAGCGAGGCTTCGCGAATCTTGCGCGGACCGAAGCGCGTCCCTGTGCGGTAGGAAGTGCCGCTGTCGAAGGGCGCGCCCAAAATCGCGGCGTCCACAGCCTGCAGGTCGCGTGTGACCGGCAGACGCATGAAGGAGGGAATGCCCATGAAGGGCTGCAAATTTGCGCCGAAGGCGGGGTTATCGTTCATTGAAGTTTCCGTTGCGGGCAAGCGGGGCGTGTTTTCTCGTTTACCAAATTGCCTTCACCAAGCCAGACGCGGTAATCGTCTTGTCGAAGGTAATCAAGGCGGCTTCATACTCGATTGCCGCAGCGACAATGATGCGATCATGCATTTCAGGGATGGCGGTCAGGTCACGCAGCCTCAACGCGGTCTCATAGTCAAAATCAACGAATTCGACATTGGGGCTGTTTTGTATCGTCAGCAGAATCTTGTCCAGATCCGCTTGAACGGGTTTGTTTTCAATGGTGAAAATCAATTCTGCCAAAACAATAACGGGAATGAGCAGAGTGGATTTTCCGTTTGCTATTTCCTCAAATGCAAGACGCGCACGCCTGCCCAACTTGCGCGGTTTGTGGAATGCCCAGAGCAGGCTATGGGTATCAGCCATATATGTGGTCATGATACCCACTGTTACTTGAGCGATTTTGCCAGTTTTGTCACTTTTGCGGCTGATCGTTTACGCGTGCGTTCGAGGGATTTTTCCAAAGCAGCGCCTTGATTTTCTGGTAAATGTTCCCAAACCCCAAGCAGGGAGGCAAACTGTGTTTTCCGCATGGCGGGGCGCATAGAACGAACCCTGATCTCGACAATACTATGCTCGGGAAGATTTAACTTTTTCCGGGGTTTCAGAACGCCTTTTTCATAAACTGCCTGCGTGGTAAAAGTGTTCATAACGACCTCCGCTGCAATTATACGATACTATTCTTCCTCAATTCCGCTGGCGGCAAGACGTTCCGCCTCGTCGCGCGTGGACAGTTCCTCGATGAACTCGTCAATCTTTCCGTCCATCACAGCCGGCAGGTTGTAAATGGACAGCCCGATGCGGTGATCGGTGACGCGGTTTTGAGGGTAGTTGTAGGTGCGAATCTTTTCGGAGCGTTCGCCCGTTCCCACCTGTGAGCGGCGGTCTGCTTCGAGGGCGGCGCGGCGCTTTTCCTCCTCCATCTCATACAGGCGCGCGCGCAAAATGCTCATCGCACGCAGTTTGTTCTGCAGCTGTGAACGCTCATCCTGACAGGTCACCACCATGCCGGTCGGCTTGTGATACAGGCGCACGGCGGTGGAGTTCTTTTGCACGTTCTGCCCGCCCGCGCCGGAGGAGCGATAGACCTCGATCTCGATGTCGCTTTCGGGGATGTCAATTTCCACCTCGTCCACTTCCGCCAGCACCGCCACCGTCGCTGTGGAGGTGTGGATGCGCCCCTGCGATTCGGTCGCCGGCACGCGCTGGACGCGATGCACGCCCGATTCGTATTTCAACTTCGAATACGCACCCTTGCCGCGAATCTCGAAAATCACTTCCTTGTAACCGCCCACGCCAATGGCGTTTTCCGAAAGGACTTCGGTCTTCCACTTCTTCTCGTCGGCGTAACGCGTGTACATGCGGAACAAATCCCCGGCGAAGATGGCGGCTTCGTCGCCGCCGGTCCCCGCGCGGATTTCCATGATGACGTTCTTCTCGTCGCGCGGATCCTTCGGCACCAGCATCCCCTTGATCTGCTTCTCGAGCGCCTCGATCTTCGGAGTCAACTCCTCGATATCCGCCTCCGCCAGCGCCGCCAGTTCCGCATCTTTTTCGGACTGGAGAATCGCACGCGCCTCCTCCAGGCTTTTCATTGCCTGACGATATTCCCGCGCCTTCTCGACGATTTCCTCCAATTCCACGCGTTCCTTGTTGATTTCCGCCATGCGCTGATAATCGTTACCCACCTCGAGCAATTCCTTGCTGAGTTGTTCGTAACGGTCTTCGATGCCTTTCAATTTATCGAGCATAGTTCCTCATTCGCGGAAGCGGGGGCATCCCGTCCCGTACTTATCAGAATCAAACGCGGCACCCAGCGCCGCGCGGCAGGGATTATATCACCCCCGCTGTGGGATATGACTCCTGATGAGCGTTTCTAGTATGGTTTTCTCAAAGTCAGCAAAAGCGGCATCGAATGGACGCGAATGAACCCAATTTTTGTGTAATTCGATGCAAAAAAAACAGAGCAGGCGGTCATAAAGGCAACTTGAGAAAGCCATAGCGTTTCTAGTAAAAAGACGCCACCGCTGCCAAAACCATCGAAAGCACGATCATCACCGAGAGGATGATGAAAATCACCCTCATTCTCCGCGTCGCTCTGACGGCGGGGTCTATTTCTCTGGATTGAGGTTTGTTTTTGATCTTTTTGCCTGCCATACGCTCTCACAATTTCAAGTGTTTGTAAAAGGCGGTTGCCATTGCCTTTTCCAGTTCCTCGAGGGTGACCGGCTTGGTCACATACGCATCGGCGCCCAACTGCATTGCGCGATCCACCATCACATCCGCCGTTTCCGACGAAAGCATCACAATCGGGAGTTCTTTTGTGTCGGGGCGCCGCCGCAGGAATTCGACCATATCCAGCCCGGTCACTTCGGGCATGTTGATATCCAGAATGAGCAGATCCGGCTTCCTGCCGGAGACGATCATCTGCGCCGCCGCACGAATGCTGTGAAATGCCGTCACCTCGCAATCGAGCAGTTTCAGCATCAGCCCGATGGCGCGGTTCATCTCTTCGTCGTCGTCAACAGTCCAGACCGTTCTCATTCCAGATGCGCCTTAATGGCGTGCGCCGCTTGTTCCGGCACCACTGCCTTGAGTTCTTCGAGGGAAGCGTCCCTAATCTTATCCACAGAGCCGAAATGTTTCAAGAGCGCCCTGCGCCGCGCCGGACCGATGCCCGGAATCGCATCCAACTGCGAAGCCATGCCCAATTTTTGCCTCTTTCTGCGGTGCGCCGTGATGCCGTAGCGGTGCGCCTCATCGCGGATGCGCTGAACGAGATACAACCCCTGCGAATGACGCGGCAGCAACAGCGGTTCTGACCTGTGCGGGAAGAAAATCTCCTCCCGCTGCTTTGCCAGACCCACCACCGGCACCTTGTCTGCCAGCCCGAATTTTTCCAGGACTTGCACGGCGCGCCCCAACTGCCCCTTGCCGCCGTCAATGATGATGAGGTCTGGCAGAAAGGAAAAAGACGCGTCTTTCTTCGCCCCAACCTGATCCTGTGATTCTTGAGCCGCCCGCCACCGACGGAACCGCCGCGTGAGCATTTCCTCCATCGAAGCGAAATCATCCGGCGCGCCGACCACGCTCTCGATGTTGAAGCGGCGGTACAGCTTCTTATCGGGCACCCCTTGCGTGAATACGACCATCGCTCCCACAATGGCGGTTCCCTGCGTATTGGAAATATCATAGCACTCGATGCGGTTGGGCGGCGCGGGCAAATGGAGCGCATCGCGCAGTTCCGCCAGGGCGGTTTCCTGTTTGTGCGTATCCGCCTGCCACTGGGCGCGCAGGGCTTGCAGGGTCTCGGTGGCGTTTTCAGCCGCCATCTGCACCAGCTCGTGCGGCTGACCCTCCTTCGGCACGAAAAACTCCACCTTTTTCCCGCCGCGTTTCGAGCGCAGCCATTGACTGATGATCCGCGCCTCCTCCAGCTGCTGGGGGAGCAGAACCTGCTCCGGGATGTTGGCGGCTTCGGTGTAGAACTGGGTGACGAACTGCTCCATCACTTCGGAGTCGGCGGCGTCCTCCGTCCCTTCGAGGATGAAATACTCGCGCCCGATCAACTTCCCGCCGCGGATGAAGAAGACCTGCACACAGGCTTCCCCGTTGCTGCGCGCCATGGCAAGCACGTCCGAGTCGAGATAGTCTGTTGCGAAGACGATGCGCTGTCGCTCGATGATGTTTTGAATGGCTTTGAGTTGGTCGCGCAGGGCGGCGGCTTTCTCGAAGCGCATCTCCTCCGAGGCTTTGAGCATCTCGGCTTGAAGGCGCTGTACAATCCCTTCGCTGTGACCGCTCAGAAAATCCATCAGGTCGGAGATCATCTGGCGGTAACCTGCCTGGGCGATGGCTCCGATACAGGGGGCGGCGCACAGTTTGATGTCGTAGTACAGACACGCCCGCTTGTCGGCGCCGGTGATTTCGCGGTCGCAGGTCAGGTAGGGGAAGACCTTCCGTAACACATCCAGCGTCTGGTAAACCGCCCATGCCGAAGTGTACGGACCGAAGTAGCGCGAACCGTCCTCCACCATCTGCCGCGTGACCGTGACTTTGGGGAAGGGGTCTGCCCAGTGAACCTTGATGTAGGGGTAACGCTTGTCATCCTTGAGGCGAACGTTGTACTTGGGACGGTGCTTCTTGATCAGGTTCATCTCGAGGATGAGCGCTTCGAGTTCCGAGCCGACGACGATCCACTCGATGTCTGCGATCTCGCGCACGAGGCGGCGCGTCTTGTTGTCGTGGCTGGAATCGGCGTGAAAGTACGAACGGACGCGGTTCTTCAGGTTGACCGCCTTGCCGACATAGATAATCTTCCCCTCGGCATTTTTCATCAGGTAACAGCCGGGCTTGGTTGGCAGGGTGGCGAGGATGCCCTGGATTTTTTCGGTGACTTCCATAGAACGCAATTTTACTGCAAGTATATTGTTTGCATTACGCGCGCAGTTTGACGATTTATGGCTTTCTCAAGTTGCCTTTATGACCGCCTGCTCTGTTTTTTTTGCATCGAATTATGCGAATTACCCAAAAATTGGGTTCATTCGCGTCCATTCGATGCCGCTTTTGCTGACTTTGAGAAAACCATATTTGACGATTGTAATTGAGGTGGATTTATGCCATAATAGGCGAAATCATCTCACGGAGGAACGCATGAACGAACAAAGCAACACCCCAATGCCGCCCGAACCCGCCGCCGGAATCGCAGGCTGGTTCTCAACCTGGATGGATGCGGTCACCAAGCCCAATGAACAGACCTATGCGGGTCTTGCCGCCTCGGCAGGCGGAAAGTTATCCATCGCTTTTCTATGGGTCTTTCTTAGC
Source organism: Anaerolineales bacterium (assembly GCA_034432325.1). GTDB lineage: Bacteria > Chloroflexota > Anaerolineae > Anaerolineales > Villigracilaceae > Defluviilinea. The sequence goes on from DAOUBY010000082.1 coordinate 6,949, forward strand.
TCATTGTTGACTTCTTTCTTCGCCACCCTGGTTCAGGGACCGATGATGCGGCAGATGATGCAGCAGTTTCGGCAGATGGGGATGGACGTCCCCAACCTGCCTTTGGGAGGGGGAGGCAGTTTTCTTTCTGCCATTTGCGGCGCGCCGGTGGCGGCGGTCATCGCAGTTGTGGCGTTTGCCATCTCGGTTGGCATCACCCAATGGGTGGCAAAAATGTTCGGCGGCAAGGGAACGTTCGAGCAATTGGCTTATGCGTTTGCCGCCATTTCGTTCCCGTTCGGCATTGTCAGCGCAGTGTTGACGCTGTTGGCGGCGATCCCTTATATCGGTTTTTGCTTTGGTATTGTCAGTCTGGCGGTTGGTCTTTACAGCATTGTGTTGAGTGTGATGGCGGTCAAGGGAGTGAATCAGTTTGGCTGGGGAGAGGCGCTGGGCTCCTTCTTCCTGCCTGCGATTCTCTTCTTCTGCTTGTGCGCATGTGTTTTGTTCGGGTTTTCAGCCGCTTTGGGTGCGCTTCTCCGCCAAAGTTTTGGTCCCTAATCCAACGTAGGAACTTTGCGCTCTCCGCGTCTCGGCGGTGATGTTTTGCAGAGGCGTCAAAATACCTCTCCAACCTTCGGGCTGGAGAGGTTTCTTTTCCCTCTCTCTGGCGGGTATAATCACCCTCCCGAACATATTCTCCTGTGAGGTTGATTTGAGTCATTTGCTGGAAGTTGAAGTTGGCAGGCTGTTGAGCGCCCGCCGGTTACGGCTGGGGCTGGCGGAATCCTGCACCGGCGGGCTGGTGGGACACCGCATCACCAATGTGCCGGGCTCTTCGGACTATTTCATGGGCGGCGTGGTGTCGTACTCCTACGAAGCCAAGGTCGCTGTGCTGGGGGTTTCCTGGGATACCCTGCATGCCTTCGGGGCAGTCAGCCGTGAGACTGTGCTGGAGATGGCGCACGGCGTAAAAAAACTGCTGGCGGTGGACATCGCCGTCTCGATTTCAGGGATAGCGGGTCCGGGCGGCGGGACGGCGGAGAAACCCGTCGGCACCACCTGGGTTGCCCTCGTTGCAGGCGACGGCGAATGGACAAGGAAATTCCAGTTTGAGGGCAACCGCGAACAAAACAAAGCCGCCTCGGCAGAAGCGGCTTTGCAGATGTTGTGCGATTATCTATCGGGGAAATTGAACGAAGCGCGGGATTAACCCTGCGCGAACGTGTCAATCAGCAATTTGAAATTCCCGCCGACGGGGTAGAGGATGGGGCAGGTGCAGCCGCGCTTCTTGTATTCCTCCACTTTGGCTTTCGCCTCGGCAGGCGTTCCCGAGGCGGTGATTTTCAGCACGAGTTCGTCGGGGACGAGGTCCTTGGCTTTCATCACCTGCTCCTTGGTGGCGGGCCAGCCCAGAATGGACTGAATCTCGTGGACGACTTCGTCCGACACGTTCGACGCTTTGGCGATGTGCGGCTGTTGGGCGATGTACTGACATAGCAGCATCTTCGAGTAATCAATCGCCTTGTCGTGGTCTTCATCCACCGAACAAACGATCAATTGCGGGCGGTCGAAATCCTCCATCCTGCGCCCGGATTTGTCCAGCCCCTTTTGGAGCAGTTCCATGGCTTTGTCGTTGTATTCGGGAGCCACACAGTAATTCAGCACCGCGCCGTCAGCCACTTCGCCCGCCAATTCCATCATCTTATCGCCCGTCGCGCCGATCATGATGGGAACGTTGCGCGGCTCGCGGCGTCCGTACACCACGTCCAACTCGATCCCGTCCACGTGGATGAATTCGCCGTGAAAGGTGACGCGCTCCATATTGAGCAAACGCTTCATCACCAGCACGGTTTCCTTCATGGCGGTCAGCGGCTTTTTGCGGTCAATGCCCACGTTGTGGGCGAGCGGGTCCCACCAGGCGCCCAAGCCGCAAATGATGCGGTTCGGGGCGAGGTCGTCGAGGGTCAGGAAGGTGGCGGCTAACAGCCCGATGTTGCGCGTCCAGTTGTTGATCACGCCCGAACCGACTTTGATTCGCTTCGTCACCGCCGCGTAGGCCGCCATCGGCACAATGGCGTCGCGCACCAGACGCGATTCCGCCTGCCAGACTGCCTCGAACCCCTTCTCCTCGGCATATCGGACGTACTCCAAGCCATCCCTCAGATCATGTGAATCCTGCAAGTACAATGCAACCCGCTCTGCCATGGCATCTCCTTGTTTGATGATTTTTCAGCGCAAGTTCCGAACATTTGCTGCGCTAAAATGCCCTGTTCTTTTCGAGTTCCCGAACAAGTTCGAGATCCTCCGGCACATCGAGGTCCAAGCCCAAAGACGGCAACTCCACAATTTCGAGCCGTGCGCCTGCCTGTTTCGCCCGTTCGCAGTGACGCTGGAAGGAATTTTCACCGAAATCGTACTCGATCAACCCCGAGGGCGAAATCAGCAACGCGTTCGTCCCCTTGCCGTGCCGGTCTGGAGCGATGACCACTACCGGCGGCTCGACCGCCTTCGCCAACAATGTTAGCACATCCTCGCGCGAAATCAAAGGCAGGTCTGCCGGCAGGATCAACACCCCGCGCGTGGCATGAATTTGCGCCACAACCGTCGCGCGGGCAAGCGCCGTGTTCAGTTCCGGCTGCCCGTCCTCGCGTACCGTCCGCGCGCCGTGCTGACGGGCAACCGCCAGCGCGTGCGGGTCGCGGCTGACGACCAGCACCTGTTCCAACTCCTTGATGTCTTTCAATGTGTTCAGGGTGTGCTGCAGCAGCGATTGATTCAATTCCGCCCGTTCCTCTTCCGATAACGTCCCAGCCAGGCGCGACTTGCCGCGTCGCAGCGGCTTGACTGGCACAATCGCCCAAATCGTCATATTGTCTCTCCTATAAAGCGCACGACTTCCCCTGCCAACTGCATCCTATCGTCAAGACTTTTCATAAACGTATTGGTTACGCAAACACGCATATTCAAACCCCTTACCTCTTCGACAAGTTGCGCGTCCACGCTGTCCATCACGAACCCCCTCAGCAAAGCGCCATAATGCCTTGCCACCGCCAGCGCCGACGGTTCGATGCCAAGTTCGGCAAACATCTTTGCGGCGGGACCTTTCACTGTCTCCCCGCCGATAATCGGCGAAACCGCAAACACCGGCTTGCTGATTTTGGGGATGACGCGCAGGATGGGATCAATGCTCACCCACGGATTCGACGGGCAAATCACCACCGCATCGGCAGACTGAAGCGCCTCACCCGCCCCTGGGGCTGGTTCGGCAGCCCCAACCCCCTCAAATCTGAAGCCTTTGACTCTCGGCTCGCACCTGCGGTGGACGAAATACTCCTGAAACGGCAAATCGCCCTCCTCCGTTTCGACGATGGTGCGCACGGGCTGGTCGCTCATCGGCAGGACGGTGTGACACACGCCCCATGCCGCGCAAAAATCGCGCGTCACCTGTGAAAGCGTTTGCCCCTCTCTGAGCCGCCGCGTCCGTTCGATGTGTGTGGCGAGATCGCTGTCGCCCAGGTTGAACCAGTCTGGCGCGCCGAGTCGTTTGAGGTTCGCCATGGCGTTCCAGGTTTCAGCGGCTCGCCCCCAGCCTGTCTGCGGGTTGGCGAGTCCCGCCAATGTGTAACAAACCGTGTCCAAATCGGGACAAATGTAGAAACCGAGATGTTCGAAATCGTCGCCCGTATTGACGATGACCGTCAGGTCTTCGGGCGCGAGGAGCTGAGCGAGTCCGTGGGCAAGTTTTGCCCCACCCACTCCGCCTGCAAGGGCTGTGATGCGCATGATGTTCAGGTTTTCCCTTTGGTTTTTACTTCCCCGCCAAGCCTTTCAATTCAGTCTCCGCCTGCTGATATTCCCGAACCGCCTGGTCGAGCAGGGATTCCAATGCGGCGGCGTCCAGCGTATTGCCTTGTAATTCCATCGTTTCGCACACCTGGCGCAGGTCATTGGCACCCACAGTTGCAGAATTGGATTTGAGCGTATGTGCGGCGCGCACAAACTCTGTGCGTTTGCCGGCGGCGATGAAGGCTTTCATATCCTCGAGGGCTTTGGGGGCGCTCGTCAGAAAGGTTTGCACGATGTCAACGATAAACGCATCGGCATCATCCCCCATGAATTCGCGGTATTTTTCGAACGCAGAGCGATCGAGCGGCATATCAGTCTCCTGAAGGGGTGGTTTCGCTGCTCAAACGCAATGGACGGGTGGTTTTGCGCGGCAGCGGCACGGTGTTTTGCAATACGCGAACCAATTCTTCCACTTGAATTGGCTTGCTGATGTAATCGTCGAAACCGGCGGAGAGAAATCGTTCGCGGTCGCCTTCCAGGGCGTTGGCGGTCACTGCCGCCAGACGCGGGCGTTTGCCGGGCGGGTATCTCTCGATGATGATGCGCGCGGCTTGCTCGCCGTCCATTTCGGGCATTTGCGCATCCATGAGAATGATATCGTATTCCTGCCGCCGCAGGGCTTCCAGGGCTTCCAGTCCGTTTGCGGCAACATCGGCGCGGTAGCCCAGTTTCTTCAACAAGCCAATCGCCACCTTCTGGTTGATAAGATTATCCTCTGCAATCAAAATGCGCAAGGGATGACGGTCTGCCATGGATGCGTCGAACACAGCCGTCTTTTGCGGCGCGGCGGGTTCTGCGCTGGGATGTTCCGCCAGCGCTTCACAAACGGAATTGTACAACTGTGACGTTTTGATCGGCTTGGAGAGAAAGGCGCTGAAGGCGAGGCTTTCTGCGCCTTCGGGCTTGCGTCCCAGCGAGGTGAGCATGATGAGCGGCGTGCCGTCGGCGGATGGAAGTTTGCGAATCTCCTGTGCCAGCGTCACGCCGTCCATTTCCGGCATTTGCATATCCAGGATCATCAAATCGAAGCGTTCCTGTTCGATGCGTTGCAGCGCTTCTTTCCCCGACGCCGCTGTCGAAACGGACATTCCCCAACTGGAAGCGTGCTTTTGCAAAATCAGCCGGTTGGTAGCGTTATCGTCCACCACCAGCAGGCGGCGGTTGGAAAGGTTGGGTTGGGCTTGACGCGGGAACAAAGAGGCGGTTCCGCTGGCGAGTTCCGCCCGAATCGTGAAGTGAAAGGTCGAACCTTTGCCCTCCTCGCTCTCCACCCAAATTGTCCCGCCCATGAGTTCGATCAGCCGTTTGCTGATGGCAAGTCCCAGCCCTGTGCCGCCAAACTTGCGTGTGGTGGATGTATCTGCCTGTGAAAACGCCTCGAACAGCCGGTGAAGTTTATCTTTGGGGATGCCGATGCCGGTATCCCGCACCTGGAAGTGAAGCGTGTACACCGAACCTTGAACGCTTTCAACCGACGCCGAAACGGTGACCTCTCCCTCTTGGGTGAACTTGACGGCATTGCTCAATAGATTCACCAGCACCTGCCGCAGGCGCGTAATATCCCCCTGGAATTTTACCGGCATGTTTTCCTGCAAGACGTAAGCCAGTTCGAGATGCTTCTCGAAGGCTTTGGCAGCCACCAGGTCCAGCGCCGATTCGATGCAGTATGCCACGTTGAAGGGAACTTTTTCCACAGTCATCTTGCCGGCTTCGATTTTGGAAAAATCCAGGATGTCGTTGATGACTGCCAGCAGGGTATCTCCGCTGTTGCGGATGGTTTCGACGAAGTTTGCCTGTTCGTCGTTGAGCGGTGTGTCGAGCAGCAGGCTGGTCATGCCGATGATTGCGTTGAGCGGGGTGCGGATTTCATGGCTCATGTTGGCGAGGAAATCGGCTTTTGCTTTTGCCGCTTCTTCCGCTTCACGCTTGGCTTTCAGCAGTTCTGTGATGTCGTAATAAATGGCAATCACGCCGACCGTTTCCCCTTCGATGCGCACAGGCAAGGCGGAAATTTTCACGTCAATCATCCGTCCGCTTTTCGAGCGCCGCTGCGCGGTTTGATTGATGAACTCTCCTGTAAGCGCCCGGCGGGAATATTGCTGCGCCTCCTCCTGGACTTCAGGCGGAACGATCAAGGCGTCCAGCGTTTGACCCAGGCATTCTTCCCGTGTGTACTCGAACAGGGATAAAAACGCTTCGTTGCAGGACTGAATGGTCTGGTCGTTGGACATGACCACAACCGCCACCGGGCTGGTTTGAACGAGCGTTTCGAAGAAGGTCTTCTGGCGGGTGAGGTCTTCTTCAGCACGCCGCGCTGCAATCATGCTGGCAAGGGTGTGCGCGATGGCTTGCAGGGCTTCTTTTTCACTTGGGTGGGGCTGATGCCCATCCGGCACGTATAGCACAAGCGCTCCCAGCGTTTTTTCGCGGTGAACAATCGGCACGTTGTAGTGACCGTGCGGCTGCATCCCCTCATAGCGTATTTCATGCCGTTCATCCACACAGTCGGTGAAAAGGATTTCGCGGGATTGCGCCGCCCGTCCGCACAGGCAGACGCCAAACGGCACGCGCGCGCACGACTTGAGCAGCGGGACTGCCATGTTGTGGGAGGCGCGTAACAACAGGAGGTTCGGCTCATCTTCGGAGGTCAGGAAAATGCCGCCTTTGGGTTGGGTTGGCAGCCAGGGGATGCCGACGATTTGCTCCAGCGCCCGTTCGAGCGTTTCCTGCATGGAAAGGTCTTCAAGCGAAAGGCGCAGCAGGCTGTTCAGTATTTTTTGAACCTGATTGGACTGCTGTAATTCATGGGTTCGCTGCGCCACTCTGTGTTCGAGCGAGGCGGCCAATGCGGCCATCAGGTCTTGCTGTCTGCCGAGGAAATATCCTGTTGCCCCCAGCACGAGCGGACCCAGATTGAACACCCAAAGAATCGGATTTTTCCCCAGCGCATAAGAGATTGCCCACAATGAAAAGGGCAGTTTTTGAATATAGAGTTCCGTGAGGATGGCAAGCACGGGAGGTAAGATCCCCAATATCACACCCAACCAGGTATACCGTACCGCGTATCTTTTGCTTCGGGGCGTTTCAGGCGTGTCTTCCATATTTTCTCCAAATCACGCTGTGGACGAATTGCTGAACGATTTCATTATACGGCGTCCTTCCCTGTTTTGCTTTGGGTTTTCACAACTGTAACGCCGCTGAAAGGTGAAGATTGAAAGGGCGTGCTATACTGGAGGAAACCTGTGGGGGTTGATCTACCTTCCACAAAGACCTGTTTTTCAGGAGCAATGCATGAGCATTGACATTCTTGTTGTTGACGACGATCCGTTAAGCCAGAAGATTACGAGCGGGGTTTTACAATCAGCAGGTTTCAATACTCTCCTGGCTGGCAGCGGTGAAGAAGCGCTTGCGGTTGTGAAGACGACCGTTCCGGCGCTTGCCGTCCTGGATGTCATGATGCCGGATATGGACGGCTTCGAATTGTGCCGCAGACTGCGCCGCCTGCCGGAAACGGCGCAAATTCCCATCGTGATTTTGACCGGACTCAAGGACCTGGACGACCGTTTGCAGGCGTACGACGCCGGCGCAGACGATTTCATCCCCAAGCCGCTCGAACCCGCAGAATTTAGCGCACGGGTGAAGGCGTTGCTGCGGCGTTCCTCCACACTGATCGAGCCTTCCGCGCCCAAAAGCGACAATCGCACCATCGCCGTCTTTTCCCTGCGCGGCGGATGCGGGGTCTCCACTCTGGCTGTCAATGTGGCGGTGGGACTTGCACAAGTCTGGGATTACAAAACCGCCCTGCTGGACCTGGCATTGACCAACGGTCAAGCCGCTTTGATGCTGGATGTCCCGCTGCGCAACAGTTGGGCAGACCTTGCCCCCATCGCAGTCAACGAAATGGAGGCGGATCTGATTCGGCGTGTGCTTCTCCGTCACCCGTGCGGGCTGGATGTGCTTGCAACGCCGCGTGAACCGGAACTCACGGAACCGCTCGTCAAAGACCAGGTGGACCGCGTGCTGGAAGTACTGAAATCTCAATACGAATATATCGTCATTGATCTTCCGCACGACTTTCGAGATACAACGCTTGCCGCGCTCGATGCCGCTGATGTCATCGTGCTGATGCTGACGCCCGAACTGGCTTCCATACAAAACGCCAGTTCCGCTTTGCGCGTCTTCGATAAACTCGATTACCCGGCGGACAAAATCGAACTGGTATTGAACTGGACGTTCAAGGGGAACGGCTTGTCGCGGGCGCAAATCGAAAAATCCCTCAAACGACCCATCCGGGTTGTCATTCCCAACAGCGGCGATGCTTTTGCCGCCGCAATCACATTGGGTAAGCCGGTCACCTATGCACAGCCCGAAAGCCCGTTTGCCGCTTTATTCGAAGACCTTGCGTATCATTGGAGCAATCCCGTTCACAAATCGGCTGCTCCGAAATCACCCAAAGAAGGCTACCAACGCGTTCAAGCAAGAATCAAAAGCCGAAAGGAGAAGCAGAAATGAAAACCATGCGCCTTTCAAAGGGACAGGGACTTGTGGAATACGCCTTGTTGATTGGGCTAATCGTCGTCGGAACAGTGCTGACGCTGCAATTGACGGGCGTGCGCCTCTCCGATGTGTATTGCCGCGCCGCCAGCGCCTTCGGCGGCGAGGGCGTGTGCGGAGGCGTGAAATACGCCTGCGAAGACACCTTCAATGCCGGGTTGGATAACTGGGTCAAAGGGCAGGGCGCCTGGCAGTCGAAAAACGAATCGGCTTGCGCTTCCGGCGTGGGGATGATTTTCGACAAATGCTCAGCCGACCTCAAGCC
>DAOUBY010000083.1:0-9693 GCA_034432325.1 Anaerolineales bacterium
CAGAATCTTGAAATTCGATGCAAGATGATTTAAAAAACTTCGTGGTCTTTGTGTTCTTCGTGGTAAGAAAAGGTTTTTTTCAGTGCAGTCAGTGTTTTGAAATTCATGTTCTAACCACAGATGAACAAGGTTTGACTTCAGACGAGTTCTAAACTCCAGTAAAGTAATTTCATCGCGTTTTTCATCAAAATCAGTGTTCATCCGTGTTCATCTGCGGTGAATCCCGGTTTATAAAACATTCTTTTAGTGAACGCCTGTGACGCTGCTCTTATTCCACAATCACAAACTCCGCCATCGAAAGCCCCAGCGCCGCCTCCCTGCCGTTCACCAGCAGAGTAAGCGGACCATCCAGCGGCGCGGCTTCGAGGACCCTCACCCTCTGCCCCGGCAGGATGCCCTTCTCCTGCAAATACCTGAGCACTTCGGTGGAGGTCGCGTTGACCGCCCGCACCGTCACCGTTTCGCCTGCCGCCGCCTCGCGCAGCGACCTCCCCTCCAGCGGAGCAAACGTCCCGTTCGCGTCGGGAATCGGGTTGCCGCGCGGGCAGACCGTCGGGTTTCCCAAAAAAGCCGCCAGCGCTTCGGTCACTTCGGGGGCGGTGGCATGTTCGAGCGAACAGGCAAGTTCGTAAATCTTCGCCCACTCGATCTTCAAATGCTCGTACAGGAACACCTCCCACAGCCTCTGCCGCCGCAGGACGTTCGCCGCCGCCTCGCGTCCCTTCTCTGTCAGCGTCACGCCCTTGTACGGCGTGTGCGTCACCAGCCCCTGCTCGCCCAGCCGCCGCATCATCTCATTGGCAGAGACGGGCGTCACACCCAAACGCTCGGCGAGTCGGGCAATCGCCACATGGCGGTCGCCCAATTCAGCCAGCGCTTTCAGATACATTTCCGTGCTTTCGCTCAACTGCGGCAAAGACATAAGGCAACCCTTCTGAAAATTTTATGGTTGACCTTATTATTTCACTGACCCCCGATTTCACACATGGACGTATGTCACAAATTTCACAAGAAGGATGTACACCGCTTCACTCCGCCCCGACACCTGCAACGTCCCGAAGGGGCTGTTCCTTCGGGACGTTTTTTGCCGAAAGTTGTGTAAATTCGTACCGCGAGATTAATCTCGCGCCACGTCTATCTTTTCTATCTGTTCATCGGCGTCTTCAACGGCGGCAGTTTATTCCCCTCGCCGCGCTTCGTCACCTCCACCCACAGCGAAGCGGCGAGTTCATAGCCAATGATGTGATCCTGCGGCTTCATCTGCAGGCGCAGCGGTCCCTTGAACGGGGCGCAGCTCAGCAGGTGGAACGGCGTCCCAGGCACGAGACCCAGTTCGCCGATATAGCGCAGTTTGTCGAAATCGTGCGTGCGGACGCGGCTGACGATGCAATCCGAACCCGAAGGCACTTCCAGCAGCGGTTCATCGCGGACCTCGGGCATGATCCCCTCCTTCGACGGAATCGGCTCCCCATGCGGACAGCGCGTCGGACGCCCCGCCAGCTCGAACATGCGGTCTTCGATCTCGTCGTTGACGCCCTTCTCGAAGGTATCCGCCAGTTCATGGGCGGTTGCCCAGTCATATTTCATCACCTTCACCAGGAACATCTCCGTCAGGCGGTGGCGGCGCAAAGACGGCATGGCGATTCTCTCGCCTTCGGGGGTCAGGCGCACGCCGCGGTACGGCTCATGGATGAGGTATCCGCTTCTGTGCAGGCGTTTGACCATCGTCGAGATTGCCTGCGCCGAGGCTTCGACGTGTTCGCTGAGCATGGACAGCGGAACCTGCTCATGGTCATGTTGGAGGCGGTAGATTTCAGCGGCATAGCGCCGCATGGCAGGACTGACAGACATGAAACTCCAGAAATATTGCGTACTCGACGTTCTTATGACAGCGTACTCGACGTTCTTATGACAGCGTACTCGACATTCTTATGACAGCGTACGCGGCGTTCTTATGACAGCGTACTCGGCGTTCTTGTGACAGCGTACTCGGCGTGCTCTTACGCCGATCCGGACACGTTAGAGCCGTGCCCCGCACGTTTTTCAACCTGGTTGAAAAACGGTTGAAAACGGGTGCAAACGAAATTTACTATTTATATCTAGATTATTAAATTTATCCCGATTATAACATCCCCATCAAAATAAAACTCTCCATCGGAGGATTAAATGCTTTCAAGTTACCTGCTTTCCCTTCGCGAGGGCATCGAAGCCGCCTTGATCATCGGCATTTTGCTGGGCGCGGTGCGCCTCATCAAACGCCCCGCCCTGGTTCCCGCCATCTGGTTTGGCACATTGAGCGCGGTCGCCCTCAGCATCCTGAGCGCCGTTCTTTTGACCCTGCTGGGGCTGGAATTGGAAGGCGCCGCCGAAGCCATTTTCGAAGGCGCTACCATGCTGATCGCCGCCGCCCTGCTCACCTGGATGATCTTCTGGATGAGCGGACATGGGCGCACCCTGAAAACCTCCCTCGAAGCCGACGTCCACCGCGCTTCGCAATTTGGCAAACGCGCCATCTTCTTCGTTGCCTTCATCGCCGTCCTGCGCGAGGGCATCGAACTGGCTCTTTTCCTTACCGCCTCGGCGTTTGTGGCTGGCTCGGTTCAAACCCTGCTGGGAGCGGCGCTCGGCTTGGGTACGGCTATCCTGCTCGGATGGTCTCTTTTTGCCAGCACGGTGCGTCTCGACCTGCGCCGCTTCTTCCAGGTGACTGGCGTACTGCTCATTTTCTTCGCGGCAGGCTTGTTCGCTCATGGCATTCACGAATTCATCGAAGTCGGCTGGCTGCCAGCCATTGTCGAAAACGTCTGGGATGTGAGTTTCATTCTCAGCAAGGAATCCGTATTGGGTCAGTTGATGAGCGCGCTGTTCGGCTACAACCCCTCCCCCGACCTGACCGAAGTCATCGCCTACCTCGCCTACTTCGCCGCCATTGGTCTTGGGCTTCAGCGCGCGAGCCAAAAAACCGAAAACATTGCGCGGGCGGGCGCATAACTCGGACCACCGAACCATGTTCCAAACCGCCGCTCCCCTCAGCCCCCGCCTCGCGCAGGACGAACGCCTCGCCGCCATCCGCGAAGCGTACAACGCCGACCGCTCGCAGATGACCCTCATGCTTGCCCATCAACTGCGCGTCCCCGAAGTGGACATCCTGCGCGCCCTCGAAGGCGAGTCCGCCTGCGAGCTCGATCCCTCGCGCTGGGAGGAGATCATCCGTGCCTTCGAGCCCCTCGGCGATGTGACCGTCATCCTCTCGAACGGAGCCGCCACCGTTGAAGTCTTCGGGCGCTTCGGCAAATTCTCGGTCAAAGACGGCTTCCTCAACATCCGCACCGACTCGCTCGACATGCACATCCGCGGCTGGGAACTGGCATCGGTCTTTGCCTTCCGCAAGCCCAGCCACCTCGACAAACACGAAGCGCTCAGTTTCCAATTCTTCGACCGACGCGGCAACGCTGCCTTCAAAGTCTTCCTCAACTTTGACGGGGGCGACCCCTCGCCTGAACTGAGGCAAACATACGCCGCGCTCATCGAACGTTTCAAGAAGACGTAAGCGCAGCGGACGTTCTCCCTGGTCTGTCCGCCAGGAGCCAGGACAGGCTAACGTCCGCTATGCTCAGCGTAAAAGACGCTCTCTAGCGTTAACCTCCGCTCAGCGTAAAAGACGCTCTCTAGCGTCGGATTTTGAGCAGATAAACCACCGTCCCGAAGGCTCCACCCGCTCAGCCTTTGGGACGGTGAAATGCTCACAAAACTCTAGTAAAATTCTACGCAAATCTACATTGTTCTGCCAAAAATTACATCTACAATTATCCAAACAGGACTTACGCGTAATCGGCGTTCTCTAACGCCAATTACCTGTCCAGCGTGTTGGAGAACGCGCTCTACGCAAAGTGTTGCGTAAGTCCTGCCAAAATGAGGCGAGGGCGCAATTTTCGCCCTTGCTCCGTTTAACCTCAACCAATCACCACTTACCACTCTACCAACCAGACATGTTCCTCAAACGCCTCCAACTCGCCCTCATCCACACCGCCGTCGCCATGACGCTCGTCCCCATCAACAGCACCCTCAACCGCGTCATGATCTTCGACCTCGGCATCTCCAAAACCCTCTTCACGCTCCTCGCCATCTTTCCCTACCTGCTCTCCCCCGTTCAAGTTGCCATCGGCTCCTTCTCAGACCGTCATCCCATCCTCGGCTACCGCCGCACGCCCTACATCCTGGCTGGGCTTCTGTTGTGCGTCATCGGCGTTGCCGTCTCGCCGCAGATTGCCATCCTCATCAGCGAAAACTTCACGCTCGGCATCGTGGCGGGAGTCCTTGCCTTCGGCGCGTGGGGCATGGGCTACAACCTCTCCGCCGTCTCCTACCTCTCCCTTGCCTCCGAACTCTCAGGCGAGAAGGGACGCGGCAAAACGATCGCGACCATGTTCACGCTCATGGTCATCGGCTTGATTGCGACGGGCATCAGCCTGAGCCGCCTCGTCCCGACCTTTGACCCTGCCACTCTCGCGCGCGCCTTCCTCATCGTCGCCGCCTCCGCCCTGACCTTGGGGCTGCTCGGTCTCTTCAAACTGGAGCCTACCCCCTTTTCATCCCCCCATCAAATGGGGGGACAGAGGGGGGCTGACACCTACACCGTCAAACAGATGACCGCCGCCATCACCGAAAACCGCGTGGCGAAGATCTTCTTCCTCTACCTGCTCCTGCTTCTTGCCGCCATCCTCGGTCAGGACGTTTTACTCGAACCCTTCGCCGCTCAAGCCTTTGGCATGTCGCTGGCGCAGACCTCGCGCATCGTCTCCATCACCAACTCTTTCACCCTCATTGCTTTCATCGTGGCGGGCGTCCTCGACGGGCGCGTCAAGAAGAAATACGTCGCTCAATCGGGCAATCTCGGCGCGCTGTTTGGCTTTCTGACCATCGTCCTCAGCGGATTGACCGCCAGCACAAGCGCCTTTTACCTCGGCATCACCCTGCTGGGATTCGGCACAGGCATTTCCACCATCGCCAATCTCTCCCTCATGTTCGACCTGACCGTGCCAGAAAAGGTCGGTCTCTACATCGGCGCGTGGGGCTTCTCGAACGGGCTTTCGCGCCTCGTCGGTCTGCTCATGGCGGGCGTGGTGGCGGATGTCGCCACGCAAGTCACAGGCGACGCCCTGCACGGTTACCTGGTGGTGTTTGGCATCGAGGCGTTGATGTTGTTCGCTGCGGCGGTCATGCTCTACCGCATTGACGTTGCCGCCTTTCAGAAGCAAGCCCACGAACCTTCCTTTACCGACAGGGTCGCCGTGGTGGCGGATTGAGCGTAACGGACGTTCTCTAACGTCCGAAACCGCGCACGAGGATGGACACACATGACCGACGAATGGCTTACCCTCAGCGATGCGGCAAACCTGCTAGGCGTGCATCCCAGCACGGTGCGGCTGTGGTCGGATAAGGGGGCGATACCCGTCCACAAGACGCAGGGCGGGCACCGCCGCTATAAGCGCAGCGAAATTCTCCTTTGGGCGGAATCCAATTCGAGGTCCAGAGAAGAAGCGCTCGAACCCGAGGGGATGATGAACGAGGTCGTGAAGAACGTCCGTATGCAGATTTCGGAGGGACGTCTTCAGGAGGAATCCTGGTATCAAAAATTGGATGAAGACGCCAGAGCCCAATATCGTATGAGCGCCCGTTCGCTGTTCCAGGGCTTGATGACCTACCTTGCCGCCAGCGGCGCGGATGCCGCCACCGAAGCGTACGCCATCGGCTACGAATACGCATCACGCGCCCGCCGCTACAACCTGAGTTACGTGGACGCGGCGAAGGCGTTTCTCTTTTTCCGCGATGCGTTGATCGAATCGGTGATCAAGGTGTACGGCGAGGCGAATGTCCCCGCCAAACGCGCCGCCGAGATGTACACCAAAATCCACACCTTCACCGATGATATTTTGATCAGTTTATTGGAGACGTATCGCAAACTGGAACATGCGAATCATTGAGAATCATAAAAGAGCCGCAGCATGAAGCGCGGCTCTTTTTGTTTGAAATTCTTGCGGCACATGTGTCATTTGTATGCGGACATATATGAGAACGTCCGCTATGCGACAGATGAGCCATTCTTGCGCCGGCGGACACGTTAGAGAACGTGTCCTGCGCGTAAACTATTAATCCGCTGCAGCGGGAACGGGTTGAGCAGCCTCATCGGGCTGCGGGCGGGCGGCAAAGCGGAACCCTGCAAACATCAGAATTGCCGAGAACAATTCGCCAAGATACAGATATTCGCCGTAACCGAGACGGGTGAGCGTGCTGGCAAAGCCGATCAACAGCGCGCCTGCCGCAATCAGCACATTGCCGATGACGCGGTTGGGCATCACGCGTTTGCGCCAGAACAGATATGCCGAATAGATTGCGCCGCCCACCAGAGTGAGCAGACCGTAGATGTTGAAGAACGGCGTGGTCAGACGGACAGGCGCGCCGAGCGGCAGGATGCCGCGCACGGCGGTCACCTCTTTGCCGCGATAGGTGGTGGTGACGGTTTGCGCTCCAGCGGCGATGGTCTCCCCGGACTCCAGCGCCTTCGTCCCGTATTGCTCGCTGATGATCCTGTCTGGGGTGAAGACTGCCTCATCCAGGTTGGGCATTGTTTGCAGCATGAGGTAGCCTGCAAACAGACTGCCCAGCACGAGCAGCGCCGTGACCCCATGCACCCACTTCTTGCGCACCAGCAGATACAGCGTTCCGTGACCGAGCCAGGCGGCGTTCAACGCCGCGCCAAACAAGTACCAGACGAAGAATACCCACTTGTTCCATGCCAGCGCCAGGTACGCCTCTGCAAAACTTCCCGCGCCGAACATCGCCAGCCCAATGCCCCAGAACAGAAAATGCGCCTGACGGCGCACGAAGAATCTCTGCAGGACGCTGACCGTGAAATACAGCATGATTGCCGTGGACAGGAACGGAAGAATGTGATTGACCGACATGATGTTCTCCTGAACTAGAATTTGACGAACCCCAGCAGAACGCCCGCGGCAAACAGAATCAACCCCAGCATGACGATGCCCATCACGACCAGCGAGACGGGGACAATCTTCTCGAACAAAAACGAATCCTTCGGTATGTGCGATTTGCTGTTGACGCGGTTTTTCTCTGACATGGGAACCTCAAGATTTAGACTTTCTCTGCAATAAGGCTCAGTTCTCTTTTGCATCGAATGTTCACGAATTTCCCGAAGAAAACTCGCTGCATTTGCGTCATTCGATGCGAAGTTGGCTGTTACAAATCATGACTGTTGTATTGTCTCTCTTTTATTTGAATTGACAACGTAGTTTGTGGAGATTTTGATTAAACGCGAATAAAGAACGACGCTTTTCTGCATGACATCCATCATCCGTTGCATGTATAATCATCACATGCTTCTACAACTTCCCCTCATTCTCGAAACACGGCGCAACCACGCCCTCGAACACGCCACACTGCACCTGCTCGCGCGCACATACCGCAATCAAAGCATGGCGGGGCATTCCAACCCAACGGGCTTTTTCCTGCTTGGCGATTTCCACACCGGGGATGTGAAAACCGCGGCGGCGGAAGCCTTCGCCCGACTCAAAAACGGCGAAAGCGGACTTGCCGTTCACCCCGGCTGCGGCACCAACCTCGTCGCCGCGGCGCTTCTTCCCGCGACCTTTGCCTGGGCGCCGCTTCGAGGAGCCAAATCCACCCGCTGGAGGCTTCTCCTCATCCCCTTCGCCCTGGCGCTCGCCCTGTTCGGATACTTCCTCAGCAAGCCCCTCGGTCCCTGGCTTCAGAAGCACATCACCACCGAAGCCGACCTGGGGAACATGCAAATTGTGGACGTTGTCTTCGTCCGCAAAGGCGTCCATCGCGTGATTACAAAGTAGTCAGTTGCCGGCTTCAAGTTTCACACCCCGCGCAACTTGCAACCTGAAGCCTGAAACAAATCCAACTTCCCTCTCCCCTCTCCCCTCTCCCTTCTTCCTTCTTCCTTCTTCCTCCTTCCTCCTTCCTTCTTCCTCCCCCATGCCCAACCTTTTCTTCCTCTTCGGCAACGACGAATTCGCCATCTCGCGCAAACTCAAGGAGTTCGAGGCAGACTTCCCCGACCCCACCAGCGCGGACATGAACACCGCCCGCCTCGATGCGCGTTTCGTCAGCGAAGACGACCTGAACAACGCGCTCAACGCCATGCCGTTCCTTGCGAAGCGGCGGCTGGTCTTGCTGGCGAATCCCTCCGCAAAATATAACAACCCCTCGGCAAGAAAGAAATTTCTGGAGTACATCGGGAACACGCCCGAAACCACCCGCCTGGTGATGTACGAAACGGTCGAGCCGAGGGATGCCGATAAACATTGGCTGGCTAAATGGGCGGAAAAGAACGAGGGGAAGATGCACGTCAAAGCCTTCATGCTCCCCAAATTGAGAGACATGACCGGCTGGATCGTCAACGAGACGAAGAATCAGGGCGGGCAAATCGAACCGCGCGCCGCCGAAATGCTCAAAGACATGGTCGGCGTGGACACGCGTCAGGCGGGGATGGAAATCGCCAAACTGCTGGCGTATGTCAATTGGGCGCGCCCGGTCAAGGTCGAGGATGTGGAGGCGGTGTGCATCGTCACCTCACAGCAGTCGGTGTTCGACTTCGTGGATGCGCTCTCGAACGGCAGCGGCAAGTCTGCCCAGCGTCTTCTGCACCGCCTGTTCGAAACCGATGACCCGTTTGCGCTGTGGGGGATGGTGGTGCGGCAATTCCGCCTGTTGCTGCAGGCGCGCGAAATTTTGGACGGGCGCGGCAACAAGGACGACGTGGCGCGCGCCCTGGGCGTGCATCCCTTCGTGGCGGAAAAGACCGCCCAGCAAGCCGCACACTTTTCGATGGATACGCTCGAAGCGGTGTATCGCAGACTGCTCAAAATTGACGAGGGGGTAAAAACGGGACAGGTCACGCTCGACCTGGCTCTCGATACGCTGGTGGTGGAGTTGACGAGGTAACGCAACGCTTTGCGGATTAACAATTAATCCGAGCCATCCCAATTGAACCACTGAGCCACAAAGGTACGGAGTTTTTAATGACTTTTCTCTGCTCTGTTGCAAAAATGTTTTTTTGGGGGGGGCGTACTGGGCGTTCTCTAACGCCCGGTTGCGCTAGAGAGCGCCTCCTGCGCATGTCGCTCTGGGGCTTTCAAAACAAACTTTCCTGCCTTGCCTCATCGCCGGGACCTCTCCACCCGTACTTTTTGAAATCCACCTTATCCTTCACGAACACAATTCCCTCCTCTTCCAGCAATTGACGCTGCCGCTCTGCGCCGGGACGCTCGCTGATCTTGCCCTGCGAGTTGATGACCCTCTGCCACGGAACGTCATCGGGGCAGGCTGCCATCGCCCCGCCCACCCAGCGCGGACCGAAGGCTTTGTAAGTCTCCAAATCCACGCCGTTGGGGATGGGCAGCATCAGCGCAATTTGCCCGTAGGAAGCCACCTTTCCTCTGGGAATCTGCCGCACCAGAGTCCAGACCTGTTCGTAATAGGCTTGCGGGTTGGGAGGGGATGTGAATCTCATGGCATGTCATTGCGAGCCTGCAGGGCGAAGCAATCTCCTCGCAGTAATTTCAGTACTTCACGAAAGCGCGTATTTGGCGGTCTCTACCGCCGAATTTGCGCTAGAGAGCGCAAGTTACGCAGGGTTTTCGTGAT
>DAOUBY010000084.1:0-7400 GCA_034432325.1 Anaerolineales bacterium
TCGTGAAGTACTGAAATTGGATTTACAAAGTAATTTCATCTCGTTTTTCTTCAGAATCAGTGTTCATCCGTGTTCATCTGCGGTCAATCCCCATTTATAAAAAACTCTCTAACAAAATGGCGGCTCATGCGCCGCCATTTCTCATGGAGTACAAACCACCTTGAAAGTTGCCCCTCCGCTGCGCTCGTTGGGAATCAACACGTGCAGATTGACCCAATAATCGTTGACGCTCCCCACCGTCAGGAAGCCGCTGACCTCCTTCGTCCCCTCGGATTCGAACAACAAAGTCGCCGGCTCCGAGACATATCCATTGCTTGCCTCCCACCGCCAGGTGACAATGGTCGGACCGTTGGCGGTGATCTGCCCGAACACGCTGAAGACTTGCGGAAACGCTGTGCACGCCACGTTCATCACCGGCGGCTCCACCCGGACCCGGATGTTGGTCACCCCAATTTCAGGCGGACTCACCACCGGCAGCGCCTCCACATTCCCCATGACGACGACGAACTCTGCCGAGAGCCAGCAGTTGGTGGAGGGGTCGCTGGGGTTGCGGACGTACCACCACGTGGCGTCAGTGTTCTTGCCGATCACCTCCGCCTGCCTGCCCACAATCAGCGCCCCGACGATGGCGTAGGAGACTTCGGGACCAAAACGGCAGTTGACCGGTTGGTCTTTGGGCAAGGCAAGGACGACGCGCGGCGTGGCGGTGGGCAGAGGCGCCGGCAGCGTGGGAGTATCCACAGCCAGCAGGGTCTCGATGGGAAGGAGCGTCGGGGTGGATGCGTTTGGGGTGGGAGAATCCGGCGTCGGCGCAGAGGGAAGCGAAGCGGTCGGCGTCGGCTGAACAGCGGTCAGGTTGCAGGATGTCAGAAGCAGGGCGGCGGCGAGAAGCCAATATGGGGCGTTCATCTTTCCTCCTTGCTTCCATCTTATCCATGAGAGAGGTCTTGCGCAATAGCCCCGATGGGTCAGAGGGGCGAAGGTCAAAATGTGATACAATAATTAGAACGTTTTTTCTATTTTAACGAGAGGAGTATCTGATGACTGGAAGAGTGATGGTATTCGTTGGAACAAGCAAGGGCGGCTTTATCTTCGAAAGCGACGAGGAGCGAAAAAAGTGGCAAAGAAGCGACATTCACTTCAAAAGTTGGAATGTGATGCACATGAACCTGGACCCGCGCGATAACCGTTTGCACGCCGCGGCGTGGCATTTTGTGTACGGTGCCACCACGCATTATTCGGATGATTTCGGCAATTCATGGACACAGGCGAAACAGGTGCCC
Source organism: Anaerolineales bacterium (assembly GCA_034432325.1). Taxonomy (GTDB): domain Bacteria; phylum Chloroflexota; class Anaerolineae; order Anaerolineales; family Villigracilaceae; genus Defluviilinea. The sequence goes on from DAOUBY010000084.1 coordinate 1,284, forward strand.
GGGCTGACGCGCCCGTCGAAATCGGGACGCCCCGCCAGCACGGTGGAAGAAGCGTTCCGCTCCGAAGGCGGGGATGATATTACCGGCGCGCCGGAGAAATTGATCCGCGTGTGGAACATCACGCCTGGGCGCAAGGAGGAAACCGGCGTTCTGTACGCCGGCGCACAGCCTGCTTCGCTTTTCATTTCACGCGATCGCGGCGAGACCTGGGAACTGAACGAGGCGCTCTATGATCATCCCCAACGCGGGCAGTGGAATCCCGGTGCCGGCGGCTTGACTCTTCATACCATCCTGCTCGACCCGCGAGATTCGAAGCGCATGTATATCGCCGTTTCGGCTGCAGGCTGTTATCGCACCGATGACGGCGGCAAGACCTGGACGCCCCACAACAAAAACGTCCGTGCAGATTTCATGCCAAACGTGTTTCCGGAGTTCGGTCAATGCGTGCATAAGATGGCGATGCACCCCGCGCTGCCAGATGTGCTGTATCAGCAAAATCATTGCGGCGTGTATCGCAGTGACAACATGGGAGAGGAGTGGTTGGATATTGGCGAGGGAAAACTGCCTTCGCGCTTCGGTTTCCCCATTGCGATTCATCCCACAGACCCAAAAACGATTTACATTGTTCTCGAAGAAAGCGACCAATATCGCATGAGTGTGGACGGGAAGTTTTCGGTGTGGCGCAGCCGCGACGCGGGCAATTCGTGGGAGCGTATGAGCAAAGGCTTGCCGGAGCAGGCGCATCTGGTTGTCTTGCGCGAGGCAATGGGAACGGATTCGTTCGAAGATGCAGGTATCTACATCGGAACGAACACCGGTCAGTTGTTCTATTCGCGCGATGCGGGAGATAGTTGGGAATTGCTGGCAGATTACCTGCCGCCGATCCAATCAGTGGAAGCGGCAGTGGTTTGATGTGTTTGCAGGACGAGGTCAATCTCGTCCTGCTTTATTTATGGCTGTAAACAGGCTGGAATGGAATCACTCAGCCCGGCGGGGTTCTGCGTCATGCCGTTCTCGTCGTAAATCTTCACGAACCGAATTTCGGGGAATTGCTTGAGGTTGAGGAACAGCAGGTCGGCGATGGTGTAGACGGCGCCGGCGCGGCTGCATGTCCCTTTGAGGTAGAGGTGGAGGACGCCGTCGCGGAGTTCGAAGCGGTCATAGCCGCTGAAGCCGTTGTAGAGCGCAATCCAGCCATAGGATTTTTCCTGCGCGCCGGGTCCCTTGAAGTATTCATCCAACAGTGCGCCGATGGGGTTGCTGGTGCGCACCCAGCGCACTCCCGTCCGTTCGTAGGGCGGGATGTTGTTTTCGTAGGCATATCTGCCGACAAAATACAGGTTGACCAGCCTCCACTGCGGGGTGGCGGTAGGACGGCGCGTGCGGGTGGGAGTGGGGGTACGAGTGACCGTCGGCGTGCGGGTGGGCGTGCGCGTGCGCGATGGGGTGAAGGTCGGAGTAGGGGTGCGGGTACGAGTCGGGGTGCGGGTGGCGGTGGGAGTTCGTGTGCTGGTGGGGGTGCGTGTCACCGTCGGCGTGCGGCTGGGCGCGGGGGTAGCGGTTTTGTATTCAGAAAGACAAACGGGTTCCGAATCGCTGGCGCCGTCAGGGTCACGGGTGGAGCCATTCTGATCGTAGATTTTGACAAAGCGTATTTCGGGGAATTGCTTGAGGTTCAGCGAAAGCAGGTCGGCGATGTTGAAATCCTTGCCTTCGAAAATGCACGCACCGGTCAGATAGACGCGGGCGATTCCGTTTTGAACCTCCAGCCGGCTGTAACCAGTGAAGCCGTTGTAGAGCGGAATCCAACCGTAGGAATACCGCTCGGTCGCGCCGGGTCCTTTGAAGTATTCATTCAGTACGGAGGTGTACACCGCGTTTGAGCGAACATAGCGCGAGCCCGACACTTCGATAGGCGGCAGGTTGGCGTTGTAACGCACATGACTGGCAAAAAAGACTTTGACGAGGTAATACTGCGGCGTCGGCGTGGGGCGGCGGGTGTGGGTGGGCGTGGGGGTACGGGTGACCGTCGGCGTGCGGGTGGGCGTGCGTGTGCGCGATGGGGTGAAGGTCGCAGTGGGGGTGCGGGTGGCGGTGGGAGTTCGTGTGCTGGTGGGGGTGCGCGTCACCGTCGGCGTGCGGGTGGGAGTCGGGGTACGGCTGGGCGTGGGGGTACGCGTCACTGTCGGCGTGGGGGTGCGGGAGGGGGTTGGGGTGACGGTAGGGGTACGGGAGGAGGTGACAGTTACCGGCGGGGGAGGAGGCGGGGTGACATCGCCTTGAAAGACGAATTGAACCGCGTCTGCGCCGAGGTCGAGGTCCGCGATGCCGGCGGATTCGTCCTGGGTGAGGTTGGAGAGTTCGATGTATTCATCTCCCGCGCCCGTGAAGTTGTATTTACCGGCGTAAACCCATCCGTCGGTGACGTAGTAGATGTTGGGGAAGACCGCCTGGTTGAGGACGATGCGGTCAGTGCGCCCGGCGTGGCGGATGGCGTACACCGCTCCCTGGCTGGTGGCTTTGATGGCAGGGATGCGGATGTACACGGCGTATGTTCCTTCTCGAACGCCCGTCGGGAAGGACCAGCGCCCGGAACAGGTGGCGGAGGTGTTGCGCGGCTTGACGGTGCTCATGCGCCCGTTGGTGGCGCTGGAGGCTGGCGTCTGCGCCCAACAGCCATCGGGAGTTTCGTCGAATTCGAGCGAGCCGTCGTCCACGATGATGCCGCCGGAGGGGCGGGGCGGGAAGTCGAGCGGGTCGCCGGAGGGGTAGATTTGCGCGCCGTAGTAGGCGAGGGAGGGGTAGGCAACCCAAAGCGACTCTTTTTGCTGGGGCGCCCAGGGACTGGAGCCGCTTCCGCGCCAGCCGTAAGGGTCAACGGATTTGCCGGCCGGGTCGCGGACGAGGAAGTGCAGGTGCGGACCCGAGGAGTTGCCGGTGGTGCCGCTGATGCCCAGCACTTCGCCGTGAGGGACGAAGGTGCAACCCGGCGCGGCACATGCCTGCACCGCGACGGAACTCATGTGTCCGTAGTAGGTGTTGTAGCCGTTGGGGTGGCGCAGACGGACGTAGATGCCGAGGTTGACCTTGTGGTTTTGCGGGTCCCACCAGCCGGCATAGACGATCTGGTTGGCGTCGGCGGCGGCATAGACGGGGCGGTAGGAGATGCCGTAGTCCACGCCGTCGTGACCGTCGTAGAAGACCCAGTCGCCGAGGCTGTAAGACCAGTAGCCGCCGCTGCCGGCGTTGCAGACGCCGTTCTGCGGGGGCGGGGTGCCCGGCGGCGGGGGGACGGGGCAGTTGCGGTTTGCCACGTCGCCGGCGTAGGTCAGCACTTTGTTGTCGTAGGTGTAGTTGGGTGAGGAATGGTCGAAGATGGATTCCTGTGAGGCGGCGCCGGGGTAGGGCGGGTAGAGGAAGGGCGTCACTGCTTGAGGGGGAAGGGCGGCGCGTTCGGCGAGGGCGGCGCTCGCGCTCAAAAGGGCGGCGCAGACCAAAAGGGCGGTGAAGAGGTTCCGGGCGGTGCGGGTCACGAGGATTCACCTAGGGCGTGGGTGTGGCTCGGAAGGAGGGAACAGACTGAAGCGTGGTCAGAACCGTTTCGGCGTCTGCCAGGCATTGGTCTGCCTGCTCCTCGAAGGAAACCTGAAAGGCGGTGAAGATCCTGCCATCGCCGCCGGTGTAGGTGACGAATTTTTTTACGCCGTTTTCGTAGGCTGTGCCGACGTAGAAGGTGACGGTCTTGGTGTACAAGATATCCTGCTCCACCGAGACGTTGGGAGGCAGACCGCGCCCGGAGGTGACGGAGATGACGCAGTAGGGAATGGCGCGGTGACCGAGCGCAGGGAAGCCGAACTGGTCCTGGGTGAGCGCCCAGACTTCGGGGTCGTACAGCACGCGAAAGGCATAGCCGGGCAGAGAGTCGCCGAGGTAGGTGGGGACGCCGTCCCAGGCGAGCAGGCTGGGCGCGTTGGGGATCTCGGTGGGCAGTTCGAGCGGGGGCAGGGGCGTTTCGGTGGGAGTGGGCGCGGGCAGGGGCGTGGATGTCGGCGTGGGGGTGTCGGGCAGGAGCGGCTGGAGGGTGGGTTGGAGAGTCGCCTGCTCCGGCGTGGGCGCAGGCGGTTCTTCGGTGGCGGCAGGAGCGCCGCCGCACGAGGCGATGACCAGCGTAAGGAGAAGGAGGAAGGGGACTCGGCGAAACATTGGAACTCACTTCCGCATCCACGCGGGACAGCAGGCTGATTCAGTCTCGAGGGGCTTGACCTCACCTGATGCCAGGTCCGCGAGGAACACGCTCATTCTACCATCTACGACCCGGTTGAACGCCAGCATGTTCCCGTGCGGCGACCAGTGCGGGGTTTCGACGTAGCCATCCTCGAAGAAGGTGAGGCGGATGATTTCTCCGCTGGCAACTTCGACGAGGTAGAGGTTGCTGAGGAGCGCTTCGCTGGAGAGATCGGCGGCGGGGTCTGCGGGGTTTTCGCGCGCCACAAAGGCGATTTTGCTCCCATCCGGCGACCAGTTGGCGGCGTAGCCGTGGCCGGAGTCGGCATTGGCAAGTTGGCGCAGGTTCGAGCCGTCTGCGTTCATCACCCATAACTCCCCCATTGTGAAGGGGGTTTGCGCGTCGGGGGTTTTGATGAAGGCGATTTGCGCTGCATTCGGGGACCAGCGGGCAAAGGAGATGTAGTGGGTGTCGCTGGCGTAGAGCAGGCGTGAGGCGCGCCCGCCGCTGGAGGCGAGGTAGAGTTCGCTGCCGAAGCCCAGTCCGCGTGAGAGGGTGAAGGTAAAGTCGGTGGTATCGGGTTTGGCGGCGAGGTCGTAGGTGAATTCGGGGATGGGGAGGAGGTCGCGCCCGCCGTCGGCGCGGGCGCGGAGGATGCGGGGGCTGCCGAGCGAGTCCACTTTGAGGTAGGCGGCGCGCCCGTCGCTTTGCCAGGCGAGGAAGTGGCTGTCGGCGTTGGTGATGGGTTGGGTGGCGGCGCCCGTTTCGAGGTCCAGGAGAAGAACCGTTTGCCCGCCGGGGCAGTTGAGTTCGATGAGGAGGAGGGGTCCTGCCGGGGCGGGGAAGAGGTCGAAGAGTGCGCAGTTGGGAGGCGGGGAAAAGGGGATGTCCCGCTGGAGGCGGAGGTCTTCCGAATATTCCAGCAGGGCGGGAGGGGAGAGGCGGTAGAGGAGGAGGGATGTCTGGAGGGAGGGCGCCGGAGTTTGAGGAGAGCAGGAGGAAAGTAGAAAGTAAAAGGCGATCAGTAAACAGCGGGCGGCAGTCAGTGTGCGGCGCATGAGAGGATTATAATCACCCAGCAATCGTAAATCGAAAATCCAAAATCGAAAATCGGAAATCAACCATGCATATTCTTGTCACCAATGATGACGGCGTGACCGCTCCCGGACTGCTTGCGCTGGCGCAGGAGATGCGCAAGCTGGGCAAAGTGACCGTTTTTGCGCCGGACCGCAACTGGTCGGCTTCGGGGCATGTAAAGACGATGGATCGCCCTCTGCGGGTGCGGGAAACGCTTCTTGCCGACGGGACGTCTGCTTTTGCGTGCGACGGGGCGCCTTCGGACTGCGTTGCCCTGCCTCTGCTGGGGTTCATTCGGGAGGAGATTGACCTGGTGGTTTCGGGCATCAATCCCAACGCCAACATCGGACACGACATCACGTATTCGGGGACGGTTACGGCGGCGATGGAGGCGGTCATTGCGGGGGTGAAGGGGATTGCGGTTTCGCTCAATTCGCCGGAGGGTCACAAGGGTGCGCTGGATTATTCGACGGCGGCGATTGTGGGCAGGCGCGTGGCAGAGAAGGTGATTGCAAACGGTTTGCCGGAGGGCGTGGTGTTGAATGTGAACGTGCCGTATCTGAAGGAAGGCGAACTGGCGGGCTACATGGTCACGCGGCAGGGGATGCGGGTGTACCGCGATGCGCTGGATGCGCGGGTGGATCCGCGCGGGAAGCCGTATTTTTGGATCGGGGGCGAAGCGCCCACCGGTGTGTTCGAAGACGGCACCGATTTCGGCGCGCTGGAGGACGGGTATGTGTCCATCACGCCGCTGCAGTTGGATTTGACGAGTTATAAAGCGATGGAAGTGTTGAGGAAGTGGGAGTTTTGAGGGG
>DAOUBY010000085.1:0-6727 GCA_034432325.1 Anaerolineales bacterium
GATGAAACTTCCCGCACCCTGCCGGGACGCATGCTGGATGAAGAAACCACCCGCCACATCTTTGCGCGCGATGGGGTCGTCAGGAATCTGGTCGTTTCATTCTATCGCCATCCCTGATTTTCCACTCAGATCGCTTCACTGTCCCGTCAATCTTTTCAAGGCTTCAGCCAGTACCTCCACCGCTTTACGGTATTCCTCCAGCGAAATATGCTCATCGGGCGTATGGTCAAGCGCCGAATCGCCGGGACCATACACGGCAGCCGGGCACCCCCAAACCGGGGCGACGATGTTCAAGTCGGCGGTGCCCGTTTTATAGACAAAAGACGGCGACCCGCCCTGACGCCTGATTCCGCTCAACAGGGCGCGCACCAGGGGAGAGTTCTTTTCGCACTCCCAGGCCGGGACGGCGTACCCCACACGCGCCACCTCTGCCCCGACAGCGATCTCCTCCAACCAGGCATACCACGTCTCGGGCGGGACCTCGAGCGGCAGCCGCGCCCCCACGCGTAGCCGCGCCCATTGGGTGAACGTCTCCTCCCCCGCCTCAATGACGCGCAGGGTGAGCAGTACCTGGTCGAAGAGACGCTCCCGCCCCTGATTGAAAGCCGCCGCCCGCTCCCGAATCGCCTCCCACAGCCGCACCGCCGCTTCGGCAGCCGTCTCTTCTCCGCTGGCGGTGTGACGCTGCTCGCGGCGCACGGTCACCTCTGCCCAGGCAGAGCCTTTGTAGCCCAGCGCCACGCGCTCCCAGCGGTTCGGCTCGCCGACAATCAAGAAATCGGGGCGGTATTTGTCCACGATAAAGCGCGCCCCGTCCGAATCGCGCTCTTCTTCCACCGCGCCAATCACCACGAACTGCCAGCCTTCCACCGCGCCCACTTGCGCAACGGCATCCACAAAACACGCCAGCGGACCTTTGGCGTCCACCGCTCCGCGCCCGTAGAGCAACCCTCTCCCTGTGGGAGAGGGGACGGGGGTGAGGGAAACCGGAATTTCCCCCGGCACGGTGTCAATATGCCCCAACAGCAGCACCTGCCGCGGACCGGCGCCCATCACGCCGACGGCGTTCCCCGCCCCATCCACAAACGCCTCGGCATAGCCGAGCGATTTCATCCGCTCCACCAGCCATTCCACCGCTTCGCCTTCACTGCCGGAGGGACTATAGCGGCGGACTAACTCAATCAAGGTATCGAAAGTCGCCTCTGCCATTTCATTTGACCTTTAGAGCAAATATCGTTATACTTATTTTTGTTTCGTTATACAAAAATAAAAGGATAGCCATGAAAACAGCAATCGTATCACCAAAAGGATGGGTTGTCATTCCCGCCGAAATGCGCGAACGGTACGGAATGCGCCCCGGTACGAAAATCGCCATTCTCGACAATGGCAACGGGATTACGCTGGTGCCGCTTTCCGATGACCCTGTTGAGGCTCTGAGCGGCATGTTTGCCGGCGAACCCCTGACGGACCTGTTGATTGCCGAGCATCAGGCAGCCTATAGCGAAGAGAGCAACCGCCAGGGAGAAAAAGCGTGACCGCCATTGTTTTCGATAGTTTTCCAATTCTTGCGCTCCTGCAAAAAGAGGGCGGAGAGCCGCGCGTACAGGAACTCCTGCGGCAGGCGGTAAAGGGCGAAGTAGAAATCTGGATGAGCCTGGTGAACCTGGGCGAGGTGCTTTACCTGGTCGAACGGCGGCGGGGCGAACAGGCAACGCGCAAAATGCTGGCGGAATTGCTGTCCCTGCCCATTCAGTGGGAGGAAGTGGGGCTGGCTCAAATTCAGCGTGCCGCCCATCTCAAGGCGATTTATCCCATTTCTTACGCCGATTCGTTTGCCGCGGCTCTGGCGCAATCTCTGGGCGCGTCCTTGCTCACGGGCGACCCCGAATTCAGCGCCCTTGATACTGAAATTGCCATTGAGTGGCTGGCAAAGGATTGACTTCAAGCCGTTTTCCCATCATTCATCATTCTGCATTCTGAAATTCCACCGCCAGCACGTCCCGCAGCGCCGCAACGACCGCATCCAACTGCTCGTACGTAATCACCAGCGGCGGCAGCAGGCGGATGACGGTTGGACCGGCGTTCAGGGCGAGGATGCGCCGCTCCTGCAGGGCTTTGAGGTAGGGCGCGACCTTCTGCTTGAGTTCAATTCCGACCATCAAGCCAAGTCCGCGCACTTCACGGATGAGCGGCGATTCGATCTGGCGCAATTTGTCCATCAGGTAAGCGCCTTTTTCGGCAGCCTGGCTGGGCAGGTCTTCCTCTTCGATGGCAGTCAAGGCAGCCACCGCCGCGGCGCAGGCGAGCGGATTCCCGCCAAAGGTCGAGGCGTGCGCGCCGGGGGTCAGGTTTTGTACCGCCGGGCTGAGCAGCACCGCGCCCATCGGCACCCCGCCCGCCAGCGATTTCGCCACGCAGAGCATATCGGGAAGGACATCGTAATGCTGAAAAGCGAACATCCTGCCGGTGCGTCCGAAGCCGGTCTGCACCTCGTCTATCACCAGCAGCGCGCCGCGCTCATCGCAGAGACGCCGCGCCGCCCGCAGATACGCCGCGTCCACCGGGTACACCCCGCCCTCGCCTTGCACCACTTCCAGAATAACGGCAGCCGTCCCCTCGTCCAGGGCTGATGCGAGCGCTTCGATTTTGTTGTACGGCACATGGCTGAAGCCCGGCACCAGCGGCTCGAATCCCTCGCGGTATTTCTTATTGAACGTCGCCGAGAGCGAGCCGAACGTCCGCCCGTGGAAGGCGCGCATCATCGCCACGATTTTGCTCCGCCCGGTGGAAAGGCGGGCAAACTTGAGCGCGGCTTCGACCGCCTCTGTGCCGGAGTTGCAGAAGAAGACCCGCTCCAGCCCCGGCGCGAGCGAAGCCATCTTTTGCATCAGAGCGGCACGCTGATCGTTGGGGAAGGTCTCGAAGAGCGTGATCAGCGTGGCGGCTTGCGCGGCGATCGCCGCGGCGACCTTCGGGTGGGCATGCCCCAAATTGGCGACCCCATGCCCCGAAGAGCAGTCAATGTACTCGTTGCCGTCGGCGTCGAACAAACTGGCGCCCTGCCCGCGCACGATGGCGAGCGGCTGTTTGGCGTACACCCCCGCGCCGTATTGGGTTTCGAGTTCGTAGTAATTCATAATCCTCCAAATGCAGAGTGAGAGTGTTTTATAAATCGGGATTTACCGCAGATGAACACGGATGAACGCTGATTCTGAAGAAAAACGGGATGAAATTACCCCGTAAATCCAATTTATCTGTGTTCATCTGTGGTTGGAAACAGAGCATTCGTCATTCGATGACCGTTCCGTTTCCGGCCATGGCATTGGAAATCGGCTTTGCCACCCGCCCATCGGCGATGATGACGCGCTTCACGCCGCCCTGCAGGGCTTCTTCGGCGCCGAGGACTTTTTTCTTCATCCGACCCTGCGCCATTTCGAGCGCGGCTGGAAGTTGCGCCTGCGGGATGCGCTTTATCAGCGTGGATTCATCGGGGAATTTTTCCATCAGCCCCGGCACGGCGGTCAACAAAATCAAGGTTTCGGCTTTCAGCGCAGAAGCGACCATCGCCGCGGCGCGGTCGGCGTCCACGTTGAGCGCTTCGCCCTTGTGACTGACCGCCACCGGCGCAATGACCGGCAAAAAGCCCATCTCCAGCAACGCCCGCAGCAGCTCGCTGTTGACTTGCTCTATCTTCCCCGTGTAATCATCACGGATGATTTTGCGTTTGCCGTTTTCCACGCTCTGAATCGAATCCTTGCGCGCGGCGACCATCAAGCGCCCGTCCATGCCGCTCAACCCAAAGGCGTTGACGCCCAGCCCCTGCAACTGCTCGGTGAGCAGGGAATTGACCTTGCCGTTGACCGCCATCAGGAAAATTTCCAGCGTTTGGCGGTCGGTGTAGCGAGAGGTGTAGCCCGAAGGCGAGGTGATGAACTTGGGCGGCGCGCCCAGCGCCTCGCCCAACGCGTTTGCTTCAGCGGAGCCGCCATGCACGAAGACGAGTTTCTGCCCCTGTGCCAGCAGTTCCGCCGCATCGGCGCAAATGGCGGAAAAATCCACCCCCTCCGTGCCGCCGAGTTTGACGACGGTGATTGATTGTGTCATAAAAACTCCAGTTTTGTGTCATTGCGAGCCGCTGCTCTTGCGGCGAAGCAATCTCCGGTTAATCGGTAAACGCCATTGATAAGGGGTTCGCCATTAAAGGGAGATTGCTTCGGGCTGTCGCCCTCGCAATGACAGGTTAAATCGGGTGCAGCCCCGTAAACTCCAGCCCCAGCGTTTCCTCCCAGCCCATCATCAGGTTGAGACACTGTACCGCTGTGCCAGAAGCGCCTTTCATCAGGTTGTCTATGGCGCAAATCGAGACCACATGGCCGTTCGATTCGTCCAACTCGAAGCCGAGATCGGCATAGTTCGAACCCGCCACGATTTTCGGCTCCGGCACGCGGTAAATGCCGCGCTGTTCCTTGACGATGCGGATAAACGGGTTCTCGTTTGCGGCGGCGCGATAGGCTTTCCACAAGTCTTTGTTTGTCACCCCCGGCTTGACTTTCGCATGAGCCGTCGCCAGCGCGCCGCGCACCAGGTCCACGGCGGTCATGGTCAGCGAGACGTTGGGTAAACCCAGTTCCTGAATCACCTCGGCGGTGTGACGGTGTCCGAACGCCGAAAAGGTGCGGATGACGTTGGCGCGCTCGGCATGATGCGAGCCAGCGTTCCCCTCCGCGCCGCTCTCCGAAGAACCGACCTTGATCTCGACATAAACCGGCTGCTCCAGGTCAATCAGCCCAGCCTTCACCAGCGGCAGGAGCGCCAGATTGGTTGCCGTTGCGTTGCACCCCACCCCGCTGACGTAGTCCGCCGCCCGAATCTCTTCGCGGTGCAGTTCGGGCAAGCCATAGACGAACTTCCCCAGCCAGCCCGGCGCGGCGTGCGGCTCGCCGTACCACTTCTGATAATCGGCGGGGTTGCGCAGACGGAAATCCGCCGAAAGGTCAATGATTTTTTTCGCCAGCGCGGCATACTGCTCGATGCGCTTCTGCCCCTGCCCGTGCGGCAACGCCAGAAAAAGCACATCCACCGGCTCCACCTGCGCCGGGTCGCTGAACTTCAACAGCGTGCGCTTGCGCAAATTGGGGTGAACCTGATACACATACTCGCCCAAATGCGAGCGCGACGTGACCTGCTTCACTGCCACGTTCGGGTGACCGAGCAGCAGGCGCAGCAACTCCCCGCCGCCATACCCCGAACCGCCAATGATGGATACTGAAACCATAAGTGCTCCTAAATAACAGTGTCATTGCGAGCGAGCGTTCTCCTGCGAGCGAAGCAATCTCCTCCAGCATTGGAAAATCTCGTTAAAGGGAGATTGCGCTTCGGGCGAGCCTCAGCGTGGCCCTTCGTGGCGCGAGGCGCCACTCGCAATGACATCTAAACGTGTTGTTTGGCAACACCCATCACATACTGCACAATTTCATCCGCAATATCAATTCCGCTGAGCGGCTGCATGGTGTGAAACTCCATCGTGTGATTGATTTCGTTGACCACCAGCCCCTTGTCAGGATGCTCAACCAGGTCCACCGCCAGCACGCCGCCGCCCACCGCCGCCGCCGCCCGCAGACACAGGTCTTCGATTTCGGGCGTAATCGGGCAGAGTTCGCCCTCGCCGCCGCGCGCCGTGTTGGTAATCCAATGCTCCGACTTGCGGTACATGGCTGTCAGCACGCGGTCGCCGATCACAACCGCGCGGATGTCGCGCCCCGGCTTGGCGATATATTCCTGAATGTAGAAAATCGAATGCTGCACCGACCCCAGCGTGGCTTTATGCTCCAGCACTGCCTCCGCCGCGTCGCGGTCATTGACCTTTGCCAGCAGCCGCCCCCACGAGCCGACCACCGGCTTGAGCACCACCGGATAGCCGAATTCCTCGATGGCTTCCAGCGCCGCTTCGGGAGAAAAAGCCACCTTGTTATGCGGCTGAGGCACGCCTGCCCGCGCCAGCATCGCCGAGGTGGTCAACTTATCACCGCAAATCTCCGCCACCGCCGCCGTGTTCACCGTCGGCACGCCGAAGGCGTTCAGCATCCGCAAAGCGTACAGCCCGCTGGTGTAACTGATACTGCGCTCCAGCACGGCATCGAACTCCTGCCAGGGCGACGGGTCATTCAGGTCGAAGTGAATGGTGCGGTCATCCAGCCGCACATAATCAATGCCGCGCCTCTCCATCGCCCCAAAAATCCACTTCTCCTCCACCCGCACGCGCGAGTAGAGCACGCCGATTCGTAATCTTTTTTGCATGGCAACTCCAAATCCGTAATTGGTAATTACCAATTACCAATTACCAATTACCAATCACGTCTATTCGCCCCAATCCTCCTGCTCCATGGGCGCCAGTTCCACCGCCGCGGGGTTGAGCGCGGTCACTTCCAGGTCCACGCCGCAATCGGGGCAAACGATGATTTCGCCGACCTCGGTATTGGCTTCGAGGGTAATTTCGGCTCCACATTCAGGGCAAGTTACTGTGTTCATGATTTTTTCTCCTTTTGTTAACTGGCTTGAGTTTAGAGTTCGTTTGCAATCAAAACCTTTTGGACACGGATTACGCGGATTACACGGAATCTCACGGATTTTTCTTGAAAACTCACCTTACGCAGTAGCACGAGATTCTCGCCCTGAGCCTGCCGAAGGGTATCTCGTATTTTCAGGCGACATAAATGTCGCGCTACGG
>DAOUBY010000086.1:0-3273 GCA_034432325.1 Anaerolineales bacterium
TCAGGATAAGCCGCGCGCAAAGCAGGGCGAAAACATCCTGTTTATCCTGTCTATCCTGTTAAACAAAGCGGCGCAAGCGATAATGAGAAAGTCATAGTTTCGTCTTGGTTTGGCATTGACTTTCCCTCCCCGGCGTCATACAATACTGCCACAACCAAATCAGACCAGTCAGCGGCGAAGTCCGGTGCAAATCCGGCGCTGTCCCGCAACTGTGATGTTAGTCTGATAGTCAAGACTATAAGACTAACTAAGTCAGGTCGCCCGCCCTGGTCGGTTCGCCCACTTCTCGCGGAAAGGAGGTGGAGAACGGCTAGCACGGATTGCCTCTCCCACCTCCCCAGCCTCGGCTGGGGATTTTGATTCTGCCCATTGCGTAACGGCGCTCCCGCTGCGTAACGGACGTTCTCCAACGTCCCCGGAGCGGCGTCAGAGGACGCCTGCTGCGCAAAACACCCTTAGGAGAAAAAGAATGTTTCGCAAGACCCTGATAGTGACCCTCTTCATCGCCCTGCTTGCCGCCTGTGCGCCTCAACCCGCGCCGACGGCTGCCCCCGCCCCGACGGACCCTCCCGCCGCTGCAACCCCTGCCCCCACGCAAGCCCCTGTCGTCGTTGCCCCCGAACACAACCTCACCGATGGCTGCGTCGCCGAAGGCGAATATGACGCCTCGATTGACTACTTCCCCGAAAAAGCCGCGCTCACCCACACCGACGGCTTCACCATCGAATACTTCAACAACTATAAAGTCATCACCGTCAAAACGCCCTATCCCGGCGCGACCGAGTCCATGCAGTATGTGCTGGTACAGTGCGGCACGCCTGCGCCCGAAGGCTTCCTCGACGAACAAATCATCGAAGTCCCCGTGCAGACCATCGTCACCATGTCCACCTCCTACCTGCCCTTCCTCGATGAACTGGGCGTGCTGGACCGCCTCGTTGGTCTGGATGACGCCACCTACGTCAGCAATCCCACCGTGCTGAAAATGGCGGAAGAAGGCAAACTGACCATGCTCGGCTACGGCTCCGGCGTCAACGTGGAAAAAGCGCTCGAACTTTCCCCAGATCTCATCATGACCTACGGCTCCGGCGCCCCGGAATACGACGCCCACCCCGTCCTCATCGAAGCCGGCTTGAAGACGGTGGTCAACGCCGAATGGCTCGACACCTCCCCCCTCGGACGCGCCGAATGGGGCAAGTTCATCGCCACATTCTTCAACAAAGAAGCAGACGCCGAAGCCCTGTTTGCCGAAAAAGTGCAAAAATACGAAGAACTCAAATCCCTCGCCGCTGCCGTGACCGAAAAGCCCACCGTCTTCACCGGCTCCGCCTACCAGGGAACATGGAACGTGCCCGGCGGAAACAGTTTCGCCGCCGCCTTCCTCAAGGACGCCGGCGCAGAGTACCTCTGGGCAGATGATACCTCCAGCGGCAGTTTGCCCCTCGCCTTCGAAGCCGTCTTCGAAAAAGCGCAGAACGCAGACTACTGGGTGAACGTCGGCTTCTTCTTCACCCTTGCCGACCTGACCGCCGCCGACGCCCGTTACGCCGACTTTGCCGCCTACAAAAACGGCAGCGTCTGGAACAACGACGCCAAAACCTCCCCCAACGGCGGCAACGACTACTACGAAAGCGCGGTGGCGCACCCTGAAGTTGTTTTGGCAGACCTCATCAAAATCTTCCACCCCGACCTGCTCCCCGATCACGAGTTGGTCTACTATCGGCAGTTGAAGTAGCGAGTCGAAGGTCACACATCCCAAGTCGAAAGTCGAAGGTCGGAAACGATTCGACCTTTGACTTTCGACCTTCCACCCTCCGCCACTCACCAGTTACCACTTACCAATGTCCGCCTCCCTCCCCAAACTCGGACTCCGCGCCTGGATCGTCGTTCTCCTGCTGGTCATTCTCGCCGCAGCATTCATCCTCAGCCTCACGCTGGGATCGGTTCGCATCCCGCCCGAACAGGTTCTGCGCATCCTGACCGGCGGCGAACCCGATAAAGCCTCGTGGAGCGATGTCATCTTCAAATTCCGCCTGCCCAAAGCCGTCACTGCCCTGCTCGTCGGCGCGGCGCTTTCTGCGGCGGGCTTGCAAATGCAAACCCTCTTCCGCAACCCCCTGGCAGACCCGTTCATTCTGGGCGTCAGTTCGGGCGCGAGTTTGGGGGTGGCGCTGGTGATTCTCGGAATCGGCGCGGGCGGCGCATCTGCCTTCATCGCCGGCTTGAATACCTTCGGCGACCTGACCCTCGCCATTGCCGCCAGCCTCGGCGCGAGTCTGGTGCTGGGCGCGGTGCTGATCGTTTCCCGCCGCGTCCAGAACACTCTCACCCTGTTGATTGTCGGTTTGATGTTCGGCTACCTTGCCAGCGCGGTGGTCACCCTGCTCATCTACTTCAGCCAGCCCGAACGCGTGCAGGTCTTCAGCCTGTGGTCTTCGGGCAGTTTTGCAGGCGTGACATGGAGCCAGATGCGCGTCTTTGCCCCTGTTGCCCTCCTGGGCTTGTTCATCGGTTTCGTGATGATCAAACCGCTCAACGCCTTGCTGCTCGGCGACGATTACGCCCGCTCGCTTGGGCTCAATGTCCGCCGCGCCCGCTTCTGGATCATCCTGAGCGCCTCGCTTCTTGCCGGAGTCTCCACCGCCTTTTGCGGACCCATCTGGTTCATCGGCGTCGCCGTCCCGCACGTGGCGCGCTCCCTGCTCAACACCGCCGACCACCGCACCCTGCTTCCCGCCTCCATGTTGATGGGCGCCTCCTTCGCCCTTGTCGCCGATGTCATTGCCCAGTCGCCGGGCAGCCAGTATGTTCTCCCGCTCAACGTCGTCATGTCTCTTTTTGGCGTGCCGGTCATCCTCTCGATCATCCTGCGCCAGCGCCAACTCCGCCAATCCTTCGGCGCATAAGCGTATTTGGCATACGCGTACTCGGCATACCTGCGTACTCGGCATACATGCGTACTCGGCGTTCTCTAACGCCGTTTTCGCTGGAGAGCGCAACCTACGCTGGAACGCAAACGCCGTTTGCGCTGGAGAGCGCAACCTACGCTGGAACGCAAACGCCGCTTGCGCCAGAGAGCGCAAACTGCGCTAATTACAACCTCGCGAAACCGCCAATCACCAATTACCACTCCTCACTGAAATGCTCACCGCCTCCTCCCTCTCCATTGGCTACCACCACAAGCACATCGCCTCGAACCTGAACCTGGAACTGCGCCCCGCCGAAATGGTCTGCCTCATCGGACCGAACGGCGCAGGCAAATCCACGCTGCTGCGC
>DAOUBY010000087.1:0-3107 GCA_034432325.1 Anaerolineales bacterium
AGAATCTTGAAATTCGATGCAAGATGATTTAAAAAACTTCGTGGTCTTTGTGTTCTTCGTGGTAAGAAAAGGTTTTTTCAGTGCAGTCACAGATAAACACAAATGAAAAGGATGACCGGCAAAGCCTGTTCAGCGCCGCCTATGGCGAAGGCGTTTGGGCGGGGAGCAGGTTCGAGGTCCCGGAAAGAGGCGGGATGGACATGGGCGTCAGCGTGGGCGTGATGGTGGGAGTGGGCGTGGGGACGAAGGGCATCCACCCGCTGTAATAAAAATATTCCTGTAAAAATGCGGCGCGTTCTTCGGCGTTCATTATACGCGGACGGGAGTAATCTTCAAGCATGGCTGTAATCAATTCGATACTGACAAGTTTCCCATCGTAAATGACGTAGCGGTCGAAGAACAGGCGGCGGATGCCGGGCGGCATCCAATCCTGATCGCCCATCTGGTCGAAGAACAGGTTGCCCAAGCCGTAGTGAATGAACGCGCCGTTGTAGAACTCCATCGTTTGGGCGTAGTGCGCCTGACTGCCGCTGACAATGGACGCGCCCGCTTCTGCCATCAGGCGAAAGTCTTTGCGCTGGCTGGGGCTGGGGTTGTAATCGTAACTCTCGTTCCACTGAAACGTGGAGACGACGACATAGCCCTGCGATTTCAACTCCGCGATTGTTTGCTGCAGGTAGGGAAAGTTGCACGGCGCGGCGCCGGGCTGGTAATCGGTGGCGGTCGGGAAGCGGTTCACATCGGGTTTGTTACAGCCGATGAAGGCGATCTTGTTGCCGTTGACTTCGAACAGCGCAGGCTTGAGCGAATCCTGCAAATCCTGCCCGCCGCCAAAATAGGGGATGCCGCTGGCGCGGTAGATGTCGAGCGTTTCATACATCGCTTTTGCGCCGTAATCGGCGAAGTGGTTGCCGGTCAACTCGATCACGTCTGTGCCGATGTCGGTGAGGAGGTCCATGTACTTCGGCGAACTGCAAAAGACGAGCGGGCCGGTCGCGTCGGGCTTGGGGGGCGGGCATTGGCTGAAAAATGGAATCTCATTGCTGACGTGCAGGATGTCGGCTTCGCGGAACAGGTCGCGCACTTTTTCGCCGGGATATGCCGCGCCTTTGAGCTCCATCGTCACGGCAGTGGCGCGCACCAGCGCAGTGACGCCGGTCATGATGATGGTGGTCAGCCGGGCGGGGTCGTAGTTGGTGAGCGCCCATGCGGAAGTGTCCACATCGTCGGTGGGTTGGAGCGTGAACTCCACCACCAGCGGGTACTTCGTCAGGTCGAAACCCTTGCGGATGGGTGCCTGCCCGTCCACCGTCAGCACCTTCCACTTGGGATCGAGGGACTCGAACGGGAGAATCGCCCACGCGGATTCTTTCCAAGCGAGATCGAGCAGTTGCTCCTCGTCCACGCTTCGCACGGACCCGGAGGCTGGCTCGCCCCAAACCGCCTCGAACGCCCTCAGCGTGGATTCTGCCATGAGCAGCGGAGTCCCGCCCGAGGTCCAGAGTGACCGCAATTCGTCCGAGGTGACGCCATCTCTGAGGGTTGGGAAGGGCGCAGCGAGGGCGTACACCCAGCGGAAGCGCGTCCCCATATCGCCGGGCTGGGCGACATCCAGCCTCATGCTGGCGTGAAAGGGAATCTCCGCCGCCGCCACCTGCTCCCGCAGCGCCGGCGGGACGGCGCGCCCATAGAGGATGCCGAGGAAGGCAGGCGTGGGCATCGCCGGCTGGGCAGATGGCGCGGGAGAGGCAGCAGGGGAGGGCGGAACGGCTGTGGGGACAGGCGCAGAGTCCGCCGGCTGCGGCGCACAGGCGGCAATCCAAGCAAGGGCGCAGAGAAACGCGATGAAACGATGTGAAAGTTTGCCGGTCATGACGCTCGATTTTACTCTCCGGCCTTAAGGGTCAGTTCAGAAAGCGTAAACTGGCGGAGCGCGTCTTCGTCAATCGTCACGCCAAGCCCGGGCTGTGCGGGGACGGTGATGGTGCTGTCGTCATTCAGCGTGAAGCGTTCGCGGGTGATGTCGCGGCGGTAGTAACGGTCGGAGGCGGAGATGTCGCCAGGCAGAACATAGCCCGGCAGCGAGGCAATCGCCAGATTGGAGGCGCGCCCAACACCCGTTTCGAGCATCCCGCCGCACCAGACCGGCACGCCGCGCTCGCGGCAATACTCATGGATGAGAATTGCCTGACTCAGCCCGCCCACGCGCGCCGGCTTGATGTTGATGTTGCGGCAGGCTTCCATTTCGAGGGCATAGCGGGCATGTCGCGGCGTGACGATGCTCTCGTCGAGGCAGATGGCGGTTTTGAAGCGCGCCTGAAGTTTGCGGTGATCCCAAATATCGTCCTCGAAGAGCGGCTGTTCGATCAACAGCAGGTTCAGGTCGTCGAGCGGGTCGAGCGCGGAGGCGGTCTCCAGCGTGTACGCCGAGTTGGCGTCCACCTGCAGGCGCAGGTCGGGATACGCCTTGCGAACGGCGGTGGTCTCTTCGACTTCGCGCCCCGGCTTGATTTTGATTTTGACGCGGCGGTAGCCCTGCGCGAGGTAGGACTCCACGGTTCGCACCAGCGCCGAAGCGGATTCCTGAATCCCAATCGAAACTCCCACCTCAACTTTTTCGCGCACGCCGCCAAACAGTTCCTTCAGCGGCTTGTTTTCCCGTTTACCGAGCAAATCCCAAAGCGCCATCTCCACGCCCGCCTTGGCGAGGTGATGCCCGCGGATGCGCTCCACGCGGCGCTGAAAGTCGAGCGCGTCGGTCACGTTCTGACCGAGGAGGAGCGGCGCGATGAAATCCTTGAGGATGTGCCAGGCGGTGCCGGTCGTCTCGTAGTTGTAGCCCGGCTCGCGCGAAGCGACGCACTCGCCGTAGCCGGTCAAACCGTCGGCGCGAAGGGTGACGAGAATGCACTCGCGTTGTGTCTCGCGCCCGAACGAAGTCTCGAACGGCGCAACGAGCGGCATGGAAAGATGATGGAGGGTGATGGAGTTGATTTTCATGGCGTCTCCGCTGCGGAAATTCAGTACTTCACGAAAGCGCGTATTTGGCGGTCTCTACCGCCAAATTTGCGCTAGAGAGCGCAAGTTACGCAGGGTTTTCGTGATCT
>DAOUBY010000088.1:0-9324 GCA_034432325.1 Anaerolineales bacterium
ATTCACTCATTCAAATGATACGTATGATACGCATTCTGACACGGGTTGCCCCAGGCAATGTGCATCTCCCGCGCCGTCAGGTCAATCACCAGCGCGCAGATGGTGCTCTCACGGTCGAGCGGATCGGTCCCATCAATGTTGTGATTGCAAATTGAGTTCGGCAGATTGACATGATCCTTCTGAATCGCCTGCAACGACTTGATCGTGTGCTCCGAACTCTGCCGCAACAGACGATTCGCCCGGAAATAACGCACACGGGAGGAAATCAACTCCTCCGGATCCTGCTCGATGGCTTTCATCGCCTGAGAGAGATAATGATTGGTGTGGACGATATACCCATCCGTGCCGTGCAAAATCTCGAACTTGCGCGCCGAGACCTCCACCGAATACATCTCTCCACTCTCGTGAACCAGCACATGGTTATACCCCGCCGCACGGTGCGCCGCCAGCGTGCGCCCGATGGCTCCGGAAAGACGCCGCGCCGCCAGCACCGCACGGGCAACCACCAGCCGCGGAATGCCGATGCGCGAATCGTTCGGATACACCGAGTCGATGAGTTGGGCAATGCCATAGGCGTTGAATCCCACATTGGGCAGCAGCCCGCCATAGGTCATGGCAAGAAACGGCGGCTCATGAACCGGTTTCGCGCTGACAACGTACACGTCATTTTCATCCTCCGGCACCCAATCCTCGTTGTGCGCCGCCAGCACCCGTCCATCCGCCGTGCGCTCCTCGTTGACCGCAAAACTGGTGCAGCGCGTCAGATGCAAAGCGTCCACTGTGACCGCTTCCATCACGTTCAGCGTCACAATCTCATTGAAAGGCACGTTCGCCCCCTCCGCAATGCCGCGCCACTCTTCCACATACTGCGGATAACGCTCCTCTGCAAAGGGCAGATATTTGCGCGACTGAATCTGCGCCCCCTCCCACGTCAACTCCAGCGTGCCATACGCCTGCTCGATCAAACGGCGGGCGTTCTCCACGCTGTGCTGTACCTGCTCGCGCCTTGCCTCGCCAATCTGCCTGCCCATCTCACGATGCGTGCCATGCACCTCGATCAGCGGCGGCGGCGAAGAATGAACAATCGTATTGGGAACGGAAACCTGTTTCAAAGCCATACAACCTCCTTGCGAATCAAAAACCCGCTCCGAAACCTGCTGCGGAGCGGGCGAATTATATCACCGGCGCGATTCTAAGCCTCCGCGGCGGGAGGCGGCGCCTGACCGGCATCCGCCGGCGGGACATACACGCCTCTTAGCGGACCTTGCACCGTCTGCGCCCCAAAGCGCGTCATCACCACCGAACCGATTGCCAGCAGCCCGATAACCGCAGGGATGATCCACGTAAAGCATCCCACCACCCAGGAAAACTCACCCAGCGTCTGAACGGAGCCCACCACAAACATGAGCAGGAACGTTCCCACTGCGGCGTTCAGCACTGCCGCCCAATCCTGCCGCATTGCCCGCGCCAGCCGTTCGCCGATCTCCCGCCCAATGGCAACCATGCCAAACAGCCAGGCAAAGACCAGCGCCACAAGCGGAATGATGGTCAAAAAGAGCGCCGCCCCCACCAGCACCGACAGCAGCCCCACCCCGCCCGCCATCAGCGGCTGGGTGACCGCCGCATACGAGACCTTGTCCAGCCGTTCCTCGAAGAACAACACAGCCAGCATCCCCAGGAACGCCATCAACAGCGAGCCGACAAACACCCGCCCAAAAGCGAAGAACGGGTTGAAATCCACGTTGATGACGGTGGGAAGGCTGGGCGTGTTCGGCTCGGACGGCGGCGGGACCTTTCCACTGGGAATGTCAATCTGCGGCGCGGTGTTGTTGATCAGGTCGCCTTCGATGCGTGCGCCTTCTTCCCGCTGAAGTTGACCGCCCACCAGCACCACATCCCCGCCAACCACCGCCGCCGCTTCCAATTTGACCTGCCCGCCGACAACCACCACATCGCCGCTCACCAACCCCTCGCTGACGATGTTTCCGCCAATCACAACCAGGTCGCCGTGCAATTCGGCGTCCTTTTCAACGGTCACATTGCCGCCGAACAAAACCAGGTCGCCCTCGAACGGCTCCCCGCTCGCAATGGTGACGTTTGTGCCAAACAACACCCGCCCGCCGCCAGGACCCGGTCCCTGCGCATACACGGCATGCGTGGGCAGGAATAATAATGCCAGCAATAACAGGAAGGTCAGAGTTTTATACTTCGTTTTCATGCAATTTACACTCCTTGCGGAACACGAGTGAACCGCCAGATGGATATTGACCAAATCAGACTGACGCCGCCCAACGCCGAAAACAGAACCAGCCACGCAAAGGGAGGCATAAGGTCGGCGGCGACGCGCAGCATCACCGCCCCCGCCTGCATCATTGCCTGCAAGGTGGTGACGAGGAAGATTCCCCACCGCACGAGCGAGGCAATCCAGGTTTGCGGCGATGCAAGAACAGCAAACAAAGATGGAGCCGCCAGCCACAACAGGAAAATCAAACCGCCAATCAGAAACAGCGCGCCTCCCAACATTCTGCGGCGGCGGTCGGCAAGGCGGCGTTCTGCCAGGCGCGCCTGAAAGCGCCCTGTAAACCCTTCAGCGGGCGCAGCCATCTTCACCGAACGCAGCGCCCTTTCCGTCTCCAACAGCGCGGAGCAATAGGCGCACGAACGCACATGCAGGTCGAGTTCGCGCTGTTGGGCATGGCTCAGCGGGGTATCGTTCAACAGCCACTCTTCAAAAGGCTGGTGTTTCATACGCTCTCCTTTCGGGGCGGGCAGGCGCCGCGTCTTCCTGCCACATGCCTGCCAGCGCCCTTCGTGAACGGTGCAGGCGGCTCTTCACCGCACTGACCGTGAGATTCAAGGAATTGGCAATCTCCACTTCCGAAAAATCGTACCAGTAACGCAGAATGACCGCCGCCCGGTCGGTGGCATCCAGTTTTTTGAGCAAAAGGTGAAGGCGGTCGCGCTGCTCCTTTCGGACCGATTCAGTTTCCGGGTCGGGGGCAGAGGCGTCTGGCAGTTCGAAGGTCGCGCCGTCATCGGTTTCAACGTCCATCGAAAACATCGCAAATTTCTTTCTGCGAAGATTGTCTATGCAGTAATGCGCGGCGATGGACAGAATCCACGTCCCGAACGGGCGCGAGGCGTCGTAGCGGTGCAGGCTTTGGTACGCCCGCAGGAACGTCTCCTGCGCGGCGTCCTCCGCCGACTCCGGCTCACCCAGCATTCGGTAGCATAGGTTATAGACTGGCTTTTGATAGGTCTCGACAAGTTGCGTGAACGCCTCGTCGCTGCCTTGTTGCGCCTGGAACACCCAGGTTTTTTCGTCGGTCACTCTCGCTCCTATTAAGACTTCCTAGAGACACTTACGACTCGCGGAGAAAAAAGTTGCGCCTAATGGACATGCCCATGCCCCTCCCCGCCTCCCTCCGGACCGAGAACCTGCTCCCACCACCCAAGCGACTCCACCCTGAGAGCGAAGAAGATGGCGATGGCGGTGGTAAGCGGCACAGCGCTGACCAACCCCAGCGAACCGACCAGCGTGCGCACGATTTCTTCCGCAATAAATTCGAAGTTGACCAGATAGCCGAGGTTTCCCCGTCCCAGTGTGAACATCAACAGCATGGGAAGCGAAGCCCCCGCATACGCCAGCACGAGGGTGTTGACGGTCGCCGCCACATGATCCTGTCCAATGCGCATGGCGGAACGGAACAGGTCGGAAAACCCAAGCGCAGGGTTGGCGTGATGCAGTTCGAACACCGCCGAAGCCTGCGTTGTGACGAGGTCATCCAGCACGCCCAGCGCGCCGATGATCATGCCGCCGAGCAGCAACCCCCGCAGGTTGATTTGGGTGTTCAGCATTTGCAGGAGGAAAAGCGCGTTTTCGTCGCCCGAACCGCTCAGGCGCGTGAAAGAGACGAAAAGCCCTGCCAAAGCCCCCGTGATGAGCAGGACGAGAACCATGCTGAGAACCGCTGCATGAGTTTTGAGATTCCAGCCATAGGTGAGATAGAGCGTGACTCCAAGCAGGATGACCGAGCCGATGATGCTCACCTGCAGAGGGTCGCCGCCCGAAAGGATGCGCGGGATGATGTAGCCGATAATGACCGCCAGGCTGAACGCCATGCTCAACAGCGAGCGGAGTCCCTTCCAGCGGCTGATGAGCAGGATGGCAGCAGCAAAGAGGGCGGTCAACCATAACAACGGGGTTGTGCGCGTGAAATCCACAAAGTACACGGTCAACAAACCGTCGGGACGCGAGCCGATGGTCACGAGGATGGAATCGCCCGGCTGGAGGTACACCGCATTGGACAACACCTGGCGCCTGCCGTAATCCATCTCCATGACGATGCCCTGATACTGCCCCTCCAGCACTTCCACCCGCGCAACCTGATATTTCTGGATGACGCCGCCCAAATCTATTTCGCCTTCCTCGATGATTTCCGTGACGCGCGCCCGCAGGGTCTCTGCGCCAAACGCCGACATGGCGGTCTGCGGCAGATGTACCGGCTGAAACAGGTATAGTGAGACGATGATGAGAATGACAAGCAAAACAAGCAAGCGAAGGAAGGTTGACGATTTCATTTCTCCAGTATACCCTGCCTGACAAATACAGGGCTTACGCAAAACCCTGCGTAGAGCGCGTTCTCTAACGCGCAGACTGGATAATTAGAGAACGTTGATTACGCGTAAGTCCTGAAATAAAAAAAGGACGCACGTGTTGTGCGTCCCTGCAGGCGGCGGAAGCGGCGGTCAGGATTTTTTCCTGCCGTTTCGTCCGTTTTTTCTGGTTTTGCGCAGGCGTTCGATCATGGTTCGAGGCTGGGTCTTGATGGCGGTAATGGCAGACTCGATCCCCTCCGCCACATCCGGCGGCACATCTCCATGCTCGAAGAAGGACACCAGCTTTTTGGAAGCAGGCTCGGCAGCCGGTTCTTCCTTGTCCTTTTTGGAGACATAATCGCCGTAATATTTGGGCGAATACAGCGACCGATACTGGTAATCGTAGTAACTGCTGGCGCTGCGCTCGGAAATTTTGTTGAAGACAATGCCGAGCAGGTGCGCGTTGGAACGATCCAACTGTTCTTTGATGGTGCGGGCTTGCTCTTCGGAGGTTTTGCCCGGCTCCATCACCAGAATGACGCCATCCACCCGCGAGGCAAGGTTGTAGGAATCGGCGATGATCAAAGGCGGCGCGTCCACGATGACAATTTCGAATTTTTCGCGCAAATCACCCAAAATGGAGCCGATGCGCTTCGAGCCGACGACCTCGGTAATATTCTGCGGGATGTTGCCCGCCGTAATCACCTTCATGTTGCTTCCGTACCACGGGCGGATCACATCGTCCAAGTCTGCCTTGTTGCGGATCAAATCGGAGAGGCCGGGCTCCTTTGCCATATCCAGCGCCTTATGGATGGCTGGACGCCGCAAGTCGGCATCCACCAGCACCACTTCCTGCTCGCCCTGCGCAATGGAGAGCGCCAGGTTGGTGGCAATGGTCGTCTTGCCATTCCCCTGACTGGGGCTGGTGACGAGAATCGTCCGTACGGGGCGGCTGATCTGGAAAAATTCGATGTTGGAGCGCAGCAGGCGGAAATTTTCCGCCAGGATGGAGGCAGGGTCTTTGGCGACGTACGTCGCGTTGTTCTCCTTATCCATGAGTTCGGAAATGTAGCCGATGACGGGCAGGTTGAAAATCCGCTCGACATCGGAGGTCGTCTTGATGGTGCGGTCGAGAAAGTCGAGCAAATATGCCGCACCAGCCCCCAGGCTGAACCCCACCAAACCAGCCAGCCCAATGATGAGGAACTTGTTCGTTCCCACCGAACGCGTCGGCAGGTTGGCAGGCTCCACAACAGACAGAATATTGAGCGCGCCCTGCTGTGAGTTGGCAAGGAAACTGGCGTAACTTTCACGCAATTTGTTGAGCTTCTCGGTCTGATCCTTGATCTGCCCTTCAATGTTGGCGATCTGACTGGCGCTGTTCAAACCGATCAGGCTTCGTTGCAATTCCTCGATCTGCCGCTCCGTCTCCTGAATTTGATTTTGCAGGCTGGATAACTGCTGGCGGATGAATTCCTGTCGGATGCCGGTTTCGGTATCGCCAATCGCCGGGCTTTGTTTGATCAATTGCCGGGCAAGTTCATCGGCAATCAACTGCGCGCGCTTGGGGTTTGTATCGGTCACCGAGATTTCAACCATCTGTGTATTGGGCACGGCGCGCGACTGATATTGCGGCAGCCAGTCAATGCCCAGCGCTTCCATCGTCGCCTGTTGAATCGGTTCGCGCTTTGCCATATCGGCATAGATTTGAGCCAGTTGCTGGGCAATATAAATTTGACCGGCGTCGGGGTTCGGGTTCAGGATGGTGGTACCGATAACCAGAGTCGTCCGGGATACGTACACATCCGGCTGAAACATGGTGGATACGGCGCTGGCAACCACTGCCAGCATGGTCACAATGACCACAAGCCGCCACCAGCGCATGAGAGGTTTAAGGTATGCTGTAATTTCCATAATCAGGGGTTCAATTCGTAAACGAAATAAATCAATTCAAAACTATGAGACTACTGCAAAAAGGTCTTTATCCACGAAGGACACGAAGGACACAAAAGAATTCAGAAAAAGAGTCTACTGTAAAAAGGTCTTTATCCACGAAGGACACGAAGGACACAAAGGACACAAAGGAATTCCAAAAGAGGAAATTCAAAATCCTGGAATTTGGCGCAAGATAATGTCAAGAAACTTCGTGGCGTCTGTATCCATCGTGCTTGGAAAAGGTTTTTGCAGCGGAGTCAAACTATACCACAATTAGCATGATAAGCACACATCGAGTACTCACTCATGACGAAGTTTGTGCGAATTTGTTACCTAAAATTGTCAGACAAATCTCGTTTCATGGCGCGGCGCATTCAATCACTGCACTGTCCAAATATTGCACGAAACACGGCGCGCGGTTGGGGTTGACGGCGGCGAGGCTTTGCGCCCACGTCAAAGGAGCAGGAATCGCCAGGCTGGGATACGCGGCATGAAGCGTCTCCAGATACCAGTCGAAATGCAGGAGTTCCTCGGCGACCACGACCACATCGGGACGCTGACCGAGGGCAAAATGAAAATACCACAGGGCAAAGACAGCCCGGTCTCCTTTGACAAAAACCAGCGCGTCGTTCGGGACCTCAGCCATGACCTGCCTCCCAAACATTTCCGCCCGCTGATCTTTGGACGCATCCACCTGCGCAATGTGACTCATCCCCTGAAGCAGGAAATAGCCCGTCAACAAAACAACCGCTCCCCCTCTCAGCGCCTGCGCGTTGAGCGCGTTCAAAAGGTGACCGATTGCCAGCCCAAGCCAGATAGCAAAGGAAACGCAAACGGGAATCAAGTAAAGGTAGGAATCATCCGAGGAGTATGCAAGAGCAAAGGCGCTGTACGCCGCACCAACCCACAAGGTGGAAACGTGCAGCCGCGAGGGCTGAAAAAACACAATCAACCCTGCAACTGCCAACGCCGCCCCCAGCCAGCCAAACTGCCGCAGCATCAAAGATGCCCAGGCGGGTATGCGCTCCCCGATCATGGACAGGGGAGATTGCAGATAGTAACTGCGGTACAAACTTCCCGAAACCAGCCACCACAGTCGTTCGAGTGTAATTGGGTTGCCCCAGTTGACAGGGGCGCCGGCGCGCGCCCGCAGGGGAAGGGTCAGGTAGAGGGAAATGCCCATTGCAAACCAGACCAGTTTCCAGGTCAGGGCAGAGGCGGATTGTGTCGGGCGGTTTTCGTCTGGTTGGGAGAAGTCCCAAAACAGCAAAGGGAGCAGGAGCAGGGTGGTGATGTGATTCCCGCTTGCCAGCCCCAAGGTGAACGCCAGCAGAGCATCAAGGCGATTGGGCAGGAGGTACAGATGGAGAATCAGCGCGGTGAGAAACGCCTGCAAGGCATAGACTTCGGTGATGACCGCCTGCGACCAGAGGAGCGGGGTTAAGCCAAAGGCAAGCCCTGCAATGACGGCGGCAAAGCGGGCATGTTCGAGGCGTTTTTCATCGAGCGCACGGGCGACGATGTTGTAAACGAGCAGCGCCGAAAGCGCCGCAAACACAGCAGACATGAGGTTGGTGCGATAGGCAAGCGAGCCGAAGGGCAGGGCTTGAAAGAGGCGCGCCAAAAGCAGGTAAAGCGGGTAACCGGTTGGGTGTGGAACGCCGCCTGTATAAGCGGCGGTGATGAGGTCGCCGCCGTCGCTGCCATCGTTTGCCCAGGTGAGATCCGGCGCCATTGTGCGGAGGTAGAGGGCGAACAGGAAAACGGTCAGGGTGAGGGGCGGGAGTTGCCGCGAGAGGGATTTGAACGACGGCATGTTCATGAAAAATGACGGGGAAGAGGCGCGTCTCTTCCCCGTCATTGGGTGCGGTGCGAAGGGTTCAGGCTCATCTGCAAAGAATGTGCAACATCGTCAGTGCGCAGCAGACGTTCTCTAACGTCTGCACGCGAATTACACGTGAGTCAGGGTCTATTTGCCGACCAGGGCATACACGCCGGAAACCTGGGTGAAGGCGCAGGCGGTCTTTTTCTGGGTGTCGGTGCGGGTTTCGAGGGCGTCCCAGGTGTGGGGCGGGCGGGTCAGTTTTTTGAAGCGCATGCCATAAAAATCGAAGAAGTAGAATTGCCCTTGTTTTTCGGGCGGGAGGGCATAACAGGCTTCGACGCTTCCATCGCCGGGGAGAATTTCGTAGGTCAGGCGGCCGGCGTAGTAGATGCGCAGGAAGAGCAGGTGCGCGAGGGGTTTGCCGGCGTCTTCGGGGATGCGGCGAATCTGAAAGCGGGGATTCCACAAAACGGCTTCGACGCAGTAACCGGGCTTCAGGTCTTTGATTTCGAGGGTTGCCACGCCGCCAATGGAGTAGAGTCCGTTTTTGCAAATGGCGAGGAACGGCGGGGGCGGTTTGACGGAGCCGGGTCCCGGCTTGGCGGGGGCGGGGGCAAAGTCTGTGCGGTTGAGGGACACGCTCAGGGATTGCGCGCCGCCTTGAACCGCCCAGACGGTTTCGCCGCGAGCGAGGAGGAACATCGTCAGGATGACAATCAGGGTGAGGAAAATACGCAGCGGATGATTTTTCATGATAGCCTGCCTTCCTTTCTTGCATTATATCCCAGCGCAACTGCGCAGGGACGGTTCTCATTTGGAGCGTGTTTCTTAAGTCCTTTTTGTACACGGATCACGCGGATTTCACGGATATTGCAAATTCAGTACTTCACGAAAGCGCGTATTTGGCGGTCTCTACCGCCGAATTTGCGCTAGAGAGCGCAAGTTACGCAGGGTTTTCGTGATCT
>DAOUBY010000089.1:0-3349 GCA_034432325.1 Anaerolineales bacterium
TATTCGTAATTTTGGACGAACATCAACTTTATGACGCCCTTCCACAACCGGGAGCGTACAATGACATTGTTTTGGAAAGGGGAGATGACAAATCCTTCGCCGTTACAATTCCGCCTCTCGAACCGGGGGTACACGACATTGTCGCTATAGGCATTCCCTACCTGGAGGAATATCCTAACGAATACGGCATTGTAGTATTGACGAATTGGAGAATCACAATAATCGCCGAACCAGCCCCCGCCCCGCCGTTCAGAAACATAGACTTCGCCTCCCTGCCGCCAGTGGGTTCAAACAAGCAAAACGACCCTCTCATACCTCTCGAATTGACCCTGAAAAAAGACGGCACTGACGTATGGAACTGGCCCCATCCCTGGCTCGATCTCAAGGAGAACACCCCTCTCACCTTCTACGCCCTCGCCGGGCATCTGGACGTCACCAACCTGGACGCCCCCGATCTGGAGCCGTTGAAATCCTCCTTCTCCGCCTTCCTCCTCTTCATAGATTATCAACAGGTCGAGATCGCCCCCGCCCAACCTGTCCTCTACGCCAAAATGGACAGCGACACAGCCTACGCCCGCATCCCGATTACGATTGCGCCTCTTCCTCCGGGAAAACACCACCTCCTCGTTTTACGCATTCCCACCCCTGGCGTCCCCATGTGCATTTTGCGGGGCGATCCCCAAAGCCGCATCCTGCCAAACAGCATTTATGGAGAGTTGGTGGGCATCAACGTCTTGCCCGACCAATAACCATCGCCCACCAGAAAAACGAAGCGGCTCATGTGTAATTCTCCTGCAGACGTTAGAGAACCTCTGCTACGCGCTATGGCAGCGTAAGAGATGCTCTCTAGCGTCGGACGACTGACAACTTTTGCGTGGGCACAATAAGACAAATGTAACGACAGCCATTTGCGCCCTTACGTTATAATGGGGACATGCCCGGACGAGAAGACATCTTCCAAAAAGCGATGAACGAGGGGCACTCCTACGCCTGGGACCAGGAGTGGAGCAAAGCCGCCGCCGCCTACCGCAACGCCCTGCACGAATTCCCCGACCACCCCAAGGCGCTCAACAGCCTGGGGCTGGCTTTATTTCAGCAGGGAAATTACGAAGAAGCGCTGGAAATCTACAAACGCGTGACCGCCGTCTCCCCGCAAGACCCGGTTGCCATGGAAAAACTGGCGCAGCTGCTCGAACGCACCGGGCAACTCAAAGAAGCCATCGAAGCCGCCCTCAAAGCCGCCGACCTCTTCCTCAACCAGCGCGACGTGGACAAAGCCATCGAAAACTGGGTGCGCGTCACCTCGCTCAACCCCGAACACATGCCCGCCCGCTCCCGTCTGGCGCTCGCCCATGAACGGCTCGGTCACAAAGTGCAGGCGGTCGCCGAATACCTCGCGCTGGCAAGCCTCGTCCAGCGCACGGGCAACCTCGAAAAAACCGCCGAACTCGTCAACAAAGCGCTCCAAATCATGCCCGAAAGCGCCGAAGCCAAACAAGCGCAAACCCTCCTGCGCGCCGGGCAACTCCTCCCCAAACCCCTGCGCCCCAAAGGCGGGACGGGTCCCATCGCCATGGCGCAGGTCAAACAACTGGACAAACCCAAAGAGACCGATTCCGGGCTGGACCCGATAGCCGAAGCCCGTCAAAAAGCCCTCACTCGTCTGGCAGAGATTCTCTTCGACTACTCCAGCGACGAACGAACGCCAGACCAACCATCGCGCCGCGGCATGCAGGCGCTCATGCGCGGAACGGGACAGTTGAACCTTCAGCAAAACGAACAGGCAAAAGTCGTTCTTCACCTTGGGCAGGCAATTGACCTGCAAAGCAAGGGCAAAGAAGCACAAGCCGCCGAGGAACTCGAAGGCGCCCTCGAAGCCGGCTTCACCCACCCGGCTCTCTACTTCAACCTGGGCTTGCTCCGCGCCAACGAGGAACGCTTCGAATCCGCCCTGCGGCATCTTGCCCACGCCGTCAAACACAACGACTTCAACCTGGGCGCCCGCCTGCTCATGGGGCAAATCAACCGCAAACTGGGACGCTGGCAGCAAGCCGCCGTCGAATACCTCGAAGCGCTCAAAATCGCCGACTCGGCGGTCGTCCCGCCGGAGCAGGCGGATGAAATCCGTCAGATGTACGAACCGCTCATTGAGGCGCAATCAGCCCAGGCGGAGGAAGAAGCGCTCAAACGTCTGTGCGAAAACATCCACTCCCTGCTGATGCGCAAAAATTGGCGCGACCATCTCCATCAATCCCGCGAACAAATGCCCAAGAGCGAGATGCCCATGCCGCTGGCGGATGTCCTGCTGCAGGCGCAATCGAGCCAGGTGCTCGAAACAATC
Organism: Anaerolineales bacterium; assembly: GCA_034432325.1. Classification (GTDB taxonomy): domain Bacteria; phylum Chloroflexota; class Anaerolineae; order Anaerolineales; family Villigracilaceae; genus Defluviilinea. The sequence goes on from DAOUBY010000089.1 coordinate 2,342, forward strand.
AACCACATCCACCAACTGGCGCGCATGGGACAGTTGCGCACCGCCATGGAAGAGGCGTTCCATGCGCTCACCCACGCCCCCACCTACCTGCCTCTGCATACGCTGATGGGCGACCTGCTCGTGCGCGAGAATCACGTCCCCGAAGCGATTGCCAAGTTTTCGGCGGTGGCGCAGGCGTACAGCGTGCGCGGCGAAGCGGCGCAGGCAACCCGCATCTTGAAGCGCGTCATCCAACTCGCCCCCATGGATATGAAAGCGCGCACGCGGCTGATTGACCAGCTGGTGGCGCGCGGTCAGGTGGACGACGCCGTCCGCGAATACCTCGAACTGGCAGATATTTACTACCGCCTCGCCGACCTCGACAACGCCCGCAAGACGTACACCACCGCCCTGCGAGTCGTTCAGCAAGCCAATGCAGACCGTCAATGGAATGTGCATATCCTTCAGCGCATGGCAGATATTGACATGCAAAGGCTGGACTGGAAGCAAGCCATCCGCGTTTATGAACAAATCCGCACGCTTCGTCCGGACGACGAGACGGCGCGCAAAAATCTGATTGACCTTAATCTGCGGTTGAGGCAGCCGGCGCAAGCCGCCGCCGAACTGGAAAGTTATCTGGCGTATTTGCAAACTCACGGCAGCAGCGAGCGCGCCATCCCCTTCATCGAAAGCCTGCTCGAGGAACGCCCCGGCGATGCCACCCTGCGGCGAGGTCTGGCGCAGGCGTATCAGCATGCGGGGCGCGTGGAAGACGCCGTGCACGAACTGGACTCACTCGCCGAGTCTCTGCTGGATATGGGGGAAAAAGAGGAAGCAATTGTCATCATCAACCAAATTCTTTTGATGAATCCTCCCAACGCCGCCCAATACCGCCAACTGTTGATACAGTTGGGGGGATGAAATCGCTCCCCTGCCCGTAAGAGAGTGTTTTATAAATCGAGATTTACCGCAGATGAACACGGATGAACACTGATTCTGAAGAAAAACGGGATGAAATTCCCTTGTAAA
>DAOUBY010000090.1:0-3855 GCA_034432325.1 Anaerolineales bacterium
GTGCAGCGATCCGCCATAGTTTACTCGCCTGTTTATATGTGCGGCGTTTGTCGTAAAGCGGTGAAACCACCAACAAATCAATATCGCTCCAGACGTGCTGCTGGCTTCTTGCATGAGACCCAAACAGAACCTCGTACTTGACGGGTATTTTCTTTCGTTTGAGGAGCGCAAGATATTGCTGAACGGATTTCACAATTTTTTGATCAACCATTCCAGAACTTCCTTTGCAGCGAACAAGGCAAAAGCAATTCGGTTGCCGCGCATAGAATGTTCAACATTTTTCCTGCTTCTAATGCGCCATCACGCCAATATGCGACATGTTTCTCGACGTCGATCTTTGGTTCTCCGCTCACGCTCAACCTCATGCAGATACACTCTATGCCTTCTTCAACGCCTCGATCAATTCCATGGTTTTATCCACGGTCATGTTCTCGTGGTATTTGATGCCGTCGGGTCCCTGCGTCTGGAACATGGGCGCCTTGTCGCAGGCGGCGAGGCACATGACCGCCTCGAGCGTAATGAGACCGTCCGGCGTCGTTTCGCCGACTTTGATGCCCAGGTTGCCGCACAGGTTGTCGAGGAATTCTTCCGCTCCGCGCAGAGCGCACGGCAGGTCGGTGCAGACCTGCATGCGGTACTTCCCTTCTTTTTTATCGTGATAAAGGGTGTAAAACCCGACAATCGAGGCAACTTCGGTTTCGGCAATCTCGAGCAGGCGGGCAATGTCCTGCATGGCGGCTTTGGTGATGTAGCCTTCCTCGCGTTGGGCAAGGTAGAGCAACGGCATAACCGCCGAGCGTTTATGCTCCGGCGGGTATTTGGCAAGGATTTGTTTGACTTCTTTGGGGTATTTTTCAGCCAGGCTCATCGGTCAATATCTCCGAGCACAATGTCGGTGGAGGCAAGGATGGCGACCAGGTCTGCCACCAGATGCCCTTTGACGATTTTCGGCACAACAGACAGGTTGCTGAAGGAGGGCGTGCGCCAGTGAACGCGGTGCGGCTTGGGTCCGCCATCGCCTTCAAGGTAAACGCCCAATTCGCCGCGCGGCGATTCGACGGCGCTGTACACGGAACCTTTGGGAGCAGAAAAACCCTCCGTCCACAATTTGAAGTGGTGGATGAGCGATTCCATGCTCACGCCAATCTCCGAGCGCGGCGGCGGGACGAATTTACGGTTGTCGCTGCGCACGGGTCCCATCGGCAGTTTGTTCAACGCCTGCTCGATGATTTTCATGGACTCGCGGAATTCCTGCACGCGGACGAGGTAGCGGGCATAGGTGTCGCCCTCGGTGCGGACGGGAATGTCGAAGTCGTACTGTTCGTAGCCCATGTAGGGACGGGCTTTGCGCAAATCCCACTTGACGCCGGAGGCGCGCAGCATGGGACCCGTCACGCCATGCTGAAGGGCGGTGGCGGCGTCCATTTTGCCGATACCCAGCAAACGGTCCAGAAAGAGCGGGTTTTTGGTCAGCAGGGATTCGTATTCGTCCACCCGCTTGGGGAAGATTTTGAGGAAGTTACGCACCGCCGTTTCGAATTCCACCGGCACATCGCGCCACAATCCGCCCGGGCGGATGAAGGTCGTCATCATACGTTGACCGGAACACATCTCGAAGATATCGAGGATTTGTTCGCGTTCGCGGAAGGCGTAAAGGAACATGGACATCGCCGCCAGGTCGAGCCCGAACGTGCCGATCCAGACCAGGTGCGAGGCGATGCGCTGCAGTTCGACGAGAATGACGCGCAGGGCTTGGGCGCGGGGCGGCACATCGAGTTCCACCAGTTTTTCAACCGCCATGCAGTAGGCAAGGTTGTTGCCCAGGTTGTTCATGTAATCGAGACGGTCCGACATCACCTCGGCTTTGAGGTAATTCTTGGCTTCCATGTTTTTCTCGATGCCGGTGTGCAGAAAGCCAATGTCGGGCACGGCGTTGACGATGACTTCCCCGTCCAGTTCGAGCAGCAGGCGCAAAACGCCGTGTGTGGACGGGTGCTGCGGTCCCATGTTGAGCAGCATGGTTTCGCCGGTAAAGGCGCGTTCCGAAACCAGGTGCTTGTATTGTTCGTAGTTGACTTCTTCGATCTGGGTCATGCTTATTCCTTTGCGTACGGCTTGCGCAGATCAATCTCTTCGAAGTTGAAGGTGAACTGCGGTTCCTCGTAGCCGAGCGGGAAGTCCTTCCGCAGGGGATGACCTTCGGTGCCTTCCGGCATCAGAATGCGGCGCGGATCGGGATGACCTTCGAACTCGATGCCGAACATGTCGAAGATTTCGCGCTCGCGCCAGTTTGCCACCTCATACACCCGCGTCGCGGTCGGGACCTTGGGCTGGTCGCCGTTGACCGGGACTCTCAACTGCAGGGTGATGTTTTTCGCCAAAGACGACAACTGATAGATGACGTGGAAGCGCGGCGTCGTCTGCGGGTAATAGTCGGAGGCGGTCATCGTCGAAAGCAGTTCGAAGTCGAATTTGTCGCGCAGGAGGGTCAGCGCTTCGATGATTTGTTCGATGGCGACGAAGACATGCACTTCGCCGCGAAACTCCTCATACGCCGCGCCGAATTGTTCCTGCAGAGCCTTCACAATGGGTTCGAGTTTTTGATCCATAAATTTTCCCAAAGCGTAGTCAGCGCTTTCCAGCGCGGACGTTAGAGAACGTCCGCTACGCCAAATCAGAGAACGTCCGCTATGCAAAATCCTTGAACTTCTCCCCTTTGACCTTCTCGTACAGGGTGATGACGCCGTGAATCAATGCTTCCGGGCGCGGCGGGCAGCCCGCCACAAACACATCCACCGGCACGATCTCATCCACTCCCTGCACGAGGGCGTAGTTGTTGAATACGCCGCCGCAGGAGGCGCAGTCGCCCATGGCGATGACCCACTTGGGTTCGGGCATCTGGTCGTACAGGCGGCGAAGCACGGGCGCCATCTTGCGCGAGAGACGCCCGGCGACAATCATCAGGTCCGATTGGCGCGGGCTGGCGCGCATCAGTTCCATGCCAAAGCGGCTCATGTCATAATGCGAAGCCTGCGCCGCCATCATCTCGATGGCGCAGCAGGCAAGACCGAACAACATGGGCCACATGGCATTCGTGCGCGACCAGTTGACCACGTCTTCCAGTTTCGCGGTCACAATGCCCATATTGCCGAGTTTTTGTTCTACTCCCATTCCAGGGCTCCTTTCTTCCACGCGTAAATGTAGCCAACCAGTAAGATGGCGATGAAAATGACCATTTCGATCAGTCCAAACAACCCCAACTGACGAAAGGTGATTGCCCACGGCAAAAAGAACACCACTTCGATATCGAAGAGGATGAACAGCACCGCAATCAGGTAAAAGCGGACGGGCATGCGCCGCGTCCCTTCACCGAACGGGTTGATGCCCGATTCATAAGGCTGGGCTTTTACCGCAGATTGTTTCCGTGGACCGAACAAATACCCCAAACCGATCGCCACCAGCGCAACCACCAACGCCAGGACGATCAACAACGCAATTGCAACGTATTCGAGCATTTTGGCACCTCACGAAGTCCCGATGTTTTCCGGGAAAACGCCCATCCATGGACGGAGTTTGTGCTTTCTCGCACGTTCGGCAAAGTATAACATAAGTGTTTTTCAGGGGCTAGGAAAAGTGCCTCTTTTCACAAAATTGGTGATATTCGTCATATTGCCGACATGGCGCAACAAGGCATGCAACTCCCCCATTTACAGTTCTGAGAGTGTTTTATAAATCGGGAGTTACCGCAGATGAACACGGATGAACACTGATTCTGAAGAAAAACGGGATGAAATTCCCTTGTAAATCCAATTTCAGTACTTCACGAAAGCGCGTATTTGGCGGTCTCTACCGCCG
>DAOUBY010000091.1:0-1691 GCA_034432325.1 Anaerolineales bacterium
TTTTTTGGGAGCGTACTGGGCGTTCTCTAACGCCCGGTTGCGCTAGAGAGCGCAAAATACGCAAGGACTTTTGCATGATTGCAACAAAGCATGTTTCGGTCAATACGTTCCAAACTCCACCGCCGCATCCACCATGGCAAGGATGTTTTCCGGCGGGACATCGGGCATGATGATGTGGACGGGCGCGAGCATGTAACCGCCGCCCGCGCCGAGAATTTCGATGACGCGTTTCACCTCCGCCCGCACTTCCTGCGGCGTGCCAAACGGCAGGATGCGGTGCGTGTCAATTGCGCCGCAGAAGATGATGTTTTTGCCGAATTGCTTCTTCAGTTCGTGCAGGTCCGACATTTTGCCGGCTGAGGTTTGAACCGGGTTGAGAATATCCACACCCATTTCGATGAAATCGGGAATCAGCGGGAAGACGTCGCCGTCGGTGTGGAAGAATACTTTGGCTTTGGTGCGCGACTTGATGAACGAGATGTAATCGGCGTGAAAGGGCTTGACGATACTGCGGTACATCTTGGGCGACATCAACAGGCTGTTTTGCATCCCCAGGTCATCGCCGATTTTGATCATGTCAATATCCTCGCCGCACTCGCGCAGGAAGTTCCCCATCAGCGTCTTGCACAGGTCGGTGATTTTTGCCAGCAAAGCCTTCGCAAAATCGGGGTGCCAGCCCAGGTTCGCCATGAAACGATCCATGCGCTGCATGGCGAAGGCGCGTTCGAGCGGAAACGCCAGCCAGGGCGTGGCAAGGATGGCATACTTGTTTTCAGCCGCCAGCCTTTGCACCTCCGCCCGCACGTGGGCGAAGCGCGTCGGGTCGTTCATATCGGGCCAGGGATAGGATTCGAGGTCAGCGGTGGAATGAGTCTCAGCCAGGGGGTGAATGGCAGGGAACCACATACCGGGGTCTCCTTCCACCGAGCCGACGCCCCACGAGTTGACGTAGGGCGAACCCGGCGCCCGCGTGCGATTCCGCTCTCGGACGGAGGCAGGTTCACGGTCATGGACGCCGCGAACGTCGCTGTGGAGGCGCTCGAGTACCGCTTCGTCCACTGCCGAGGCGCCCAGTTCGGGCCAGTCATACAGATAGTTGTCCTCCGCCTGCACGCCCAAAAAGCGCTTGAGGTTTCGATATGCAGGCGTGCTGATACCCGTTGCATTGCTTGCGCCCAAAATGATCGGCACACGGTCGGGAATCTCCCCATTCAAAACAGCCTGAACGCGTTCACGTGAAGTCAGCGGCATGGTGGCTCCTCGAAAATAATGATGGCAGGCGGATTGTATCGCGAATATAGCCGCCGGCAAGTATAAAAAGACTCCCTGGGGCGCAGGGAGTCTTTCGAGGGAAAGCAGGTTTAGCGTATCTTGAACATCTGGGTCAACTTCATTGCCAGGTTCAAGTCGCCGGCGAGTTTCAACTTGCCTTCCATGAAGGCTTTCATGCCATCCAGTTCGCCGGTGAAGATTTTGACGTAATCGCCGGAGTCGGCGGTGAGGGTCATACGGGGCGAGGGGTGCGTCCCCTTCTCGACCGTGACTTTGCCGTCTTTAATCACTGCATACCATTCACCTGCTTCTGCGCCGGTGAATTTGAATTGGATGACCGCATCCAGCCCAACCGCCTTTTCGGGGATGAACGCGCCGGGCATTTTTTCCATGAGTTGTGCTACTGTGAGGGGCATTTT
>DAOUBY010000092.1:0-3009 GCA_034432325.1 Anaerolineales bacterium
AAGCCGCGCGCAAAGCAGGGCGAAAACATCCTGTTTATCCTGTCTATCCTGTTAAACAAAGCGGCGCAAGCGATAATGAGAAAGCCATACATGAGACCGCAAACCGATTTTTGCATGAATTCGAGATAAGCCCCCTCTGCCATGTCGAGCGCAGCGGTTTCCAGGCGGCGTTCATCCGCGCTGTTTTGTGGTGAGCCCTGATTTTCATCCGATGGCTCTCCCGTAAATAACGGGAAAGAGCCCAACCACGAAGGACACGAAGCACACAAAGGTGGGAAAGGCGGCTGATTTTACGAGCATTTTTCTTCGTGATCTTCGTGTACTTTGTGGTGAAAAATGATCTTCCCTATCCGATTTCCACCACTCCGCTGCATTTGGGGCTGTCCATGCAGCCGTAATACTTTCTCCCCTTCTGGGGTCCCTCGCGGTGGATGCGCAGGACCATCATCTTGCCGCAGACGGGGCACATCGGGACTGAGTCGGTTTCCGTCGAGGCGCGAAGCGGCTGCTTTTCCCTCACCTTCAGGACGGCAAGTTTGATCAATTCTTCCAGATCATCTTCCGAGTAAGAGTCGCTCGAAGGCACATGCACGAGCGGCAATCCTGCGCTCAGGAAGAGGTCTTCCATGAACTGGTCGGCTTCGCGCGTTTCGCTGCGGGCAATCGGCTTCACCAATTCCACGCCGATGGCTGGTTTGAATTTTTCCGGCTCGCAAAGTAAAAAGTCCACATGCTTGCGGAAAAACTTGTTGAAGAAGTGCACATTCTCGTTCGGGCGGACAATGTAGAAAATGTCGTTGAGCGCCACCTTGGGGCAAATGACATAATGTCCGCCAGACATCTTCTGCAAGACGCGCAACAGCGCCAGTTCGGGCGTGGAGAGAAACGGCTCCCGCAGGCGGTAGGGAAATTCGAGCGGCGAAGTTTTACGTTCGGACATTTGGAAGTTTCAACCCATTATAGCAGGAGGGGTTGCGCGCTTCGCATCAACTCCATGACTTTGGGCTTGGGCGCGGCTGGAAAGTTCAGGCGGCGGCTGGAGGCTGATCGAGCAACGTCTTTAGCAGCGCTTTTTCTTCCTCTTCCGTTTTGACTTCCCCATCCAGCCAGGCGTTACGGAGGCGGCGCAGGATGACCGCGTAACGAGGTCCCGGCACGACGCCGAGGGCTTTCAGGCTTTCGCCGCTGGTGTGCGGTTTGATGTAGCGCCATTTGGAGATGTACTCGTCGAAGTATTCCTTCACGCGCGGGTCTTTTGCGGCGTATCCCACCGCTTCGACGGCGGCAATGGGGTAGGATTCCAGCCGTTCGACGCATTGACTCGGCTTCAACCCAATAAAGTTCGACTGGGAAGCGTACATTTTCGAGGCGGCAAACAGCGCGGCAAGCAGGTCGGCGGTGAAATGGAGGCGGTCATTCAACGCCGAGACCTGCTCCTGCGCAAGTGACATGAGCCACAACAACCAGCCCAGGTCAGAACTGCGCATTTGCTCGCCCTTTGTGATGTTCCAGGGAGAGAGATGCTGCAAGCCGCGATAGGTGTGCAGGTGCGCCAGCCGCTCCCGCATGGATTCGTCGAAGGTCAGAGCGGGGTGGATGGGCTGGAGCAGGTTCAGGTCCGCAAGGCGGGCGAGCATGGAGGCGGCGTTCCATTCCTCGAGAATGAGGTCGAGTTCATGGCGGATGCGCTGGGCGGAGAGTTTTGCAATCAGCGGGCGGGCTTCAGGGATGAGCGCCAGCGTATCTTCGGCGATTTTGAATCCATACCGTTCGGCGTAACGGACGGCGCGGTACATGCGCGTGGGGTCGTCCACGAAGGAGTTTGGGTGCAGAACGCGGACGATGCCCTGTTTCAGGTCGTCCATGCCGCCGAGGTCATCGCGCAATTCGCCAAAGTGCGAACCGTCGAGGCGGATGGCGAGGGTGTTGATGGTGAAGTCGCGGCGGCGGATGTCGTCGTCCATGCGTCCCAGTTTGACGGTGGGCAGGGCGGCGGGATGTTTGTAGGTTTCGGAACGCGCCGAGATGAGGTCGAGGGTTTCGGAGGAAGCGGATTGCAGGTCTTTGGGCAGGAACCATTTGGCGGTGCCGAATTTGGAATGCGCAGTCACCCTGCCGCCGTGTTTTCTGGCAAGGGCGCGCGCCAGCGCGATGGCGTCTCCTTCGACGGTGAGGTCGAGGTCCTTGATGGCAGCGCCAAGGATCAGGTCCCGCACGGAACCGCCGATGATGTAGAGCGGAAGTCCGTTTTGGGAGGCTTGGTCGGCAGCGAGGCGGAGGAGGCGGAGTTGATCTGCTGAAAGAGCGGCTTCGAGTTGTGACTTGAGGTTCATGTGAGCAAGTCCATTTTACCCGCAATCCGAATTGCATCACGGCAGGATTTTTCAGGTATAATCGGCGCATCATGTACAGGATTGCTTTGTTCATGCTGAACCCGCTGCCGTCCCCTGCAAGCGACGAGATGCCTGCCTGGTCTGGTTAGGTTCAGTTCGACACGTCGGCGAACGGCTCCCAGACTGTGGCGAGCCGTTTTTGTTTTCCCTCACCCCTGCCCCTCTCCTAAATAAGCAGAGGGGAAAGTATGAAATGGACATCAAACAACTCACCGAAGAGATGCACCGCCTCGTCCGCTCGAAAGGCTGGTATGCGGCGGACAGCAAACGCCCGCAGACGCCGCGCAACCTGGCAATTTCGCTGGCAATCGAAGCGGCGGAGATTCTGGAGCACTTCCAGTTCACCGATGAAATCCGCGACCGCGGCGAACTGGGCAGCGAACTCGCAGACGTGACGCTCTACCTCCTGCAACTGGCGTCGGTTTCAGGGATTGACCTGGAGGAGGCTGTGTTGAAGAAGATTGAAGTAAACAAGAAGAGAGAATGGGATGTAGAAGAGTCAAAAGGCGATTGACTTGAGACCTTTGCTTTGTTGCAATCATGCAAAAGTCCTTGCGTATTTTGCGCTCTCTAGCGCAACCGGGCGTTAGAGAACGCCCAGTACGCTCCCAAAAAA
>DAOUBY010000093.1:0-10301 GCA_034432325.1 Anaerolineales bacterium
GTTCCAACCACAGATGAACACAGATAAATTGGATTTACAACGTGATTTCATCCCGTTTTTCTTCAGAATCAGTGTTCATCCGTGTTCATCTGTGGTTATAAAACACGCTCTCAGCCTTTGACTTTCAACTTTCAAATCGCTACGGCGAGACCAGGATGCGGATGTAGAAGGGGTCGCCGAAGGGTTGACCGCTTGGGTCGAATGCCTGCCAGGCCGATTCATAAACCCCCTCCTCGAACGGCGCTGTGAAGAGGATTTGAATGACCGCCTGTGTGCCGGCTTTGGCGGGGTAGAGGGCGGTTTCATCGGGGGCGCCGAGGGCGGCTCCGCCCACACGCCGCAGACGGTACGCTGAAGTCCAGTGGCAGGTTCCGCTGTTTTCAACCAGCCATTGTTTGTCAATCGCCGCGCCAAAGGGGAGGAAGGAATTGTCGGGGATGGTCAGGTCTTCAATGAAGGTCAGGTTGTTGGTGCAGTTCGACTGGTCGAGGGTGGGGGCGACGGTGGGCAAGGGGATGACCTGGACCTGCGGCGGCGCGGTGGGCGTGGGATGGATGATGAGGGTTGGCTGGATGAGCGGGGGAGGGTTCGTCGGCGGAATGAAAGGCGTAGGGGTGGAGGCAGGAGAGCAGGCTGAAGTGAGGAACATGCCGATGAGGCAGAGCAGGCAGCGGCGGAGAAAGAAGCGGATGGTCATGTCTGTATAACCCACGAAGACACGGAGAGTCGAACCGCTCCGTGTCTTCGTGATGGGCAAGCCAGCCGTTATGCTTCGTCGTCCAAGCCTGCGTCGCCGCCGCCGATGTCGAGCGGGAGGGCGATTTCGCCGCTCATGGCTTTCTGGCGGATGATGGCTTCGATTTCCGCCATCAGGTCGGGATTTTGACGCAGGTAATCTTTGGCGTTTTCGCGTCCCTGACCGATGCGGATGTCGCCGTAGGAGAAGAAGGCGCCGCGCTTCTGAACGACCTCGAACTTGGTTGCCAGATCGAGGACATCGCCCGCCTTGGAGATGCCTTCGTTGAACATGATGTCGAACTCGGCGGTGCGGAACGGCGGCGCAACCTTGTTTTTGACGACTTTGACGCGGGTGCGGTTGCCGATGACCTCGTCGCCCATTTTGATTGCCTGGATGCGGCGCACGTCGAGGCGCACGGAAGCGTAGAATTTGAGCGCCTGACCGCCGGTGGTGGTTTCGGGGTTGCCGAACATGACGCCGATTTTTTGGCGCAGCTGGTTGGTGAAGATGACGGCGGTTTTGGTCTGGTTGATGGCGCCGGAGAGTTTGCGCAGCGCCTGGCTCATGAGCCTTGCCTGCACGCCCATGGTGGCGTCGCCCATGTCGCCTTCGATTTCGGAGCGGGGAACGAGCGCAGCGACCGAGTCGATGACGATGACGTCAATGCCGCCGGAGCGCACGAGGGTTTCGGTGATTTCGAGCGCCTGTTCGCCGGTATCGGGCTGGGAGACGAGCAGGTTGTCAATGTCCACGCCGCAGCGCGCGGCATAGGCCGGGTCGAGGGCGTGTTCCATGTCTATGAAGGCGGCAACGCCGCCCATTTTCTGCGCTTCGGCGATGATGTGCTGACAGATGGTGGTCTTGCCCGAGGATTCGGGTCCGTAGATTTCGGTGATGCGCCCGCGCGGCACGCCGCCCACGCCGAGGGCAATATCGAGCGAGAGCGAACCGGTGGGGAAGGTCTCTGTTTGCATGTGCTGCGCTTCGCCCAGCCGCACGATGGAACCGTCGCCGTAGCGTTTGAGGATGTCGCCTACGGCTTTGTCGAGCACGGCGCGCTTGGCGCCGTTATCGCTTGCGAGGGGGTGTTCTTCCGCCGCGGCGGTTGCTTTTGATTTTCGAGGGGGCATGGGGTTTCTCCAAATACCAGTGTGGGAACTGAAATCCGCGTTGCGAAGCAGTATAGCACAAATGTTCGGTGCGTCAAGGTGTCAGGGGCGCGGCGTGCGGGTGGGGGTGGGCGTGGGGGTGATGGGCAAAAAGTCCAGTTTGGGTTGGGGCGGCGGCGCGACTTGAAAGCCGTCCCTGTCGGTAAAGGTGAAGTACGTCACCTGACCGGGGAAGATCTCCACCCACGTCTGAAGGATTTTGTCCTGGTAGTTGATGGTGACCTTGTAGATGCCCGCCGGCAGATCGCTCAAAACGAGATTCTCCTGATAATACGGGTCGGAGTTGACCGCTCCCTGAGCGTAGGTCAGCGCCCGCCGCAGAGGCACGCCCGAAGGCTCCGGGCGCACTTCGAGCGGATAGTAGTAGAGCAAATTGCCCTTCTCTCCGCTGACGCGCCCAACCAGCACACCCCAGCCCTGCGGCGGCGAGGTCCACAACTCCGGGTTGTAGGTGGAGTAGAACGAGTTGCCGCCCATTCGCACTTCGAAGTGCAGGTGCGGGCCCGTGGTTGCGCCCGTCGAACCGACCAGCCCAATGACATCGCCCGTCTCCACGTGTTGACCGACCAGCGCGATAATCTCGCTCATGTGGGCGTACACGGTGTACAGTTCCTGCCCTTTGTAGCCAAAGTCGTGTTTGATGACCACCGCCTTGCCGTAAGGGTCGTTGGTGTTATCTGCCGCGCCCGAAAACAACCCCCAACCTGCCGAAACCACCGTGCCGGCTCCCGCCGCCAGAATCGGCGTTCCCTCTGCCGCGTCAATATCCACGCCGGTATGCACCACGTCGGGCGCAAAGAACACGCCGCCATAGCGGTATTCCGCCAGGGGCCAGTTGACATTATCGGCGGCGATGGGGCGGACGAAGTAAAAGTGGTCGTAAGCCGAAACAGCCCACGGCACGGGATAGAGAGGCGGACGCCATCCCGAGACCGGTTCTGCGCCGGGGGTGGGGAGGACGAATCGAAACGGTTCGAGGCTGGGGCGCGGCGACGGTTCGAACCCCGCCGCAGGCTGGGTGGCTGTTTCTCCAGCCATCACCGCCGTTGACGTTGGGTCCGCTCCGCGCGCGTTGATGGGGAGGGGCGCGCAGGCGGCAAGCAGAACGAAGAAAAGAAACATCGCCGCGCCCATGCGCTTTGGCGGCAGGGATTTGAATCTGGTCATGGCACAACGGTCACAGGCGTGGAGGTGGGCGGAAGGGTGGGCGGGGGCGTGGGAGTTTGCGATGGCGTGCGGGTGGGCGTGGGAGTGCGGGTGGGGCGCGGCGTGCGCGTGTTGGTCGGCGTGGGGGTGTTGGTGGGGGTGCGCGTGGGAGTGAGCGTGGGCGGCAGGAGGCGCGTGGGGGTGACCAGCACTTCGGGCGGGTAGAGTTGAAGCATGGCGGAGTGCCAGTCGAGACCGCCGGTCAGCACAAACTCGGTGAAGCGCGCGCCGCGGTAGTAGGTGCGCCAGTTGGGCAGGGCAGGGACTCGTTCCCAGCCGTATTGCGCAGCGAGGGAGGTCACGTCCACCCAGTAGCCCGGCGGGACTTCGGTGTAGGCGCCGCCCTGTTCGTAGGCTTGCGGGTCGAGGTTGTAGCGGGCGCGCAAATCCCAGGGCGGGTCGTGGAGGGGGATGCCGAGGGTGCCATCCTGCGCCTGAGCGCGGATGTAAAGCCGCCAGTAGGTTTGCGCGCCGAAATCCTCGCGCACGGCAACCATCCAGCCGGCGTTGGTCATCAGCGAATTGATGGCAAAGGCGCGCCCGGTGTAGAGCCAGTCTTCGCCAAAGCCGGGGTCGAGGTTCGAGGTGAGGGGGACGAAGGCGTTTTCGAGGCTGGCGAGGGCATCCCAGCCTGCCTCCCATTGGAGGCGCTGGCGCAGGGCGCTGAAGGCTTCATCTGCCAGATCGTGCAGTTGGGGGTAGGGCGCCTGCACGTCGGGGAGTTCCACCAGCGACCAGCGTCCTGCCGCCCCTTCTCCGACGGGATTTCCGAATGGCGCCCAGAGCGGTGCAGGCGTGAATTGTGCGGCTTGGGCAAACATGCCCGGCAGAGGGTTGGGCAGGGAGGCGCCGGTCCATGCCAGGCTGCCCACCGGATAGGGGAAGGGGCTGAGCGGCTGGAGAATGTTGCCGTCGAGGGCGTAGGTGATGATGAAGTTCGAGTTTGGAGCGGGGACGGTGGTGAGGAGGCGGTCGCCTGCCGGGCTCCAGGCGGGGAGGTTGCCGTCGCCGATCCAGCGGGCGGGAAGTTGACGGTGGGCATCCCAAAGGTAGAGTCCGCTCCTGCCGATGTTTTGCGATTGCGCCGCCCATGCCAGCATGCTGCCATCCGGCGACCAGACGGGATGCGATTCGGACGCCAGCGGGGTGTTGCTCAGGTTTTGGAAGCGGTCATCGCCGGGGCGGTCGAGGTCGGCGAGGATGACTTCGCCGTTGGAGATGAAGGCAATCTGGCGTCCGCCGGGCGCCCAGGCAGGGGAGTGGTCGGCGGCGGGTGAGTTGGTGAGGCGGATGGCGCCGTTGGCCGGGTCGGCGGCGGGACCGACGACGATTTCGAGGTTGTCGTCGCGGTAGGTTTCGTAGGCGAGGAAAGAGCCGTCGGGCGACCAGGAGGGGGCGGCGTCGTATTCGGGGGTGTCGGTGAGTTGGGTGAGTTCGCCGGCGGCGAGGTCGAGCAGGTAAAGGTCCCAGTGACCGAGGCGGTTGGAGGCAAAGGCGAGGTGTGCGCCGTCGGGGCTGGGGGCGGGGGTGATGTCGTCCCAGTCGCCGTTGGTGAGGCGGATGAGCGTTCCGCTGGCGGGGTGGTAGGCGAAGAGGTGGGCGTAGCCGTCTTCTTCGAGGGAGAGGAAGACGGTGTCGCCCTGCTCGGTTGTGACGGCGGGGCTGGCGGTCTGGGAGGCGGTGGGCGGGGGGGAGGCGGTCTCTGCGGCGGGGGTGGGGAGCGCCGGCTGGGAGCAGGCGGCGAGGAGTGTGAGAGTTCCCAGAAGGACGGCGAGCGCGTTGCGCAGAAGTGGCTTGGACATGGAAAAGGTCAATCAGGCAGAGTCAGCCTCGGGGGCGGGAGGAGGCGGGGTGACGTCGAAGGAGAAGGTCTGCGGTTCGGCGGAGGGTCCGTCGGGGTAGAAGAGGCGGGCTTCGAGGGCGTAGGGGTTGCGCAGTTCGCCGCGGATGTGCATGGTGAATTCGATCTTCCAGGTCATCGGCTCGACGACGCTGGCGGTGGCGACTTCCTCTCCGCTGCCGTCGGTGAGGATGATTTCGAGATGAGGGCGGGTTTGGAAAGGGGTCATTTCGATGTTGACGCGCAGGCGGCGTCCGTCGGGGTAGGGTGCGGCGGTGAGGGAGGTGATGCGCGTTGCTTCGGGGGCGGCGCGGTCGAGGTGGTCTTCGGGGAAAAAGAAGTCGAGGGTCATGAAGGAGTCCTTCGTCACATAGCCGGATAGGTGTCGAGTCGTTACAAATCGTAAATCGTAGATCGCCTTACGCGGTGGCGTGAGATTCTCGCCCTGAGCCTGCCGAAGGGTATCTCGCGGTTTCAGGCGACATGAATCTCCATGCGGGGACGATGTGTCGCGGTACGGGAAAACTGCGTAACATTCGATCGTGAATCGTCTTACTCGTCGAAAAGGAAGGTGGCTTCGGAGTAGAGGCGGACGCCTTTCTTTTTGACGCGCTCTTCGATCCAGTGATTGAGGTATTCCTGTTTGTATTCGATGGGTTTGCCGCTGGAGAGTTCGTGCAGCGGGTAGTTGAGATGCAGGGCGCGCGGCGAGACGGTGAAGCGCGTGATGCCGGTGGGCAGCATGATGTTCTGGCTTGCCAGTTTGAGGACGGTTCGGATTTTGAAGTGCGGGAAGATGATCAGGGCGGTCAGGTCGGGGTAGAGGTGTTTGAAGGTGTCTATGAGGGTCTGGCTGGTGCGGTCGAGCGAGGCGCGGGTTTTGTAGCAGTTGACCACGTTGTGCATGGTCTGGATGTGGGTTGCCAGGTCGCTGGGCGTTTCCTTGACGATGTAGAAGGCGTCGTTGGGGAGGCGGATTTGCATGGGCATGTACTTGGGCGCGTCCAGCGATTTGCGCGTGTCCACTTTGACGAGTTCGATGCCCTTCACTTTGCGCAGGGCGGCGGTGAGGGCTTTGGGGGGCATCCCCCAAACGACGTGATTCCACGTTTGCAGGTTGACGTGCGGGTCATTGGCGGCGACCACCTGCGCCACGATATGCGGAAACTCGAGCGCGCGGAGGGAGGTCACGCGGTTGGCGCCATCCAACACCATGTAGCGGTCGGTGCCGTCGTTCAGCGGCATGACGATGGGCGGGTTGCGTAAAATGCCCTGGGCGCGCAGTTTTTCCACCAGCGGCAGGGTGCGCTGCATGTCGTGGTCTTCGTGCAGGATGAGCGAATCGATGGGGAGGATGCGAAGGTGGGGCAGGTTGGGAATCATCGGGCGAAGGATACCATACAAGCAGGGGCGTTTCAAACGCCCAAACGTTCCAATGCGCTGACAAAATCTTCAGGCGGTTCCGCCCGAAAGGTCAGCCGTTCCGCCGTGAGGGGATGAAGGAAGGTCAGGGTGCGGGCATGCAGGGCGGGGCGGGCGATCAGGTCGGTGGGGGAGGCGCCGTACAGGAGGTCGCCCAGAAGCGGATGCCCCAGCGCCGAGGCGTGGACGCGGATCTGATGCGTTCTCCCCGTCATCGGCTTCGCTTCGAGCCGCGCCCCCGCCTGATACCGTTTCAAGACGCTGAATCTCGTCTCGGACGGTTTCCCGCCTTTGGGGTCCACCACAGTGCGGTGTTTGTGTCCTACGTTGGTGCGCAGAGGGAAGCGGGCGGTCTTTTCGCTCCAGTTTGGATTTCCCTCAACGATGGCGTGGTAGATTTTTTCCGCTTCGCGGTTTTCGAACTGCAGGCTGAGGGCGCGGTGGGCTGCGGCTGTCCGCGCAAAGACCATCACGCCGCTGGTGATTTTATCGAGGCGGTGGACGATATACACCTTGCCAAACTCCTGCTCGAGCAGTTTGACGAGGTAGGGCGCGTCCTTCTCCCAGCCGTCGGGCAGGACGGGAAGCCCGGCGGGTTTGTCGAGGACGAGGAGGTATTCATCGGAAAAGAGGATATTCATGGGGTGATTTTACCCTGCCGCGCCTGCTTGACACCCTCTTCAGACCGGCATAATATCCAGCCATGACCAATGAACCGTACAATCCCTTTTTGATCGATTCGCTCAATCATCCGCTGGCAGAGCCCATCCGCAAGTTGCTGCACCGCGACGGCAGGCGCGAACTCAACCGCATTTTGATTGACGATGAAGAAAACATTCTGCAGGCGTTGGAGGCAGGTGTGGAAGTTGAGTCCGTCTATTACGCCGGCGACGAGGTCATCTCGGACGAATTGCGCAGCAAACTGACCCCCGGCGCGACCATCCACGAGGTGGCAAAACGGACGACCAAGAAAATCTTCGAGAACGACAAGGTTTCGCGCATTTTTGCGATTGCCGAAACGCCGGCATCGAAGGGTTTGGAAACGCTGAAGTCCATCCAAAAGGATGTTGTCGTTTTGGAAGACCTGAGCATTTCGGGCAACATCGGCAACATCATCCGCACGTCGCTGGCGCTGGATTTGGGCGGGATGATCCTCCTCAACATGGACCCGCTCGATCTGTACGACCGCCGCCTCATCCGCGCCAGCCGCGGCTACCTGTTCTCCCTGCCCATCATGACCGCTTCGACGGCGGATTTTCTCGCGCACTGCGAAGCCAATCACGAGACCCTGCTGGTCGCCGACATGGACGCAGAGATGAGCGTGGAGCAGATTGCCTCCCTCCCGCAGCGCCTGCTGATTGTCTTTGGCTCTGAAAAGGAGGGCTGTTCGCCCGAGATCGAAGCGGCGGCGGCAATGCGGGTGCGGATTCCAATCAACCCGAAGGTCGAGTCGCTGAATGTCTCTGCCGCGGCGGGCATCACGCTGTTTCAGCGCATTGGCTTCAACAGAAAAAAATAAACCGGCGGAGCATGCCGCCGGTTTTTTATCTCAGACTTTTCTTTGCCGTCTGTCTGTTGCGGCGTTGTAACCCACCCATGCCGCAAGTCCGTAAAACAGCAGATCCATGAAATTGAAGGCAAGCGTAAACACCTCGACCAAAGCGGAGGGGGTGGTGAGGAGGAAGAAGAACGTTTTGAAAAAGGACACTCCGACTTCACGGGCAATGACACCCGAATAGAACATCAGGTTCCCCAGCACGCATCCTAACAGAGAAAGGGCGGCGCTGACAACGCCAAAGAGGGCAGACCTGCCTTTTCCGAAGAAACGAACGGCAATGCCAACCAGAAAGCCCACGCCGATTGCCATCCAGCCGATCTGGTATTCGGTGAAGTAGGTGACCGCGCCCCACACGATTGCGCTAACCAACATGGCGAAGCCGCCGCCAATCAAACCGAGAAGCAGATTCGACTCGGTCTCGACCGGCTCGATGACGGGGGACGAGGGGGGAAAAGTGTTGTCCATCATTTTGCATTCTCCTTTTGAATAGAGTGTGGCGTTTCAACGCACTCGAAACAGTATACAGTCATTTTTTGCTCATTTGCATTACATTTTTGCTGTGTCAATGGCGTAAGAGGACCTCAATTCGGGATAACCGCACAGACGCAGAGAACACAGAGAAACCCATAGAAAAATCTCCGCGAACTCTGCGTCTCTGCGGTGCATTCCTGAATTCAACCTTTACCCCGAACTCACGTTAAGAGGGGAACTTTTCTCACCCAAAGTCGTCACACGGGGGAGACATCAGAATGAAACGGAGAAAATCGAATGAAGAAAATACTGGTTGCAGGTTTGTTCGTCATCCTTGTCCTGACCGCCTGCGCGCGCAGCAGTGATGCCCCTTCCATCGAAGGGCAGTGGCGGCTGGTTTCGTACGGCTCTGCCTCAGCGCAACTCCCCGCCGCGCTGGATGTGGAGACGTTCATTGAGTTCAAGGATGGGCAGATGAGCGGCAACGTGGGCTGTAACGGCTTCGGCGGCGGGTACAAAGTGAATGGCAGTCAAATCGAGTTCGGTCCGGTCATGTCCACGATGATGTTTTGCGAGGCGGTGGCAGAACAGGAAGCCAGTACGCTGGCTGTGTTCCATGAAACTGCACGTTTTGTCCTCGAGGGAGATACCCTGACCATCACCTCCGCCGATGGCGTCATGTCTGTGGCGCTGGCGAGGAAGTAGAGAAGGCAAGCCGGAGACATCCTCCCTCCAGTTCGCTTTTATCGGTTCTTTTCGAGCCATTTGAGCATCAGCCAGTGGTGCGCATCGGGCTTTGCCCAGGGATGGTGTTCGTAGATGCGTTCGAGCGCTTGTTGGGCAGTCAGCCCTTCCAACTGCATCAGCACGGCGCAGCAGACGGTGGTGGAGCGGTTCATCCCCGCCACGCAGTGGATGAGGACGCTCTCGTTCCGCCGCAGTCTTTCAATGACCCATTCCGCCTCTTCCCGAATCTCTTCCGCCGACATGCCTTTCGAGCCTTCCCCTTTTTCCACGGTTCGGTCGTTGGGATGAAGTTTCCCGTCTTTGACCCAGGCGCTGGGTTTTTCACCGAGGTTGAGCACGGCGTCAACGTGGGGGCGGGTTTGCGGTTGATTTTCGATGCCGCCGATGAAGAGTTTATTTTCGATGACCTGCCCGTTCAATTTGATGACGACCGGGTCGCCGCCGAAACGGTCGTAAAGGTGATAGGGTTGAGGCACTTCGCCCCCCGGCATGGGCGGGGAAGGCGACCAGTCTCTTTCGAAGGGGAAAGGGGCGCCCGCCGCCCCCTGTTCGTGCGCTGCGCCAGCGGCGAAGAAGGTCATGTTTGCGTCGGGGCGGTTGCGCATGCCGATGAGGTGGAAGATGTCGTCCATGCCCGGCATGATCCAGGCGTGCATGGTTCCGATGGTGCGGGCGAGGTCGCCGGGAGGGTATTGGGGGAGGGAGGTGAAAAAGTCGGGGCGTTGGAGGTGATGGACGCCGCTGAAAGTCAACGTGAGCGGGATGTGCCGGGCTGTGCCCCGTTCCAGGATGACGCCGCCGCTTTCGAGCAGCTCGCTCTCGACGGTTTCGAATCCCTGCACGTTCATGCGGATTGTTCCGCCGTCTTCGCTGTAAAAATCCAGGCGGGCATCTGCCATGAGGTGGGCAAAGGGATGGCGGACGATGCGGGGGGAGGCGCTGATCGGCGACATGGGTGCGGGTTGATCCGTTCGCGCGGGGGTTGGAGCGGGCGTTTCAAGCGGGCGTTTCAAGCGGGCGTTAGAGAACGCCCAGTACGCACAGATGATCCAGTACGCACAGATGATCCAGTACGCACAGATGATCCAGTACGCACAGATGATCCAGTACGCGCCAGATGATCCAGTACGCACAGATGATCCAGTACGC
>DAOUBY010000094.1:0-18735 GCA_034432325.1 Anaerolineales bacterium
TGCAGGCGACGGTCGGTTCGATGTAGACCTTGGTGAGGTGTGTGACCGGGCGGTGCATACGGATAAAGTTGTGTCCTTCGTCGAGGCGCACCTTCGAGCCGGGAGTCAGCCCATATTGGCGGGCAACTTCGGGCGGGAGGATGAGGCGTCCGTTTTCGTCCACTTCCGCCCAGGCGGTTGTCGGTTTTGTGGATACTGGGATCATACGCTCTCCTTGCACTACCAAGTAATTAATACCAATCATATCCACTTTTGGACAAAATTCACGTGACAAAAGTCGCAGTTCCATGAGACAAATGACCCCTGCGGCAGGTGATATAATTTCGAAAATTGTGAAATAAGGAGCAACTTCGTGGCTGATATCCGCGTGCAAAAATTCGCAAAAATTCTGGTTGAACATTCCGCCCGCATCGCGCCGGGCGACCGGGTCTTGATCGAAGCGACGACCGCCGCCGAACCGCTGGTGAGAGAGTTGTTCATCCAAATTCTGGAAAAAGGCGGGCATCCTCACCCTCTCATCTCGTTCCCCGGGCAGGAGGAAAGTTTTCTCCTGCATGCCAATGACTCGCAGTTGGAGTTTGTGCCGACCTTTATGAAACTGGCATACGACCAGTTCGAGAGCCGCATCCGCATTCACTCTTCGATGAACACCCGCGGACTGACCAACATGGATCCCGCCAAACTGCAGAAGCGCGGAAAGGCAACCGGCATCATCACCGAAACGCAGATGCGGCGCGGCGCGGAGGGCGCGTTCAAGTGGGTGACCACGCTGTATCCCACCAATGCCTACGCTCAGGATGCAGGGATGAGCCTGCAGGAGTACGAGGACTTCGTCTTCAATGCCGTGCACGCCAACGAAGAAGACCCCATCGCCTACTGGAGAAGCACAGCGGCGGGTCAGCAAAAAGCGATTGATTTTCTGGCAGGCAAGGACATCGTTACCCTGCGCGGTCCCAATGTGGATCTGTCGCTTTCCATCAAGGGGCGCAAGTTCATGAATTCGACCGGCATGTACAATATGCCCGACGGCGAAATTTTTACGGGGCCGGTGGAAGACTCGGTCAACGGCTGGGTGCGGTTCACCTACCCCGCCATTTACGGCGGCGTGGCGGTGGAAGGCGCGGAATTGATCTTCAACCGCGGACGGGTGGAACAGGCAAAAGCCGATAAGAACGAGGAGTACCTCATCAAAATGCTCGAAGCCGACAGCGGTTCGCGGTATTTGGGCGAGTTCGCCATCGGCACCAACTTCGACATCAACCGCTTCACCGGCAACATCCTCTTCGATGAAAAAATCGGCGGGACTTTCCACATGGCGCTCGGCGCGGGCTACCCGGAGACCGGGTCGCACAACAAATCGTCCATCCACTGGGACATGATCTGCGACCTGCGGACGGACTCCGAAATTCTTGTGGACGGTGAGTTGTTTTACAAGAACGGGCAGTTTGTGTTCGAGAAATAGGCAGGACTTACGCAAAACTTTGCGTGGAGCGCGTTCGCCAACGCGCTGGACAGGTAATTGGCGTTAGAGAACGCCGATTACGCGTAAGTCCTAATAGGTTTTCAGCCTTAAACGTTCGAAGGTTGAGAGGCGCTCTCAACCTTCGTTCTTTTATTTTCGCCTTCGACCGTCAACTCTGATCTAATAGAACCCAACCGACGCATCCACCCTGCGGGCATACTCGTCTATGCCGCCGCGCACGTTGAAGATATTCTTCCATCCCTGCTGGGCAAGCCAGGCAGTGACCTGCATACTGCGGCTGCCATGATGACACATGACATAAATGACCGCCTCCTGCGAGCGGGCGGATTCGGGCAGGGCGTTGAGTCCTTCTCTCGCCAGGCGGCTCAACGGCACGACCTCGAGCCGGCTGTCGGTCAATTTGGCGTAATTCAACTCCGACAACTCGCGCACGTCCAGCAGGATGAATTTTTCGTCCGACTTCAGTTTTTCGGAAAGTTGTGCAACCGTAATTTCAGAGAACATCACAGCATCTCGCTACTATTCGAGCGCCTTTGAGTACAGCCTTTCCACATATTCCTTCAACATGCGGCGGGTGGAAAACTGCGGCGCGACGGTCTTGATGGACTCTTTCATCCGCTCCACCCATTCCATGGGGATGTTGTTGATGTCGCGGCGGTAGTAAAGGGGAATGATCTCGTTTTCGAGTTTGTTGTACAGATCCTGCGCATCCATGTGATCCTGCACATCCTGCGATTCCATCTGCCGGTCCTCGCCAATGGACCAGCCGTTCCTGCCGTTGAAGGCTTCGCGCCACCAGCCATCCAGCACGGAGAAGTTCAACACGCCGTTCAACCCCGCCTTCATGCCCGAAGTGCCGCTGGCTTCCATGGGGCGGCGCGGCGTATTCAGCCACACATCCACGCCCTGCACGAGGTACCGCGCCAGGTTCATATCGTAATCTTCCACGAAAACGAGACGTCCGCCCGTTTCGGCGCGTTTGACGGTGCGGTAGATTTTCTGAATCAACTGCTTGCCCGGCTCATCGGCAGGATGCGCCTTGCCGGCAAAGACGATTTGCACCGGCATGTTCGGGCGGTTGATGATGTGCAGCAGGCGATCCACATCCGAAAGAATCAGGCTGGCGCGCTTGTAGGTGGCGAAGCGGCGGGCAAAGCCGATGGTCAGCATGTAGGGGTTGAGCAAAACGCCCGACGAAACAACCTGCACCGGGTGGAATCCGCCCACGATCCAGCGGTCACGGACGCGCTCGCGCAGATAAAAATTCAACTTGCGTTTGAGATGCTGGTGAACCTCCCACAGCGCCTGATTGGGGAGCGTATCGAGTTTATCCCACAGTTCGGGGTCGTCCAGCCGCTCCATCCAGCCTT
This sequence comes from Anaerolineales bacterium, assembly GCA_034432325.1. Taxonomy (GTDB): domain Bacteria; phylum Chloroflexota; class Anaerolineae; order Anaerolineales; family Villigracilaceae; genus Defluviilinea. The sequence continues at coordinate 2,854 of DAOUBY010000094.1, forward strand.
CGCCAAAATGAAGGTCGAGCAAAAGACGCAGACGGCGCGCCATCCAGTTGGCGGTGTGAACGCCGTTGGTGACATGGGTGATGGGCACATCGTCCACGCGGCGGTCTTTCCAAAGGAAATGCCACATCTCCCGCGAAACGCGTCCGTGCAGTTCAGAAACGGCGTTGCGCCCTTCCGAAAAACGCAGAGCAAGGATGCCCATGCTGAACGTCTGCCCGTGCGGCTGTTCGTGACGGGCAAGGTCATAGAACTGCTCCTGCGTAAGCCCCAACTGATGGGCAATCGCGGAGAGATACTTATCAATCAACCAGAGCGGAAACTCATCGTTACCCGCCGGGACAGGGGTGTGCGTGGTAAAGATGTTCTGTCCGCGCGTTTTCTGGATGGCAGATTCAAACGACTCGCCTTTTGCAACCCATTCGCGGGCGCGCTCGAGCGTCAGAAATGCGGCGTGACCCTCGTTCATGTGCCAGACCGCCGGCTGGATTCCCAAAGCCCGCAGCATACGCACGCCGCCGATGCCCAGAAGCACCTCCTGCATCACGCGGCGGTCCAGGTCCGACCAGTAGAGGCGGGCGGTCAGCAGACGGTCGAAATCGGAGTTGCCGTCCACGTTCGAGTCCAGCAGGTAGAGGGGAATGCGCCCCACACGCGCTTCCCAAACCTGCAGGGATACACTGCGGTCGGGAAATTCCACAGTCACCAGAACCGGTTTGCCGTCCCTTACCACCAGGTTGACCGGCAGGTCATCGAAGGTCAGCGGGTTGTTCAACGCCTCCTGCCAGCCGTCTTCGCTGATGCGCTGGGAAAAATATCCCTGCGCGTACATGAAGCCCATGCCCACCAGCGGCAGACCCAGGTCGCTTGCCTCTTTCAGATGATCGCCTGCCAGTACGCCAAGCCCTCCCGAATAGATCGGGAGGGTTTCGTGCAGACCAAATTCCATGGAGAAATAAGCAATGGGATGTGAGGCAAGTTTCGGCTGAGTCTGATGCGCCCATGTATCCTGACGAGTGATGTAGGCGTCGAAGTCCGCAAAGACGCGCTTGTACGAGTCCATGTAATCCTTATCTTTGAGGACTTCGTTCAAGCGAGCGCGCTTGATTTCGCGCAGCATGCGGATGGGGTTATGGTTGAGGCGCTCCCACATGGCGCGGTCCAATTGCGAATACAGGCGCGCGGCTTCGGGCTGCCACGTCCACCACAGGTTGTAGGCAAGTTCGCCGAGACGGGCGAGTTTTTTGGGAAGATCGAAAGAAGGGAGTTGAGTGCGAAAAGTATCCATAGGCGCATAATGATACCCCAATTTTTTATTTGGATTAGAATTGATTCATGACAACGGTACAACTGTTTGTGACCTGCCTGATCGATTCTTTCTACCCGCAAACTGGCGAGGCGGTCGTGAGCATTCTCCGCCGCCTCGGCATGGACGTGGACTTCCCTCCCGCCCAAACCTGCTGCGGACAGCCCAACTTCAACGCCGGCTTGCGCGCCGAGGCGCGGCAGATCGCCCAGCATACCATTCGCGTGTTCGAGAGGCTTCCGAAGTCTCTTAAGACTTCGGAAGCCTTGCCCGACATCGTCATCCCTTCCGGCTCCTGCGCGCACATGATCAAACACGGCTACGCGGAGTTGTTCGCAGACGATCCCGCCTGGCTTCCGCGCGCGCAGGCGCTGGCTTCGCGCGTGTATGAGTTCACCGAATATCTCGTGGACAAACTCGGCGTGACCGATCTCGGCGCACGCTGGGACGGGGCGCTCACCTATCACCCCTCCTGCCACACCCTGCGCGGCATGAACATTGACCGTCAGCCGCGCGCCCTGCTCGCAAACGTGAAAGGCGCGCGATTGGTGGACCTGCCCCACGCCGAAGAGTGCTGCGGCTTCGGCGGCATTTTCTCGGTGGAACACCCCGAACTTTCCGCCGAGTGGTTGAAACGCAAGGTCGCCAACCTGGAGGCAACCCAATCCCCCACACTGGTGGTGGCAGATTCGGGCTGCCGCCTGCACATCGCCGGCGGACTGCACCGGCAGAGGAAGCCGCAGAGGGTTGTGCATATTGCGGAAGTGCTTGCGCATCAGTGAGGAGCAGGCAGTGAGAAGTAAATCCGTGAACAGTCGTCAATTTCGGGCGCGCATCCGCAAATCGTTGGCGAATGAGGCGCTTCAAGCGGCGCTGGACGCGAACGCCGAGCGCCGCGTGACCGGGCGCATCGCCGCCTTTGCATCCCTGCCCGATTGGCGCGAACGACGCCGGCAGGCGCATGCCGTCCGCGCGGAGGTCATTGAGCGCCTCGACGACTATCTCGAGCAGTTCATCCGCAACGCCGCCCAAAACGGGATGACCATCCACCGCGCCCAAAATGCAGATGAGGCGATTCAGATTATTCTGGACATTACAAAAAAGCTGCTGCGTCACAGCGCGCCACGCGGCGAAAAGGTCTTGTTCGCCAAATCGAAGAGCATGGTGAGCGAGGAAATCAACCTCAACCACGCTCTCGAAGCGCAGGGCATGCGCGTCGTCGAGACCGACCTGGGCGAATACATCGTCCAACTGCGCGGAGAGCGTCCCAGTCACATCATCACCCCCGCCGTGCATCTGCGCCGCCATGAAGTCGGGCAACTCTTCCATGAAAAGCTGGGCGTCCCCTACACCGATGACATCCCCACCATGACCAACACCGCCCGCAAAGTCCTGCGCGAAGTCTTCCTCACTGCCGATGTCGGCGTGAGCGGCGTCAACTTTGGCGTGGCAGAGACGGGCGGCATCTGCCTCGTCACCAACGAAGGCAACGGGCGCATGGTCACCACCCTGCCGCCCATGCACATCGCGCTGATGGGCATGGAACGCCTCGTCCGCAGCCTCGACGACCTCGCCCTTCTGCTCTCGCTCCTGCCCCGCTCCGCCACCGGGCAAAAACTCAGCGCCTACACCCAAATCATCCACAAGCCGCTGCCGGGGCAGCAACGCCACATCATCCTGCTCGACAACGGACGCGCCCGCCTGCGCAACTCGCCTCTGCGCGAGTCGCTCTATTGCATCCGCTGCGGCGCGTGCCTCAACGCCTGTCCTGTTTTCCGCGAAATCGGCGGGCACGCCTACGACAGCGTTTATCCGGGTCCCATCGGCTCGGTCATCTCGGCGGGGCTGTTCGGGAGCGAATTCGTCCCGCTGGCGCAAGCCTCGTCCCTGTGCGGCGCGTGCAGGGAAGCCTGCCCTGTGGATATTGATTTGCCGAAATTGCTCACGAGAGTCAGAGCGGGGATGGCGCAAGTCATCAGTGATTCAGGAAGTGAACAGTTACCAGTAAGCGGCGGGGGATTATCCCGGATGAGCCGCCTTTTCTTGAAGACGTACAGCCGCCTCGCGACTCACCCGAGGCTGTTTGCCATCTCCCAAAAATTTGCCTCGCTGGGAACGTTTCTCCTCTCCCCCTTCAGCGGCTACGTCCGCCTGCCGGCGTTCACCGGCTGGGGCAGCAGCAAAGACCTGCCGCGCTTTGCCGGAAGGACGTTTAGAGATAACTGGGCAAAGATTCAGGGGGCGAATGTCATCCTGAGCGAAGCGAAGAATCTCTCACACAATCGCAGAGACTCTTCAGCCGCTTCGCTCCCTCAGAGTGACATTAAGCGGGTGGAACAATTCATCGAAGAACTGACCCGAGTCAACGGGCAGGTCGTCCGCACGGCAGAGAGCGAAGTTACAAACAAGGTGATTGAATTCCTGCAATCACGAAACATCAACCATATCCACCTCGAGCCGGGTGTGCTGGATGAGGAGGCTTTACTGAAAGCGGGCATCGCCGTCAGCCGCGAACGTGACGCTGACATCCGCGCGGGGGTGACAAAGGCGATTTGCGGGCTGGCAGATACCGGGTCCGTTTTGGAAGCGGATGGAGAGGGCGGCAAATTGCTGGCGTCGCTCCTGCCGGAAATCCATCTGACAATTCTGCACGCTTCGGAGATTTATCCTTCGCTCAAGGATGCGCTCCCATTGACGCGCAGCACAAAATCCGCCGTTTTCATCACGGGTCCCTCGCGCACAGGCGACATCGAGATGTCGCACACCATCGGCGTGCATGGACCGGGCGAGGTGATTGTCTTTTTGGCGGCATGATAAAATCCGCGCACATGACACGGGAAAAAGCGTTTTCCATCTACTTGCTGGCAATTTCACTGCTGGGCGGGGCGTTCGCCTTCATCGTCACGTTTCGATACGGGGCAGGGCTGGCGACCGATGGAGCGAGGTACTTATCCGCCGCGGAGAATTTGCTCAACGGGCAGGGGTTGAGAGATTACCTGGGCGCGCCGCTGACGCAGTTCCCGCCGTTGTATTCGTTCAGTATTGCGGTCATTGCAGCGGTAACGCGCGCAGATGTGTTTGTGGCGGCGCAGTATCTCAATCTTGTGACATTCAGCCTGACGATATGGCTGGCGGGCAGATTCTTTCGGAAACTTTTCCCCGATCATCTTTTGTATGCCTGCATCGGCGGCGCGGTATTTGTCACCTCGATTTCACTGCTTCGCATCGCCTCGAACATTCTTTCAGACCTGATGTTCCTGGCGCTGACGATTCTCTTTCTGACGGCTGCCACGAATTTCCTCGAACAACCATCGCGGTGGAATTGGCTGCTGCTCGGTTCGATTTGCGCCGTTTCTCCGCTGCTGCGATATGCAGGTTTGAGCCATATCCTGACAGCCTCGCTGATCATTTTTATCCTGCATCATAGAGACTGGCTCAAAGGCGTCCTGCTTGCGGGCATCTTTGGCGCGTTGACCGCTCTGCCCGCGCTGCTGTGGGTGTTTTTCCACAACTACTTGCAGACGGGGATCCTGTTCGGCGTGCGCCTGCCGCCCAATCCGCAGGGCAACCTGGCGACGACCATCGAGAAAGCCGTGCATTGGTTTGTCCCTTACAGCATTACCGACCGAGTCCCTGAATGGGTACTGCTCGTCCTCCTGGCGGTCATCCTCTTGAGCGGCAATCAGTTGGATGACTGGAAGCGCTGGGGCAGGCAACTGGCTAGTTCGAAATTTCTTCCCAGCGTGGTGTTTCTCTTTTTTTATGTGAATGTGTTGATTTTCAACGTCAGTTATTTGGAGGTGCGCTGGCGCTTTATGGACCGCATCCACATCATCATCCTGCCGGCGTTGATGGCGGTTGGATTTGTCACCTTGCGGGAACTGATGCCGTTCTACTTGCGCCGCCTCCCTCACAGGGTATTGCAAAGTGCGGCAATTCTCGCTTTTCTCGTCTGGCTGTTATATCCCCTGAACAATCTCCAGAAAACTCTTCGAAGCGCTTATTTCAACGGTGAGACGAGCGAATACAATCTGTACAACACCCGCGCTCAAAACGAATCGGGGATTCGGGAATTTGTCGCGTCGCTGCCGATTGGCGAGGCAGACAAAATTTACAGCAACTACGAGCCGATTGCCTGGTTTTACACCCGTCGAACCATTCTGAAACTGCCGCAGGGACCCGTCAGCCCGGAACCGCCTGATCCTGCCGAGGTGTTGAAGAACTATCCTAACTGGCCAGGGGCGAATGGCGCAGGGTATGTGATTTGGATGAAGGAGTTGGGGTTCAAAGAGTACGTCTTATCGCCCGAACAACTCGCCTCCAAGGCAAACTTCGAACTGCTTTTCAGGCATAAGCAAGGCGACGTGTACCGCATCATGCCGAGATGATCGTCAATTGACGTAACCGAGTCACGGTGATACAATCCCGCCCGCTTCAATGATCCGCCCCCATCGTCTAGCGGCCCAGGACGGAGCCCTCTCAAGGCTCAAACAGGGGTTCGAGTCCCCTTGGGGGCACAGTGACGAGAATCGCCGTAACGGGCGGTTCTTTTCTTTTCCAACAGACATCCCCCATCCCAAATGCGCAAGAGAGCGCATTTCTATTCAACGTCAATTCGGGATAAGGCTTTTTTCACCGCGGAGACGCAGAGAACACAGAGAAAACCAAAAATCTCTGCGAACTCAGCGTCTCTGCGGTCAATTTCCTGAATTGGGCAGCATAACCCGAATTGAGGTTATTCAAAAAGAAAACGGAGAGCCGCTCTGCTCTCCGTTTTTTGAAAATGAGCGTCAATTTGCCTTGCCCTGATTTGCGACAGCAGCGGCTTTGCGGGCGGCTTCTTCGGGGTCACCCAAGTAGTAACTCTTGAGCGGTTTCATATCTGCGCCCAGTTCATAGACGAGCGGCAAGCCCGTGGGGATGTTCAATTCGGTAATCTCGGCGTCCGAGATGTTATCGAGGTACTTCACCAGCGCGCGGATGCTGTTTCCATGCGCCGCAATGATGACGCGCTTGCCGGATTGAATGGCGGGGACCAGTGTCGAATGCCAGTAGGGCAGAACACGTTCCAGCGTAATCTTGAGCGATTCGGTGGCGGGCAATTGTTCGGGCGGCAGGGATGCGTAGCGGGGATCGAAGCGGGGGTGGCGCTCGTCGTTCCAGTCCAGGGCGGGAGGCGGCACGTCGTAACTGCGTCTCCAGATCTTCACCTGTTCCTCGCCGAACTTCTTCGCCATCTCGGCTTTGTTCAACCCCTGCAAAGCGCCGTAATGACGCTCGTTCAACTGCCAGGCGTTCGTGACGGGAATCCACTCGAGATTCATTTCCTGCAAAATGATCCACAAGGTATGAATGGCGCGCCGCAAAACGGAAGTAAACGCCGCATCGAACACATAGCCTTCCTGCTTCAAGAGTTTCCCCGCTTCCTGCGCTTCCGCTCTGCCCAGGTCGGTCAGACCGACATCCGTCCAGCCTGTGAAGCGGTTTTCGAGATTCCAAACGCTTTGCCCGTGACGGACCAAAACAAGTTTGTACATGGGTACTCCGTGATGAAAAGTTTTGCTCATTATACAGCAACAGCCTTACCTGCCGATTCCTCCCCTCGCCGCGCGGCAGGAATTGAAGTTTCTTAACCTCAATGTGGGATAACCGCCGAGACGCGGAGAACGCAGAGAAAACCAAAAATCTCTGCGAACTCAGCGTCTCTACAGCGCATTTCTGAATTCAACCCTTATACCGAACTCACGTTTCTTATACTCCTCTTATTGACTATAAACTTTTTTGCATGATATTATTATTTCCGAGCCGTTAGCACTCTCAAACCGAGAGTGCTAACTATGTGAAGCCATGACAGACCTGACCGAACGCCAAAAGACCCTGCTCCTGTTGATCGTCCGCGATCACATCGAATCCGCCCAGCCGGTTGGCTCGAAGCGGTTGGTGGAGCATTACCACCTGAAACTCTCCCCCGCCACCATCCGCAACGAGATGGCGGCGCTCACCGAAATGGGGTATCTGCGTCAGCCGCACACGTCGGCAGGACGCGTCCCCACCGAGGCGGGGTACCGCTATTTCGTCAGTCAGATGATGGATCAGGCGGTTCTGCCCGAAACGGTTCAACGCACCATCTCGCATCAATTTCACCAATCGGGCGCAGATATGAACCAGTGGATGACGCTGGCGGCGTCCATCCTTGCTCACCAGTCGCAGGGCGTATCGGTGGTCACTGCGCCGCACATCGAACAGGTCAAATTCAAGCATGTCGAACTCATCTCCACCCAGGGGCGGCAGGTGCTGATGGTGCTGGTGCTGGTGGGAGGCGAGGTCAGTCAGCAGATTTTGACGCTGGCGGAACCGGTCTCACAAGAGCGTCTCAGCCAGACGGCGGCGCGTCTCAACGCCCTTTTGGCTGGTCTCACCATAGACGCCATGACCGCCCTCCCGGCCCGCTCCGACGCGCTCGACCGCGACATCCTGACCCTCATTCTGCAGGATATGCGCCGCAGCGCCGAACGGGTCTCCGGTGAAATTTACACCGACGGCTTGAGCAATGTCCTGACCGAACCGGAATTCATCGAAAAAGAGGAAGCCCGCCGCGCCTTGAAACTCTTTGGCGAGCCAGCCACGCTGAAAGACCTCCTCGACCGCACCATTGCAGGCGGCAACGTGGGGGGGCTGCAGGTGTTGATTGGCGGAGAAGGCGTGTGGGAAGAATTGCGCCAATGTTCGATGGTCATTGCGCGCTACGGCGTGCCCGGGCTGGCAACCGGCGCGCTGGGCGTGCTGGGACCAATGCGCATGTCGTATGCGCGCACCATTCCCACCGTGCGGTTTGTGGCAGGCTTGTTGAGCGATTTGGTGAACGACACCATTGCCAGCGAATCATAACGATGCTCGATCCTCGAACATCGAATCCCTTATCTTGAGAGTGAACGTATGACCGAAAAGAAAAAACACCACAAAGAACATGAAGCCGAAGAAAACATGAGCGAGACTCCAGCCGAAGCGGTGGCAGAGGCTGAGGCTGGCGGACAGGCTCAGGCGGAGGTCGAGGCGCTGAAGAAGCAAGTCGAGGAAGCCGAAGCGAAGGCGTCCGAATACAAGGATTCCTGGATGCGTTCCCAGGCGGAATTCCAGAATTACAAGAAGCGCCTCGAACGCGATAACGAGACCATGCGCCTGCACATGAAGGGCGACATCATCAAGCGCATTCTGCCCGTGCTGGACGACCTGGAACGCGCCCTGCAAAACCGCCCGGCAAACGATGCCTGGGCGGAGGGCATTGCGTTGATTGTGCGAAAATTCCAAACCACGCTCGAAAGCGAGGGCGTGAAACGCATCGAAGCGGAAGGCGCGGCGTTCGACCCGAACTTCCATGAGGCGATTTCGAGCGAGCACAACGAGGATTTCGAAAGCGGACACGTGATCGAGGTCGTGCGGAACGGTTACATGCTCGGCGATCATGTCATTCGCCCTGCCCTGGTGAGGGTGGCGCAATAAAGAGACATTGGTAACTGGTGGTTGGTAATTACCATTTACCGTTTACTGCTTACCAATTTTCAAAGGAGTAATCATGGCAAAAATTATCGGCATTGACCTCGGCACGACCAACTCGGTTGCGGCAGTGATGCAGGGCGGCGAACCGGTTGTCATTCCCTCGGCGGAGGGCGAGCGGCTGGTGCCCTCGGTTGTGGCGGTTAATAAAAACAACGAACGGCTTGTCGGGCGCGTGGCGCGCAACCAGGCGATCACCAATCCGCAGAATACGATTTTCTCGGTAAAACGCTTCATGGGGCGCAAAGCAGACGACCCCGAAGTGGAGCGCACAAAGAAACGCGTACCTTATGCCGTGCGCGAAGCGCCCAACGGCGACGTGCGCGTGGAACTGGGCGGCAAGGAATATTCTCCGCCCGAGATTTCGGCAATGATTCTCGCCAAACTCAAGCGCGACGCCGAGGCGTATTTGGGCGAGCCGGTCACGCAGGCGGTTATCACTGTGCCGGCGTACTTCAACGACGCCCAGCGCAACGCCACCAAGGACGCGGGCAAGATTGCCGGGCTGGAAGTCCTGCGCATCATCAATGAGCCGACCGCTTCATCGCTGGCGTATGGTCTCGATAAAAAGAAGAACGAGATTATCGCAGTCTACGACCTCGGCGGAGGCACGTTCGACGTTTCGATTTTGGAGGTGGGCGACGGCGTGTTCCAGGTGCGCTCCACCAGCGGCGATACCTTCCTCGGCGGCGACGACTTCGATCTGCGCATCATGGATTACCTCATCGAGCAGTTCAAGAAGGACAACGGCATTGACCTGCACAACGACCGCCAGGCATTGCAAAGGCTGAAGGAAGCCGCCGAAAAGGCGAAGATCGAACTTTCGACCACCATGCAGACCGAGATCAACCTGCCGTATCTCACCGCAGACGCCAGCGGACCGAAGCACCTGGTGATGACTCTCAGCCGCGCCAAACTGGAACAGTTGACGGCGGATCTGGTTGACCGGACGATTGCCCCCGTCAAACAAGCCCTGGCAGACGCCAACCTGACCGCCGGCGACATTGACGAGGTGGTGCTGGTGGGCGGCATGACGCGCATGCCCGCGATTCAGGATCGCGTCCGCGCGTTCTTCGGCAAAGAGCCGCACAAAGGCGTGAACCCCGATGAGGTGGTCGCCATTGGGGCGGCGATTCAAGCGGGCGTGCTGGGCGGCGAGGTGAAGGACATCCTCCTGCTCGATGTCACCCCCCTGACGCTTTCGATTGAAACCCTGGGCGGGGTTGCCACGCCGCAAATCGAACGCAACACCACCATCCCCACCCGCAAGAGTCAAATTTTCTCCACCGCCACCGACAATCAGACCCAGGTGGAGATTCACGTCCTGCAGGGCGAACGCCCGATGGCGGCGGATAACAAGTCGCTGGGCAAATTCATCCTGGACGGCATTCCGCCTGCGCCGCGCGGCGTGCCTCAAATCGAGGTGACGTTCGACATTGACGCCAACGGCATCCTCAAAGTCACCGCGCAGGATAAGGCGACGGGACGCTCCCAGCATATCACCATCACGGCATCTTCCGGGTTGAGCGAAGCCGAAATCGAAAAGATGCGCAAAGACGCCGAGGCGCACGCCGAAGAAGACCGCAAGCGCAGGGAACTCATCGAAGCGCGCAACCATGCCGATAACACCGTCTACGCCGCAGAGAAGGCGCTGCGCGAGTTTGGCGATAAAGTGCCGGCGGATGTGAAGCGCGAGGTGGAGACGAAGGTGACAGAGGTGAAAAAAGCGGCGGAAGGCGATGACGCTGCCGTCATCAAAGCCGCGGCGGAAGCGCTCGGGCAGGCGGTGCAAAAGATTGGCGTCAGCGTCTATGAGCAGAACCCCTCTTCGGGCGGGGGCGAAGCGGGTTCATCCTCCAATGACGACGGTCCCGAGGTTGTGGACGGAGAAGTCAAGGAGTAATTCGAGGCAAAGGTCAATCGTCGAAAGACCAGAGACCTTTGACTTTCGACTTTCAACGCGTTATGAGCAACCGCGATTACTACGATGTCCTCGGTGTGGAACGGAACGCCAGCGAAGACGAAATCAAAGCCGCGTTCCGCAAACTTGCCCGTCAGTATCACCCCGACGTGAACAAGGAACCGGGCGCCGAGGAGAAATTCAAGGAAATCAACGAGGCGTACGGTGTACTTTCGGACCGCGAAAAGCGCGCCCGCTATGACCGCTTTGGCAGGGAAGGACTGGGCAACATGGGCGGCTTCCACGATTACACCGTGGACTTCGGCGATCTGTTCGAGGAACTCTTCGGCAGTTTTGGCTTTTCCACCGGCAGGAGTTCCCGCCGCTCGCCGCGCCGCGGACGCGACCTGCAAATGCAGGTTAACCTGACCTTCGAAGAGGCGGTCTTCGGCGTCGAGAAGGAAATCGAGTTTCAGCGCGAGGAGGTTTGTTCGCGCTGTAACGGCTCGGGCGCAGAGCCGGGCACTTCACCGGTGCGCTGTTCCACCTGCAACGGTCAGGGTGAAGTACGGCAGGTGCGGCAAACCTTTCTCGGTCAGATGGTACAAACCACCACCTGCCCCTCCTGCAACGGTCGCGGGGAGATTATCTCCACGCCCTGCAAAACCTGCCGCGGCGGAGGGCTGGAGCGGAAAACCGTCATCAAAAAGGTGCAGATTCCCGCCGGGGTGGATCGCGGCACGCAGATCCGCCTGGCAGGCGAGGGCGGTCCCGGCGTCTATGGCGGACCGAACGGCAATTTGTTCCTCATTCTGGAAGTCGCGCCGCACAAGTTCTTCAAGCGGCGGGAGAATGACATCATCCTGAACATAGACATCAACGTGGCGCAGGCAACGCTGGGCGCGGAAGTCGAAGTGCCAACGCTGGACGGCGTCGAAACGCTGAGAATCCCGCCGGGCACTCAACCCGGCAAAGTCTTCACGCTCAAAGGCAAGGGCGTGCCCTACCTGCGGCGGAAAGACCGCGGCGACCAATTGGTCATCGTCAACGTGGAAGTGCCGACGAAATTGACCAAAGAACAGCGCGAGTTGTTCGAAAAACTGGCAAAGTCGCTGGGGACGGCCGCCAAACCGAAGGAAAAGGGATTTTTGGACTGGCTGAACGAAACGTTTGGATGATGAAACGAAAACGTCCCGAAGGTTCTGCGGTTCGACCCTTCGGGACGTTCGTTTTCTACTTCCCGTACCGTTTCCGAATCTGAGGCAGGAAGTATTCGTCGAAGAAGCGGTTCACGTCGTAATCGGGCTTCCAGCCCCATTCGGTGCGGGCGCGGGAGTCGTCCACGTCTTCGGGCCAGGAATCCACAATTCCCTGGCGGCGCGGATTCGGCTCGAAGGTGATTTTGGCGCTGGGGAACGCCTTCAGCGCGCGGTCACGGAATTCGCCTGCCGTGATGGCAAAGGCGGCAATGTTGAAGACCTGATGCCGCAGTTGTTCACGCGGCACATCCAGCAGCATCAGCAGGGACTTGATCGCATCGGGCATCGCCATGAAGGAAATCTTCGTATCCTCGCGCACGAAGCAGGAATAGGGCTTCCCCTGCGCGGCGGCGTGCAGCATCTCCGGACCGTAGTCGCTCGTCCCGCCGCTGGGAACGGTAAAAGCGGAGATCAGGCCGGGGAAGCGAATCGCCCGAAAGTCCAGAAAATGAGGCGGGTTTTCGTCCAGATGCTTTTGCCCGTAGTAGCGGCTGTAGTAAATCCCCAACTTTTCGCAGTACAGTTTATTACAGCCATACATGGTGTGCGGCATGTTGTACTCGTCCTCTTTCACCGCGCCCGCCGCCCGCTTGGTCGTCAGGTCGGGCATGCCATAAGCGGCAATCGAACTCGGAAAGAGAAACTTCACCGACTTGTGATATTTTTCCGAACGATACGCCGCCATCATCAGCAGTTGCATCGTCCCTTCCACGTTGATGCGGTGCGCTTCCTCGCTCGCCACCTCGGCTTTGGAAGAAAGCGAAGCCGCCAGGTGGAAAATCAAATCGAAATCGTAATCGTAAAAGGTTTTGATGCGGTACACCAAATCGCCCTGCGCATGTTCCGCCGACATGCCCCGAATGCTCTCCGGCAGCGGAGCCAGATCTGCCGTCACAATTTTATAGCCGCCCCGTTTCGCCAACTCCTGCACCAGCGCCTGTCCGATCTCGCCGCAGGCGCCGGTCACCAGCACAAGTTTTTCGGTCATAGAATCTCCTTGTGAGCCGTGAAGTTTCCGCATTACGCGGTAGAATGCTTGTGACTATTGTACAACACGACGAAACAAAATCATCACGAAGATTGTCATCATTCCATGCGACGTATTCTTTCTTCTTTTTTATTCAGCGGACTTTTCCTCCTGAGCGCCTGCCTCACCTTCGAGCCGGCGCCCGCCGCCGAAACGCCCCAACCCTCCGGCACACCGCCTCCCTCCCCGACTGTGGTCTGGTTCCCGCCTTCAGCCACACCTACGCTGAAAGTTTTCCCCACCCCCACCGCCACGCCGGAGATGAGCCCTGGCGTGGGAGCGCTCGTGCTGAGCGACGACTTCTCGAACGCCTCCGCCTGGGACACCGCCTCGTCCGCGCAGGCGAGCGCCGCCGTCAGCCGCAACCGGCTCACGCTCGTCGCCGAGCCGGGCGTATATCTCGCCAGCATGAACCGCGAGGCGACCCTGGGAAATTTCTACGCAGAAATCACCGCGCGCCCCAGCCTGTGCCGCGGAGAAGACAGTTACGGCGTCATCATCCGCTCCAGCGGCAGCGCGTTCTACCGCTTCACGCTGACCTGCAGCGCGCTGGTCTCCGCCGAGCGGATTCGGAACAACGTGCGGCTGACGATGCAGCCACCCGTCGCCAGCGGAGATGCGCCGCCCGGCGCGCCGGGCGAAGTGCGCATTGGGGTATGGGCGGCAGGCAGCGAAATGCGCCTCTTTCTCAACGGGCGCTATCAGTTCAGCATCAGCGACCCCAGTTCCCCCGCCGGCGCATTCGGCGTGTTTGTGAAAGGCGCAGGCGACACGCCGGTCAGCGTTACGTTTTCCGATTTAACCGTGTATGATGTGAACTACACCCCGCCGACGGCGACGCCCTCGCCGTAAGAGAGTGTTTTGAAATTCATGTTCCAACCATAGATGAACACAGATAAATTGGATTTACAAAGTAATTTCATCTCGTTTTTCTTCAGAATCAGTGTTCATCCGTGTTCATCTGCGGTCAATCCCCATTTACAAAACACTCTCTTATGCGGAAGTTAATACGCCACCATTGGAATCGGCGTGAAGAGCAGGATGAAGACCAATAACATGAAGAAACCGAGCGCGCGGCGGGAGGGATCGAGCGGCGTAATGTCGTCCAGCGGCTGGGTGCGGACGTTGCCCAGCCAGAACAGGATGAACACCCACAACAGCCAACTGAAATTGAACGAACTGAAGGAGAAGGTCAGCAGGGCGGGCAGGAACATCAGCGCAATCAGCGCGCCCATGGCAATCGGGAAGATGCGCCGCGCCTTCTCGCCAAAGAGACCGTATGCTACGTGTCCGCCGTCCAGCGTGCCGACGGGGACGAGGTTGAGCGCGGTCACCAGCAAACCCGCCCAGCCTGCCAGCGCCACCGAGTGGAGTTGCACATCCAACCCGTTGAAGGGGATGGGCTGACCGGAAAGAAAATAACGCAGCCAGTACAAAGCGGGCGACATTCCATTGAAACTTGCAGGTTCGGGGAGCAATTTCCCGAAGACCACAAATTTGGCGAAGAGGTAGAAGAGCGAGTTGCCTTCCAAAAAGCCGGAAGAACCGCCCGGCAACTGCTCGATGGGTCCCAGCGGGGAGAGGGAAAGCCCCAAAAACAGCACCGGAATGGCAATCACCAGCCCGGCAATCGGTCCCGCCACCCCCACATCGAACAGGATGCGCTTGTTCTTCGGGATGCCGCGCATGGCAATGAACGCGCCCAGCGTTCCCAACGGGCTGATCAGCGGCGCAGGGATGAAGAACGGCAGCGTCGCCGGGACGCCATAGTAACGGCAGGCGAGGTAATGTCCCATTTCGTGAGCAAGCAGGATGCCCATCATGCTCAGGGCAAAGGGCCAGCCGGTGAAGATGTTCTTGAGCAAAAGCGTCAGCGGGAAGGAGCCGTTCGACGGCGCGGCTTCGGGCGGCACGTCCACCCCCATCAACAACATGCTGAAGACGGTAAGGACGAACAGGATCACATGAACATAGAGGCGCGTGTTCGGTTGAGGGATGGGGGGAGTCTGAGTCAGATACACGACTTCCACCTCCCCTTCCCTGCGAAACAGCGGCGTGAGACCATACGGTCGCACCCACTCTGCCAGTTGATCATACGCAGACGCCGTATCGCCGCTGAGGAAATGTCCGCGATAACGGACGAGCCATTTGCCCGGGTCGCCGCTTGTGACATCTTCGAAGCGAAAGACGCGGGAGACGTAGTTGTTCAAAATTTCCAAATCGGGCAGTGACATGAAACACCTTTGAGGAGAGCAAGGCTGCTCAGCAAAAAAATAGGCGGGAGTGGATGGGAGTCGAACCCACCGCGGCTCGCAACGCGACCCGCCACAGGTTTTGAAGACCAGGAAGCCCACCGGGACCTAACCACTCCCGGCGTCAAGGATACTCGAAGGAAGGAGGGATTGCAAGCAGGATTATCACAAAGAATTAAGTGACTGATGTTACCCGTGTACTCACAGCAAAACCACGCAGGACACACGTTCTCTAACAAAAAAACGCGTAGGACACGTTCTCTAACGTGTCCGCCGCTGCAGGAGAAAGCCGGTTACCCATCCAACGCCAATGCGCGCATCCTGTCGGGGCGAGAGGATTTGCGCGCAGCGTCCGACCTTGGCGCTCCTGCGCCACGCGCCAGCCAAACAAAAAGAGACCCTCTTCCGAGAGCCTCTTTTCCTGTCGGGGCGAGAGGATTTGAACCTCCGACCTCTTGCACCCCATGCAAGCGCGCTAGCCGGGCTGCGCCACGCCCCGATGAGCAAAATCAAACCGCTATTCACTTGTTAACCCGCAACCCGTCACTCCGACCTTGGCGCTTCAAGCGCCACGCGCTAGCCGGGCT
>DAOUBY010000095.1:0-4874 GCA_034432325.1 Anaerolineales bacterium
TGGGCGGCGGTCACCGGGCTTTTCTCGGCTGGGGCAAATCCCCAGACCACATATCCCAGGAGCAGCCCTGCGGCAAAGGCAAAGACCGTCAGGACAGCGTAAAAGTGGCTGGCTTTGAAGGTGAAAGTTTCTGGCTGGCTGGTTTCCGGCTCATCGGCAAACTCCGCCTCGATGAGCGGTTCTTCTTCGATTTTTTTCTTTCGGGTGGGTTTTGTCGGCATGCCGGGCATTATAACATGCGCCCTCCGGCGGCAACTTAAGAGACAGAAAAACGTATGATATTGTACACTTTGATTTTGGAGGCAGAAATGAGCGCACAAGAAAAACGCATCCCCTGGTATCTGCTGCCCTTCGCCGCCATCTGGAAACTGCTCGCCCTTATCGTCGAAATGACCGGGCGGCTGGTTGCGATGATCCTCGGCATTGTGCTGATGATCGTCGGCGCGCTGGTCAGCCTGACGGTTGTCGGCGCCATCGTGGGCATTCCGCTGGCGATTGTGGGGCTGTTGTTGTTTCTTCGAGGGATTTTCTAAAACTGTCAGGGCAAAGGGCTGGGGTGTGGAGTCCGTTTTCGAAGCAGAGGCAGGATTCGGTCCCGCAGCGAGGCGGCAGCCTTCCGCACCTGCGGGATGCGCAGGATTAAGAGCAGGACGACGACCAGTCCATACATCAGCGGGCGGATGATCTCTCCCTGCAAGGCGAAGAAGTTTCCTTTTTTGCTCCAGGCGTAATGCAGTACGACCAGCGGTGCGATGATGTAAACCGTCTGGTGGAGGCGCTTCCAGGTTTTGCCGAGGCGTTTTTTCCAGATGTCGAAGGACGTCCAGGCGAGGGGAATCAGCAGGAGGAAGGAAATCACGCCCACGATGATGAAGGGTTTTTCGAAGATCGTTTGGACAATGAGACTCCACGCCAGCCCGTAATCGAGGTGCAAAAAGATAAGCACGTGGATGACGGCGTACATGAACGCATACAGACCCAGCGCGCGGCGGCGTTTGAGGGGTTCGTTCCACTTGAAGAGCGTGTTGAGCGGCGAGCATGCCAGCGATAGAACCAGCAAAGTGATGGCATGACGCCCCGTGCGCTGTTCCAGCGCCTGAATGGGGTTGGCGGTCAGGTTATGGGTGAAGAACTGGAAGATGAGAATGACCAGCGCAGACCACGCATACACATGCACGGCGACCTGAAGGGGGGGATAGCGGGAGAAGAGTTTTTTCATGATGAATTCATGTCATTGCGAGCGTAAGCGAAGCAATTTCATCCAACCTGCAATTCTGAGATTGCTTCGGGATTTCGACGCTGTCGCGTCTCACCCTCGCACCGACATGTTCCTAATAATATACGCTCAAATCCATGCCATCGTACAGATGCGCCACTTCTTCGGCATAGCCGTTGAACATCAGCGTCGGGCGGCGTCCAAACTCGCCGATGCGGCGCTCCGTCGCCTGCGACCAGCGCGGATGCGGCACATCGGGGTTGACGTTGGAGTAGAAGCCGTATTCGTTCGGTCCCACCATGCTCCAGAGGGTGTCCGGCTGTTCCGCCACCAGTTCGATCTTTGTGATGGACTTGATGGATTTGAATCCATACTTCCACGGCACAACAAGGCGGATCGGCGCGCCGTTCTGATTGGGCATGGGCTGTCCGTATAAACCTGTGGCAAGGATGGTCAGGTCGTGCATGGCTTCATCGAGCCGCAGTCCCTCCTGGTAGGGCCAGGGGTAGAACGGGCTCTTTTGTCCGGGCATCTCTTCGGGGCGATAGACCGTTTCGAAGCGCACGTATTTTGCGTCCGAGGTCGGTTCCACTTCCTTCAGCAGGCTTGCCAGCGTGAACCCCGTCCACGGGATGACCATGCTCCACGCCTCCACGCAGCGCAGGCGGTAAATGCGCTCCTCCTGCGTGAAGCGGCTGAGCAGGTCTTCGATGCCATACGTCTTCGGTTTGTTGACCAGCCCGTACACCTCCACTGTCCAAGGTTTGGGGTTGAACTTTTCTGCCAGCCGCGCAACCCCTTGCTTGTCGGTGGTGAACTCGTAATAGTTGTTGTAATGGGTGATGTCATCGAACGAATTGGCGGGATCGCCCAACTCGTCGGTCAGACCGGAAGCGGCGGACGGCGCATCGGACTCAGGGACGGCTGAATCAGTCACGAAGGCCGGCGCGCACGCTGCGAGCAGCGCAGATCCGCTCACAATGCCCGCGGCTTTGAGAAACTCCCGCCGCGACAGGTACACCGAATACGGCGTAATCTCCGATGATTTGACGGGGACAGATTTGAATTTGCTGGTCATAGTTTCACCTGTGGAATTTACGCAAAACCTTGCGTAGAGTGCGTTCTCCAACGCGCAGGGCAGGTAATTGGCGTTAGAGAACGCCGATTATGCGTAAGTCCTAACCTGAACTAAGGCTGTAAAGAAGAGGTAATTCGGGGTTCTGATGTCCCCATTCTATGAAAACTTTCTTACACCGAGATTACCCAATGCTGAAAATTGGATTAGAACATTTCACCCCCTTCTCCTGCATACGGCTATTCTTCCCTTTTCTCCAACTCGCGATACACCATTACGCGGTTGCGCCCGGCGTGTTTGGCGGCATAGAGCGCCCGGTCTGCCGCGCGCAGGAGGTCTTCCTTCCTTTCGCCGTGCAAAGGGAAAGCGGAGACGCCCATCGAAACCGTGACATTGAGGTTGAAGCGACCAAAAGGAATGTATAGCGATGAAATCGAGCGGTGTAAAGCACCAACCCGCTCTTTGGCAAACTCCAGGTTGATATTGGGCATCACCAGCACAAACTCCTCCCCTCCATAGCGGCAGACGAAATCTCCCTGACGGCTCTGACGGGTCACTGCTTCTGCCAGCGTTTTGAGGACGAAATCGCCCGCTTCGTGACCGTAGGTGTCGTTCACATCTTTGAAGTGGTCAATGTCCATCATCACAAGGCATAACGGATAGACTTCGCGGGCGGCGCGCGCCAGTTCGCGTTCGAGCGTCTCCTCGAGGTAGCGGCGGTTGAAGAGATTGGTCAACGCATCGCGGATTGCCTGTTCTCGTAACTGGCTTTGAAGCAAGCCGATTTCGATTAACTGGGTTTGCATCCGGTCCATGGCGTGACGCAGGTCTTTTTCCACTTCCTTGCGGTCGGTGATGTCGCGGAAGACGATGATGCGTCCGCTCAGGGTTTGATCGTCGTCGTAAAGAGGCGTCACCCGCAATTCCAAATAGCGCGATGGTTTGTGGGGAAGTCTCATTTCGGTGCGGGTTTCCGAACCGTTCATCAGATAATCCAGATGCTCGTTCCAAATGCTCAGAATGCCCGAGACATGTTTTCCCAGAAAGGAAGCAGGGTTGGCATTCAAAAAGTTTTCCATGGCAGGGTTGATATCCACAATGCGCCCCTGTGTGTCAATCACTATCAAGCCGTCGCTCATTTTTTCGATGAGGTGACTGCGCGCAAAAGGAACCAGGTCCATCAACTTGTGTCGAAAGATGGCGTAGGCATAAATGCTCCCGGCGATTCCAAACGTCATGGGCGTGTAATCGGGCTCGGCAGATGCGCCGCTTCGCAGATGTGTAAAGGCGCTGAAGAGGAACGGGACGACCGACCCGAGCATAATCATCAGGTATTGCATCTTGAAGAAGGTGTTTGCCTGACGATAACTTGCCGCCAGAAGCGCCAGCCCCAACAGAATGAGCAGATACGAGTACGCAAGATTGAACCAGAACAACCCGCCGCGCTCGATTTCCATAACGGCATAGCCATTCCCAACAGAGGCATGGATGGATTGGAATAAGAATCGCGGCTCGATCCAGACGATCGCCAGGACCAGAACGGGCTCGATGGAGAGCAAAAGAAAATTCCGAAAGGTAATCCATTTTTCGCGGTGTGTGATGGTCAGGGCAAAGAGCAGGAAAAACGCCGGTACCGAAACCACCCCCGCGTACATTACCTTCAACCAGAAAATCTTCTGCTCCAGCGGCGTCACCAGCCAGGTGAGCGCATACGCTCCCGCCCAAATGAACATCCCCAGCAGCATACCTTTCAACGCAAGCGCGCCCGGCGCCGTTCGGTTCCAGGCAACGACGAGAACAATCAATATTGCTATGGCGGAGAACGCCAGCACGATGGAGTAGGGATGCAATTGAAACATAATCAACCCACACCTGCCCCCGCAGGCGCTTTGATTCTATCTTACTTTGTGCTGTGCGGGTTGCAGCAGGATGGCAGATTACCTGACATAACAGCAAAGGCTCACCCCTGGAGGCGAACCTTTGCATTATTTGTAATAATCAACTCCGCATCGAATGGCACGAATGCAGCGAATTTTCTTCGGGAAATTCGCGAAAATTCGCTGCAAAAGAGAACGGAGCCTTATTGCAGATAAAGTCTATTTTTCGCCAAACGTCTCCAGCGCCGTTTCAAGACTCTCGTACATGGGAAGGTTCTGTAAAAAACCGGTAATCCCCAGCACGTTGTAAATCTGCGGTGAGGCGCTGCACAGTTTGAGACGCGCCGTTTTGTGCGGATCATCTGCCGGCGTGAACATCTGATACACCTTCTGAATGGCGCGCATGCCGGCGCTGGTGAGCGTATCGAGTTCGCTCATTTCGATCAACAAATAACGCGTCCCTGCTTCATACGCCGAGCGCGCCGCCTCCAAAAAAAGCGGTTCGCTCTGCGCATCCAGCCACCCGCCAACGTGAAAGACCGTCACGGGCACGCGGGCTTGTACCTGCTCGCTGGTCATCTTAAAATCGCTTTTCACTCTTGCCTTTCGTCTCTAAAATTCAGTACTTCACGAAAGCGCGTATTTGGCGGTCTCTACCGCCGAATTTGCGCTAGAGAGCGCAAGTTACGCAGGGTTTTTGTGATCT
>DAOUBY010000096.1:0-21152 GCA_034432325.1 Anaerolineales bacterium
AGTGGAGATGCCGGGAATTGAACCCGGGTCCGAAAGATTCGACCCTCGGAAATCTACGAGCGTAGTCGGTCGAGTGCCGTAAGGCGTGTCATCGCAGAGGTCTCGTCCGACCAGAACACTCTGCAACCAGCCGCTGATCTTTCGCGCAGTTAGCGGCGTCGTGCGCGGCACCCCGCCTTTGTCTCGCCCGGCCCGTCGCCCGGCAGGGATGGGCGCCGGCGGACGTGCGGCGTCAAAGCGCCGCAGCCGTCATGTTCTCATCGCTTACGCGGCGAGAGGCATAGCGGCGTAGGGAGTGCGGTTGGCACTTGATTTTTTGCGCTGAGTTTACGAGTTCGGCGCCTCTCGGCTCGCATTCCGGGACCAGCCTCTTCCGTCGAAGCCTGTCATCCCCAAACGGCGGGAATTCCCTTCGTGCGAAAACATTATAGCATACTTGCAATGCGCTTCGGCTTGCCCTCATGACGGCTTTATGCTAGACTGTTGAGAGAAATGGCAAGGATGACACTTTATGGCTGAAAAGATCCTCATTGTAGACGACGACCTCGACACCCTGCGCCTGGTGGGGTTGATGCTTCAACGCCAGGGATACCAGATCAGCGCGGCAACCAACGGTCAGCAGGGGCTGGAAAAGGCGTTCGAAGAGGACCCGGATCTGATTCTGCTCGATGTGATGATGCCCGACATTGACGGCTATGAGGTCACGCGCCGCCTGCGGCAGAATCCCTCCACAGCCGAAACGCCCATCCTGATGTTTACCGCCAAATCGCAGTTGGACGATAAGGTCATTGGGTTTGAAGCGGGGGTGAACGACTATTTGACCAAGCCCACCCATCCCTCCGAATTGCAGGCGCGTGTGAAGACTTTGCTTGCCCGCGCCGGCGAGAAAAGAAAAAAAGCCGCCGTGGAAGCCGCCGAAGAAGGGCGCGGATATGTGATCGGCGTTCTGGGCGCGCGCGGCGGGCTGGGGATCACCACCCTCGCCGTCAACCTGGCGGCGGGTTTGTTGAACAAGACGAAGAGCGAGGTCATCCTCGCCGAGATGCTGCCGGGGCAGGGGTCGCTGGCGCTGGAGTTGGGAATCACCGCCTCCAAGGGACTGGTGGACCTGCTCAGCCTGAGCCGCGTGAGCGATATTACGCGCGACAAAATTCGCGAGACGCTCGTCCATCACGGTTCGGGGCTGGACCTTTTACTTGCTTCCGACCGCCCCAGGGATATGCATCTCATCAGCCAGGTGGCAAATTACGAAGCCCTGGTTGCCGGCTTGAG
This sequence comes from Anaerolineales bacterium, assembly GCA_034432325.1. Classification (GTDB taxonomy): domain Bacteria; phylum Chloroflexota; class Anaerolineae; order Anaerolineales; family Villigracilaceae; genus Defluviilinea. The sequence continues at coordinate 1,273 of DAOUBY010000096.1, forward strand.
CGGGCTCGCCCGCTTTGTGGTGCTCGATTTGGGCGTGGGCATTCAGCCGTTTGCCACCAAAGTCCTTCCCAAATGCAACGAAGTCCTGATCCTGCTGGAGGGCGTGCCGAACACCATCATCCACACCAAAGCGCTGATCGAAGACATTGCCGCGCTGGGAGTCAACAAGCGCAGTATCAACGTGGTGTTGAACAACCGCATCCGTTCAGATACGCAGCTGCCTTCCAGCATCGTGCAAAACAAACTCGACTATGAACTCATCGGCACACTGACCCCTGCGCCCGAACTGTTTACGCAAGCCACGCGGCTGCAAACCCCTGCGGTGCTCTGCCAGCCAGAGAGCCTGACGGCGCGGCAGATCGGCAAACTGGTGGATTTCATCACGGAGCGAGAGGCATTGCCCAGATGAAACCCGCCCCCCGTGTCACCGCAACTGCGCTCGAGGACGCGGCGGCGCTGTTCCGCGGCGCCCGGCGTGCAGTCGTGTTGAGCGGGGCGGGCATTTCCACACCCTCGGGCATTCCCGATTTCCGTTCCGAAGGTACAGGTTTATGGTCGCGCGACGAACCGATGGAAGTGGCGTCGCTCAGCACGTTCCGCACCCACCCCGAACGATTCTTCCAATGGTTCCGTCCGCTGGCGGGGCAAATCTTCAACGCCCAGCCAAACGCCGCACATCTGGCGCTTGCCGAACTGGAACGGGCAGGCATGACGCGGGCAATCCTCACCCAAAACATTGACATGCTGCACCAGAAGGCTGGTTCACGGCGCGTCATCGAGTTGCACGGCACATTGCAAACCCTCTCATGCACCCATTGTTACAGAAAGTTCGAGTCTGCCGCCTATCTGAATCGATTCGTCGCAGAAGGGTCAATTCCGCTTTGCCCGCACTGCGGCGGAGTTTTGAAACCAGATGTGATTCTGTTTGGGGAACAGTTGCCGCAGTCGGCGTGGTTCGAAGCGCAAAAGGAAGCGCGCAGCTGCGACCTGATGGTGGTCGCCGGCTCCTCGCTGGAGGTGCTGCCGGTGGCGGGGCTTCCCATGCAGGCGGTGGATCGCGGCGCGCATCTGGTTGTCATCAACAACTCGCCCACCTACATCAACGTTCGAGCCGATGTCGTCATCATGGACGATGTCGCTTCGATCATCCCTGAGATTGCAAGACGAGCGCTCCATGGCTGAGATAAAAACCCGCACCCTCGATAGTTACCTGCGCCTGATCGAAATCGCCCGCGACCTCGCCTCGACCCTCGACCTGGACACGCTGTTGAACGACATCGTGCGCGCCTCCGCCGACATCACCCACGCCGAAGCCGCCTCGATCCTGCTCTACGACGACACAGCGCGTCAACTCTACTTTCAGGTCGCCACCAACATAGACGAACCCACCATGCGCGGCCTCATCGTCCCGCTCGACAAAAGCATCGCCGGCTGGATCGTCACCAACCGCCAGCCCGTGCGCATTGACGACGTGCACAAAGACAAACGCTTCTTCAGCGACATCGAGCAGACCGTCGGTTACGCCACCCGTTCCCTGCTGGGCATTCCGCTGATTACCAAGAACAAAGTGGTGGGCGTGCTGGAAGTCATCAACAAAAAGCGCGGGCGCTTCACCGACCCCGACGAATCCATGCTCACCGTGCTGGGAGCGCAGGCGGCGGTTGCCATCGAGAACGCGCGCCTCTTCCAACAATCCGACCTGATTGCCGAATTCGTCCACGAACTGCGCACGCCGCTGGCTTCGCTCAGCACCGCCACCTACCTTTTGCTGCGCCCCGAAATGTCGCGCGAACAACGCGACCAGATCGTCACCAACATTCACAACGAAACCCTGCGCCTGAACGCGCTGGCATCCTCCTTCCTCGACCTGGCGCGCCTCGAATCGGGACGCGTGCAGTTCCGCAAGACGCGCTTCAGTTCGGCAGACCTCATCTACGAAGTGCGCGACGTGATGATGACCAAGGCGCAGGAGATGAACATCCAAATCCGCGTGGATGTGCCATCTGATATGCCCCTCATGGAAGCCGACCGCGACAAAATCAAGCAGGTGCTCCTCAACCTGTTGAGCAACGCCATCAAATACAACCGCCCGAACGGCTCCGTCATCATCACCGGCAACTTCACCGACGCGGAAATTTCCGTCACCGTGCAGGATACCGGCTTGGGCATCCCCGAAGACTCGCTCCCGCACCTCTTCCAAAAGTTCTACCGCGTGCGTGAACACGAAGGCAAAGCCTCCGGCACCGGGCTCGGTCTTTCCATCTGCAAACAAATCATTCAAGGACACAACGGGCGCATCGAAGTCAAGAGCAAAGTGGGGGTTGGAACCGCTTTTACCATCTGCCTGCCGCGCGCTCCCCGCATTGCCCGCAATTAGATTTAGATTCCCCTGCGCGGGCGAAGCCTGCACTTACCTTCTTTTCATCCTGGCTCGCCGCAAACAAGTATAATCCTCCGCATGAACCGTCGTTTTAACCGTATATGGAGTCTCCCGATTGCCCTCCTGCTGGGCATCCTGTTCTTTTCTCTGCCGCCCGTCTATTCGCGCGTCATGCCGCGCCTCGAAGCACTGCAATCCGACATCAAGTATTGGATCAAACCGCCGGAAGAGGCGGTCTTCCAGCCCTCGGGTCAAACCGAACCGCTCAGCGGGACATCCGCGACTCAAACGCCTCCCCCCACCCTCACGCCGACTCTCCCCCCCACGCCCGGTCCCACCCCCTCGCCGACGGTCACCCCCACGCCCCTGCCTGCCTCTGTCAACCTGACCGGCTTCCGCTACGAAGACCAGCGAAACCGCTGGAACTATTGCGGTCCCGCCAACCTGAGCATGGCGCTCAACTTCGTCGGCTGGAACGGCAACCGCGACGTGATTGCCAAAGCCATCAAACCCGGCGTGCAAGACCCCAAACTGGACTTCATTCAGCAGGGCAAGTCTGATGTCAACGTCATGCCGTATGAAATGGTGGACTTCGTCAACGACGAGACCGAATTCCGCGCCCTCTACCGCTTAGGCGGCGACATCCAACTGGCAAAACGCCTGCTTGCCGCCGGCTTTCCCTTCATTGCCGAAAAGGGATATTACGAGAAGGATTACACCGGCAAAGTTGCCTGGCTGGGACATTACCAGTTCGTCACCGGCTACGACGATGCCCGCGGCGAACTCATCGTGCAGGATACCTGGAACGACGGTCCCAACTTTCGTATTAAATATGAAACGTTCATGGCGCCGGAAGCCTGGCTTTCCTTCGACAATCTCTTCATCGTGGTGTACCAGCCCGAGCGCGAGAGCGAGTTGATGCAGGTCCTCGGTCCGTATGCCGACCCGATGCAGGCGGCGCAGAGCGCGCTCGCCCATGCCGAGGAAAACATCCTCACCACCAGCGGCATCGAACAATTCTTCGCCTGGTTCGCCAAAGGGACGAGCCATGTTGCCCTTCAACAATATGCCGACGCCGCCGTTGCCTACGACCGGGCGTTTGCCATCTACAATTCGCTTGGCAAGGACGATGTCCAGCGTCCCTACCGCATGATGTGGTATCAGACGGGTCCCTATTGGGCGTACTTTTACAGCGGGCGCTACCTCGATGTCGCCAACCTCGCGGATGTGACCCTCACCGAGACCATCGCCAAGCCGACCCTCGAGGAGAGCCTCTACTGGCGCGGACGCGCCAAATACATGATTGGCGACACCCCCGGCGCCATCGCCGACTACCGCGAAGCGCTCCGCCTCCACCCCAACTGGGCGCCCGCCATTCAAGCGCTTCAGGATTTGGGCGTTCAACCGTAAAGGATAGCCATGCCGGGTGGACGATGCTGCATGTGCTATACTTAATTTATGAGCGAGCAATTCCCCCGCATAGACCGAACGGCATTTTCAGTCGTATCCTTGGATGAAGCCGATGGCGACGAAGTGGAATATTGGCTTTCCAGGACTCCCTACGAACGATTGGATGCGCTGGAAACATTAAGGCAAATCGTTTATGGCTACGATCCGACTACCGCCAGACTTCAGAGAATTTTTGAAATTGCTGAAAGAACATGAAGTTCGGTACCTGTTGATCGGAGCGTATGCCGTCAACTATCATGGCTATGTCCGTTCCACCGGCGATATGGATATTTGGATTGCCATCCATCCTGACAATGCAAAAAAGATGGTGAATGTTTTGAAAGCATTTGGGTTCGACCATCCTGATCTAAACGCCGATCTATTCCTGCAAGAAAAGAAAATCATTCGCATGGGTATGCCTCCTGTGCGCCTGGAAATTACAACATCAATTTCTGGAGTGGAGTTTGATGAGTGCTATCGAGCGCGGATCGTGGATGAACTGGATGGCGTTGAGGTCAACTTGATTGATCTGGAAAACCTCAAGAAAAACAAAAAAGCAAGCGGAAGACCAAAAGACCTTGTAGATTTCAAGAAACTTACAGAAATAAAGCGCAGAAATTGAGGGGGCTTTTATGAAACTCCTCCACTTCGCCGACGCCCACATAGACATGGCAAACTACGGACGCCACGACCCCGAAACGGGGCTGCCTCTGCGCGTCCTCGACTTCCTCAAATCGCTCGATACCATTGTGGACGCGGCAATCGCCGAACGTGTGGACATGGTCATCTTTGCCGGCGACGCCTACAAAGATCGCTCCCCCGCTCCCACCTTCCAGCGCGAATGGGGCAAACGCATCGTCCGCCTCTCTCAGGCGAAAATCCCCACTCTGCTTTTGGTGGGAAATCACGACCTCTCGCCTGCCGTCGGGCGGGCGCACGCCATTCAGGAGTTCGACACCCTGCAAGTGCCGTTCGTCAGAGTGCTGGACAAGCCGCAATTCCTGAAACCCGCCGATTTGTGGGACGTGCCTGTCCAAGTCATTGCCATGCCGTGGATTTCGCGCTCGGGATTGATGGCAACCCTCGAGATGAGCGCCGCGGATACCAGCGAGGTCTTTTCCAGCCTCGAAGCCCGCATCTCGGACCTCGCCGAAGGCTGGATCAATGAAGCCGATCCGACTCTACCCCTCATCCTCACCGCCCATGCCTCCGTGGAAGGGGCAACGTTCGGCGCGGAGCGGATGGTCATGCTGGGCAGCGACCTCGTCCTGCCGACGGCGCTGGTGAAAGACAGGCGGCTCGATTATGTGGCGATGGGTCACATTCACAAGCCGCAGGATGTGAACGAGGGCAGTCATCCGCCGGTGATTTATCCCGGCTCCATCGAGCGTGTGGATTTTGGCGAAGCAAAAGACGACAAGTTCTTCGTCATTGCGGAAGTGACGCGCGGCGCGGCGCGGGTCGAGTGGAAAAAGATCGAGGGGACGCGCCCGTTCGTTGAGCGGCGGGCAGTTCTACGGTCCAGTGAGAACGTGAGCGGGGTGTTGATGGATGCCCTGCCGAAGAAGATGTCGGGGGCGATTGTCCGGCTGATTGTCGAATATCCCCGTGAGTTGGATGCGCTGATTGACGAATCGGCGCTGCGCAAACATGCAAAGGATGCGTTCGAGTTTCATCTGGTCAAACGTCCGCAGAGCGAGGCGCGGGTGCGCATCCCCGAGGGACGGGTGATCAGCAGTATGAGTCCGCTCGACCTGCTGGAGCAGTATTTTGCCTCGGCGAAGGTCGAAGACGCTGATGAACTCAAAAAACTGGCGCAGGAAATCATTTCGGAAGATGCGGACAAGGCAGTATAATCGGCGCAATCGTTCCGCAATCGAAAACCGCCACTCCAAAATCCCAAGCCGAGGCGCTCATGTCCAGAGAACATTCACGCTACCGCTGGTTCGTCGTTGTTGTGTTCTTTTTCTTCATGCTTCTGCATCAGACCGACAAGTTGATGATCGGTTCTCTGCAGGTGCAGATTACGAATGATTTTGGGATCAGCAACACCCAATGGGGGCTGGTCAATTCGGGGGCGCTGATCGTCGCCACGATTTTGTATCCGATTTGGGGGTATCTCTATGACCGCTTCGCGCGCGCCAAACTGCTCTCACTGGCTTCGTTCATTTGGGGGGCGACGACCTGGTTGAACGCGCTCGCCCGCAACTTTGGCGTTTTTCTCGCCACCCGCGCCTCCACCGGCATTGACGATTCCTCCTACCCCGGCTTGTACACGCTGGTGGCAGACTATTTCGGTCCGAACCTGCGCGGCAAGGTGTACGGGCTTTTGCAGTTGGCTCAGCCCCTCGGCTACCTGGTCGGCATGATTTTGGCGCTCATGGTTGCGCCGATGATTGGCGGCTGGCGTTCGGTGTTCTTCATCACAGGCTCGCTGGGACTGGTCATTGCCCTGTTCATCTTCTTCGGCGTGAAAGAAATGCCGCGCGGCAAAGCCGAACCCGAGTTCGAAAACATGGCGGAAATGCAGACCTTCAAGTTCTCGTGGGCAGAGGCGGCGCAGATCTTCCGCAAGCGCACCATGTGGTTCATCTTCCTGCAGGGTTTTGCGGGCGTCTTCCCGTGGAACGTCATCACGTACTTCTTTTTTGCCTACCTCGAGCGCGAGCGCGGCTACGACGCCAACAGCATCCTGCTCACGATGGCGCCCGTCATCCTCATCCTTGCCAGCGGATACTTCATCGGCGGCGCACTCGGCGACTTTGCCTTCAAGCGCACCAAAAAGGGACGCATCCTCGTCTCCAGCGCGGGGGTTGCCTTGGGCGCCATCTTCATTTCGCTGGCGCTCAACACCCCCATCGAAGCCCGCACGCAGTTCTTCATCTTCATGTGCCTGACTGCCGTCTTCATGCCGCTTTCCTCCGCCAACGTCATTGCCACCGTGTACGATGTCACCGTGCCGGAGGTGCGCTCCACGGCGCAGGCGGTGGAATACTTCATCGAGAACGGCGGCGCGGCGTTTGCGCCCATCCTCACCGGGCTCATTGCCGACGCCATTGACCTCAAGACCGCCATCCTGCTCATCTGCGTTGTGGCGTGGGGGTTGTGCTTCCTCTTCTACCTCGGCGCGCTCTTCACCATTGACCGCGACACGGCAGACCTGCGCGCGCAAATGGCCGAACGCGCGCGGGCGCTGTGACGCAAAATTAATTTTGCGCCGCATGAATATCATACAACTCGATCTCACAAACAAAAGGCAGGTGCGGGATTTTCTCGCCCTGCCTTTTTCCATCTATCGGGACATCCCTCAATGGGTGCCGCCCCTGCAAACGGACGAGCGCCTCCGTCTGGACCCGAAGCGGTTCCCCTTCTATCAGCATTCCCACGCCTCATTCTTTCTCGCTTACGCGGGAACACGTCCCGTTGGCAGGCTCGCCGTGCTCGACAACCGCCGTTACAACGACTTCAACAAGACAAAGACCGCCTTCTTCTACCTCTTCGAGTGTGAAAACAACCTCGAAGCCGCGACCGCGCTCTTCAACGCCGCCTTCGACTGGGCGCGCTCGCGCGGACTGACTCAAATTGCCGGTCCAAAGGGATTCACCCCGCTGGACGGTTTCGGCTTGCTGGTGAAAGGCTTCGAGCACCGTCCCGCCTTTGGCTTGCCCTACAACCCCGCCTATTACGTGGAGCTGGTCGAGGCGCAGGGATTTTTCAAGGTGGGAGAGTCAGTTTCGGGGTATTTGGGAACCGGCGTCCAATTCCCGCCGCGCATCCATCAACTGGCTGAACGTCTTGCCCAGCGCCGCGGGCTTCACATCCTGCGCTGTAACACCCGCACGGACTTGCGCGCGCTCGTCCCGCATCTCAAGGAACTCTACAATAATTCCCTTGGTGGCACGGAGGGGACTGTCCCGCTCACGGACGAGGAAGTGGATACGATGGCGAACCAGCTCATCTGGCTGGCAGACCCGAAGTTGATCAAGATGGTGATGCACAAAGAAAAGGTGGTCGGTTTCCTGTTCGCTTATCCCGATATTTCCGCCGCACTCCAAAAAACGCGCGGACGCCTCTTCCCCTTCGGCTGGCTGACCCTGCTCTGCGAACTCCGCCGCACGGATTGGATCAACATCAACGGCGCGGGCTTGCTTCCCGAATACCGCGGCTCCGGTGGGACGGCTATTTTATACAGCGAGATGTTCAAGTCCGTAAGCGAAAGCGGACGTTACCGTCACGCCGAGGTGGTGCAGATCGGCGTGGAGAACGGGAACATGCAGCGCGAGATGGAAAACTTTGGGATTGATTTTTATAAGACGCATCGGACGTATGGGCGCAGTCTGGGAACACCTTTTTAAGGGTCATCATAAAAATTCACGGAAACCAGCCAGGAGGCGGTGGTCCATTGTATGATTTCCAATTGTGCAATAGTTCCCTCTTTGGAGAAAAGCAGAGTGATGCCTTTTCTGTTTCCGATTTTTGTTTCTGCCTCTTCGAATAATTCCCAGCCGCCGCGCGGCATACTCTCTTTGTAGAAATCCAGCAGCGTCTTAAGATCTGTCCGCGCCTCGTAGGAGTAAACTTCATATCCCGGCGGCAGATCAACGCCTGGCATCCCCTTCCTCCAGCCTTTCGTATCCGGATATACAGGGATGTTCTGTAATTCAGGATGAACTTCGTCTTCTCCGGTGGGAGTTGAGGTGATTTGAGGAGTAGGAGAAATGGCTTGATCAGGGCGGCAGGCGGAAATTGAAACCAGGATCAAGAAGAACGCGATGGCTTTCGGCTTCATGTTGTTTAAGTTCCTTTCTTTGGCGCAAAATACCCACAAACATTGTGCCTGCTTGAGTGTCTGCTGAAAAACCAAACTGGAAGATGTTTCGTGCGCCCAAAAGCGATTGTTTTATGAGACTTTTCAATTTTTCAAGTTGCGCGGGCGTGGGTCCCGGCATGACAAGATCGAGCAGGAGAATGTTCGGGCGCAGTTCTGCCACCATTTCCTGCACCTGAAATCCGGTTTCCGCTTCGCCGATGACTTGAATGTCTGTCGTTTCCTGGAGGATGGCGCGAATACCCGCCCGCGTGGCGGGATGATCGTCTGCGAGTAAAACGGTAATTGGTTTTTTAGGGGTTGGCTCGTTCATGCACGAGTCTCTTCTCAAACTGCACAGTCAAATTATACAAGGTTCGTTTTTTTTTTTTTTTGTTTAGCAAATCAGGCGCAAGCCGCTCCCGAATTTTGTAACATGATTTTGGGTTCTTTTGGCAGTTTGTTTTCAGGGGCAAGCCGGGCTACAATGGTTACCCAAGGAGGCTCTTATGACCATCATTGTCGCCGATACCACCTGCGGATTGCCGAAGCGGCTGCTCGCAGAACGCGGAATTCCCTGCATTCCGCAAATTGTCATCTTTGGGGACGAGGCATATCACGACGATTCCGAGCTGGACACCCCCGCATTCCTGCAAAAACTGAAGGCGCTGCCCACCCTGCCCAAGACCTCCGCGCCCGAGCCGCATCTGTACCACCCGATCTTCGAAGAGGCAAAGAAACGCGGCGAGAGCGTGGTCGTCGTTGCGCCGACAGGCAAAGCCAGCGGAACCGTCCGCTCGGCGCAGACCGCCGCGCTGGAATTCCCAGGGCTGGATGTGCGCGTGGTGGATACGCTCACCATCTCGTGCAACCTTGGTTCGCTGGTGCTCACGGCGGATGACATGGCGAAGGCGGGCGCCTCCGCAGATGAGATCGTCGCCAGACTCAACGATTTGATTCCGCGCGGCAGGCTGTACTTCGTGGTGGATACGCTCGAATACCTCGCCAAAGGAGGACGCATCGGCGGGGCGAAGAGACTGCTGGCGGAACTGCTGGAGATCAAACCGATTTTGCAGGTCAAGGATGGGCAGGTCGAGCCGTTCGAACAACAGAGGACAAAGAAGCGCGCGTTGGCGCGTCTCGTCGAGGTGACGGCGGAGGAATGCCGGGGCGGGGATGAGGCTCATTTGTGTGTGATCCAAGTCGAGGCGGAGAAGGAAGCGGAGTCTCTGGTCGAGGAATTGAAGTCGAAGGTCAACGCCGCCCACATCCCCATTTACGAACTGCCGCCCGCCATCGTCGTCCACGCGGGACCGAAGGCGATGGGCGTGGGCTTTTTTGTGTGATGGTATAATCGGCGCACTCGACGAGAAATTTCCCACGATAGTGGTTTAGCAAGGAGTTCCCATGTCTGGTCATTCAAAGTGGTCCACCATCAAGCGCAAAAAAGGCGCGGCGGACGCAAAACGCGGCGCGCTTTTTACGCGCCTTGCCCGTGAAATTACCATTGCCGCCCGCGAAGGCGGCGACCCCGACGCCAACTTCCGCCTGCGCCTCGCGGTGGATAAAGCCCGCTCCGAAAACATGCCCAAGGAAAACATCGAGCGCGCCATCAAACGCGGCACGGGCGAGGATAAGGACGGCGCGGCGTTCGAATCCATCACCTATGAAGGTTATGTCGGTCACGGCGTGGCGGTGATGATCGAAGCCGTCACCGACAACCGCAACCGCACCGTCTCGGACCTGCGTCATGCCCTCACCAAGGCGGGCGGCAACATGGGCGAACTCGGCTCGGTTGCCTGGCAGTTCGACCGCATCGCATACTTCTCCTTCCCCTCCAGCGCGATGAGTTACGACAAGGCGTTCGAACTCGGCATCGAAGCGGGCGCCAACGACGTGCTGGAAGACGACGGCACGATTGAAATCCTTGCGCCCGTCGAATCCTTCAAGGTGATTGCCGATGCCCTGCACAAGGCGGGCGTTCAACCCACTGAAGCGGAACTGCGCTACACCCCCAAACAGGAAATCGAACTCACGCCCGAAGAAACGGTCAGCGTGTTGAAGGCGCTCGAAGCCATCGAAGAACTCGACGACGTGCAGAACGTCTACTCCAACCTCAAGGTGACCGACGAAGCCCTCGCCGCACTCGAAACCGCCTAATCAGACTTCGGAAGTCTCCAGGACTTCCGAAGTCTATTTAACAACATGACCCTCGCACTTGGAATTGACCCCGGCACGGCGACGACCGGCTACGGCCTCGTGCGCCTCCTGCCCGACGGGGAACTGATCGCTGTTTCCTTTGGCATTATCTCCACTCCAAAGGACGCCTCCGCCCCCGCGCGGCTGGCGATGCTCTACGACGGATTGCGCGCCCTCCTTCAAACCCATCAGCCCGATACCGCCGCCGTCGAAAAACTTTTCTTCTCCCGCAACGTGACCACCGCCCTCGCTGTGGGACAGGCGCGCGGCGTGGTCATGCTCGCTCTGCAACAGGCGGGAGTCGAAACCTTCGAATACACCCCGAAAGAAATCAAAAATGCCGTCGCCGGTTACGGCGGCGCGGACAAACGCCAGGTGCAGGAAATGGTGCGCGCCCTGCTCCAACTCGACTCCATCCCCAAACCCGACGACGCCGCCGACGCCCTGGCGGTCGCCATCACGCACTTGAACACGAAGAGGTATTGATTCACCACAGATCAAAGCAGATGAACTTGGAAGACTCCCAAAGCGCAATTCAACATGTTCGTCACTCCATCTGTGTACATCCATGTTCATCTGTGGTTAAATTGAACCCATGATTGCAACCCTGCGCGGCGAAGTTACACAAATCGAAGAAAACGCCCTCATCCTCGAAGTGGGCGGGGTGGGGCTGAGGGTCTTCGTCCCTGCGCCTTTGCGCGCCAAACTCAAAGCGGGGGAAGCGGCGTTTTTGTTCACCCACCTCATCGTCCGCGAAGATGCGCTGACGCTCTACGGCTTTGAATCCCAGGCGGACCGCGAACTCTTCACCCTCCTGCTCGGCGTGGACGGCGTCGGTCCCAAAGTGGCGCTCTCCGTCCTCTCCACCCTGAGCCCTGATGCCGTACAGCGCGCCGTCTTCGCCGACGAAGCCGATCTGTTGAGCCGCGTCCCCGGCGTGGGCAAGAAGACCGCCCAAAAGATGGCGCTCCACTTGAAGGATAAACTCAAGCCAACCGACGCGCTCGCGAGAGTCGCCGCCATGTCCGACAAAGACAGCGAAGTCCTCGCCGCGCTGACCGCGCTGGGCTACTCGGTGGTCGAGGCGCAGGCGGCGATCCAAGCCATCCCGAAGGACGCGCCGGATGACGTGGAGGAACGCCTGAGGCTGGCGCTGGGATATTTTCAATGAATTGTCAATCGCTCCGAGAAATCGGAGCGATTTTTTGTTTACGTGTTGAAAAGTTCGCCGTTCCTTGTTGCGGGAAGGCTGGAAATCCTTGATTTTTATGGTATAAAAATTTGCGGGGCTCGGCATTCTTTTCAGGGGGGAAGCAGAGAGAAAGGAGAAGATGAATGAAGAAACAAAAGACAATCGTTGCCGCAGCATTGGGTGAATGTGTCCACGTGGCGGGCGTGACGAACTTTTTGCGTCTTGCTGAAGCGGCTGGCTGGCGCACGGTGTTCCTCGGTCCTGCCGTGCCGATTGACGAGGTGATCAAAGCCGCCAGGCGCGAAAAAGCCGACATGGTGGGCGTCTCGTATCGGCTGACGCCGGAAACGGGCGAGCGCTTGCTCGGTGAATTTGCCGAAGCCGCTTCTGAACTGCATGAACGAGGAGTCCGTTTTGCGTTTGGAGGAACGCCTCCCGTCGCGGAGCGCGTCGAGAAGATCGGCTTCTTCGAGCGGGTCTTCGATGGGAGCGAACAGGTCGAGGAGGTGTTGAGTTATCTGAAGGGGGATCAAGCGTCGGTGAAGTCCGAAGCGGATTTTCCGCAATCCACCGTCGAGCGCATTAAGTGGAAATCCCCCTATCCGATTTTGCGTCACCACTTCGGTCTGCCAACGATGGAGAAAACCATTGCAGGCATCGAAAAGATCGCCGAGGCGGGGGCGTTGGACGTGATCTCGCTGGGCATTGACCAGGACGCGCAGGAAAATTTCTTTCATCCCGAACGGCAGGACCAGCGCCGCAAGGGCGCAGGCGGCGTGCCTGTGCGCTCGGCGGAAGATTACCGCGCCTTGTATCGGGCAAGCAGGCGGGGAAACCATCCTCTTCTGCGCACCTATTCCGGTACGGATGATTTCATTCAACTTGCCGAGATGTACGTGGAGACCATCAACATCGCCTGGTGCGCCATCCCATTGTTCTGGTTCAATCAGATGGACGGGCGCGGACCGTGGGACCTGGAGGGTTCGATCCGCGAGCATCAACGCGTGATGCAGTGGTATGGGGAACACAACATCCCTGTTGAGCTCAACGAACCGCATCACTGGGGCATGCGCGATTCGTCGGATGTCACGTTCGTTGTCTCGGCGTATCTTTCGGCGTACAACGCGCGCGCCTTTGGCGTGAAGGATTACATCGCACAACTCATGTTCAACAGCCCGCCCGGGCTTTCGGACGCAATGGACCTGGCGAAGATGCTGGCGGTGATGGACATGATTTCTCCCCTCGCCCACGATGGGAGAGGGGCTGGTGGTGAGGGCTTTCGCATTTGGAAGCAAACGCGCATTGGCTTGCTCTCGCATCCGCTCGACCCCAGCGCCGCACGCGGACATCTCGCCGCCGCCACCTATCTGCAAATGGCGCTCAAGCCGCACATCTATCACATCGTCGGTCATACCGAGGCGCATCATGCCGCCACCGCAGACGACGTTATCGAAGCCAGCAAGATCGTCCGCCGCGTCATCGAGAATGCAATGGGCGCGCCCGATATGACCGCAGACAAGGCGATTACCAAACGCCGCCGGGAATTGGTCAGGGATGCAAACCTTCTGCTGGATGCAATTCGGGGTCTCTCCGCTTCTTCCTCCGACCCGCTTACGGATCCTGCGACCCTCACCCGCGCCGTCACCTCGGGCTTGCTCGACGCCCCGCAACTGCGCAACAACAAATTCGGGCGCGGCGCAGTGCGGACGGGCATCGTCAACGGCGCGAGCGTGGTTGTGGACGAGAAAGGCAACCCGATCCCCGAACGCAAGCGGATATCGCAATTAAACCTACAAAATTCATAAGCAGGACTTACGCCTAATCGGCGTTCTCTAACGTCAATTATCTTTCCAGCGCGTTGAAGAACGCACTCTACGCAAAATTTTGCGTAAGTCCTAAAGGAGGCAGCATGGCAAACAACTTTGCAGTCGTAGGCGCAGGTCATGGCGGGAAGGCAATGGCGGCGCACCTCGCCCTGATGGGATTCAAGGTCTCGCTGTACAACCGCACCATGAGCCACATCGAGGTCATCAAAAAACGCGGCGGCATCGAACTGGACGGAGACGAGAGCGTCCCGCACGGGTTCGGCAAACTGGCGCTGGTTACCGACAACATGGAAGAAGCGATCCGGGGCGTGGAAGTCATCATGGTCGTCGTGCCTTCCTCAGCGCATACCGAAGTTGCCGCAAAAATGGCGCCTCATCTTGTGAACGGGCAGATCATTCTCCTGCACCCTGGCCGCACCTGCGGCGCGCTGGAAGTCTCGAAAGTCCTGCGCGACTCAGGCTGCACGGCAGATGTCACCATCGCCGAGGCGGAAACCTTCATCTATGCCTCCCGCTCCGACGGTCCCGCCGCGGCGCGCATCTTCCGCGTCAAGGAGGCGCTGCCGCTGGCGGCTCTGCCTGCCACCCGCACGCAACTCGTGTTGGATGCGATCAAGGACGCCTACCCTCAATTCTTCGACGGCATTGACGTCCTGCATACCAGTTTGAACAACATGGGCGCCATCTTCCATCCCGCCCTCACCCTGCTCAACGCCGGCTGGATCGAAGCCACACACGGCGATTACCAGTTCTACATTGACGGCGTCACCCCCTCGGTGGCGCGCGTGCTCGAAGTGCTCGACCGCGAGCGCGTCACCGTCGCCTCCGCGCTGGGCATTCGCGCCCGCACCGCCCTGGAGTGGCTCAAACTCGCCTACGACGCCAGCGGCGCCGACCTGCACGAAGCCATTCACAACCAGCCGGGCTACTACGGCATCAAAGCCCCGCCCACCCTCAACCACCGCTACCTCTTCGAAGACATCCCCATGAGCCTCGTCCCCATTGCCTCGCTGGGCAACCGCTACGGCGTCTCGGTGCGCGGCATGGAGAGCATCATCCGCATCGGGAGCATCATCCACAGCACTGACTACTGGCGGCGCGGGCGCACCGTAGAGAAATTGGGGTTGGCGCAATGGAGCGTCAGCGAACTTACTCGTTTTGTCCAGGAAGGAGCAATAGATTGATTTATGAACATACTGCAGCGGCTGAAAAAATATATTCATCCACCCACCGACCAGGAAAAAAAGGAGATCGTGGATGAAATCACCGATAGCGCCTCGCCTGGCTTCGACTTTTTCCTGCTGGTGGTGCTTTCTTGCAGCATCGCCACGATGGGGTTGGTGACCAACTCGCCTGCCGTCATCATTGGCGCGATGCTGGTTGCCCCGTTGATGTCGCCGATCATCGGGCTGGGGCTTGGCTCCATCATGGGCAACGCCAGGCTGGTGGAATCCGCGCTTTCTGCGCTTTTACGCGGCGCAGTGCTGGCAATTTTGCTGTCTGCGCTGATGACGGTTGTAAATCGGCACCTTCCGTTCGTCGTACTGCAAGAACTTCCTGAGGAGGTTATCTCCCGTACCCATCCCTCGCCCATTGACTTTGTCATTGCGCTGGCGGGAGGGCTGGCTGCCGCCTATGCCATGACGCGCCCAAAGATCTCGGCGGCATTGCCGGGGGTCGCCATCGCAACCGCTTTGATGCCGCCGCTTTGCGTTATTGGCATCGGCATTGCCCTTGAACGCCCTGATGTGGCAGGCGGGGCGGCGTTGTTATTTGCTACAAATGCGGTCACGATTGCCTTTGCCGCCGCGGTGGTCTTCTTCATTCAAGGGTTCATTCCCCACCGACACGCCTATGACCGCATCATCACGCGCACACTGGTCAGTTCGGCTTCTCTCACCCTGGTTCTGCTCATCCCGCTTTCCTTTTATAGCATCAAATTCTTCAATGAGGCGAATGGGAATCGCAGAATCAATGAAGTGGTTACCACAGAAGTTTCGCGCATGAACGGCTCGGACTTGATCGATCTCAAGGTGCAGCACATCCAGAACAGACTGGATATGGTCATCACCATTCGCACGAACACGCCGCTCCGCTACGAACAGGTCACCGAGCTCCAGAAAACGATTGCAACGAACCTTCAGCAGCCGGTCTCGTTGAAAGTCAATCAAGTTCTTGCGGAACAATTCGACCCTCTTGTACCGCCCACCTTCACTCCAACCCCAACCCCGCCCCCCACAAACACGCCCACTCCCACTGTAACGCCGGGACCCAGCCTCACGCCCACCTCGGTTCCATCTGCAACCCCTACTCCGACGCTGCCTGCCACCTACACCCCCACCCCCGGACTGGCGCAGGCGATGAATACCCAACTCCCGCCCATGCGGTTGTACCAAACCCCCGGCGGTCCCGTAATCGGTTTGCTCCACTCGGGACAAATGCTTACTTTGTTATATGGCAGGCAGGAAGTAAACGGACTGATCTGGGTTGAAGTCGTGGATGACGAAGGGCGCATCGGGTGGGTCCCTGAGACCTACCTGATGCTGATAACCCCCACGCCATCCCCATAAAAAATCAAATACAAAAGGAGAAAATCTTATGTGCGGAATCGCTGGCGTTTTTCGAGAGCCGGCAAGTCACCTTGTCAAGAAAATGATTGACAGCATATCTCATCGCGGACCCGACGGGCACGGCGTTGTTGACGTCCAGGCGGGAACGCTGGGTCACACCCGTCTCGCCATCCTCGATCTGGAAGGCGGGCGTCAACCGATGAACTATCGGGAAACCTCCATCGTCTTTAACGGCGAGATCTATAACTATCGAGAACTAAAACGGAAACACCTTTCCAACCTGAGAGTCAAAACCCATTCCGACACCGAAGTCATCCTCCATCTGTACCGCAAAATGGGACCCAGATGCGTCCGCCTTCTCGACGGCATGTTTGCCTTCGCCATCCAGCACAACGGCGAAATATTCATGGCGCGCGATCCGCTTGGCATAAAACCCTTGTATTACGGCAGGAGCGCAGACGGTAAAAGATTTTTCTTTGCCTCCGAGATCAAAGCGCTCATCGGGCTCGTCGAACGTATCCAGGAATTCCCTGCGGGACATTGGTATCACTCGGGACTTGGCTGGCACAGATATTATCAACTTGAAAAGACCGTCCGTACGTTCGATGGCGCCGAAGCGGACGCGATCCCAAAGATCAAATCCACACTGCGGAGCGCGGTATACAAACGATTGCTTGCAGATGTGCCGGTGGGCGTCAGCCTGAGCGGCGGGCTGGACAGCAGTATCGTCACCGCATTGGCGCGCGAAGAGACCGAGCGCCTGCATTCGTTTGCGGTGGGCGTCGAAGGAAGTCCCGACCTCGAGGCGGCGCGGCAAATGTCCCGTTATCTTGACACGATCCATCACGAGTATGTCTACAACACGCAGGATATGATCGAAGCGCTCCCGAACGTCCTCTATCACCTCGAGTCTTTCGATCCTGCGTTGGTGCGAAGCGCCATCCCCAATTATTTTCTGGCAAAACTCGCCTCCGAACATGTCAAAGTCATCCTCACCGGCGAAGGCGCCGATGAAATCTTCGCGGGCTACGACTACCTCGCACGTTACGAAACGCCCGACGAGCTGCAGAACGAAATGCTCCACATTACGAATGCGCTCCACAACACCAACCTCCAGCGCGCCGACCGCATGTCTATGGCATTCGGGCTGGAAGCCCGCGTCCCCTTCCTGGACGTGAAGTCTGTCGCCTTCGCCATGAGCCTTCCCCCCGGCTGGAAACTGCACCACGAACGCGTCCCCAAAGCCCTGCTGCGCCAAGCCTTCGCCGATGATCTGCCTCAGGAGATCGTCAACCGCCCCAAGGCAAAATTCTCCAAAGGCGCGGGATCCTCCGAATTGATTGCGCAGCAGGCAGTTGAAAAAATCACCGATCACGAATTCATTGCCGAACGCAACCGTCTCCAAAAAGACTGGGGATACCGCCTGCAAAACAAAGAAGCGCTGTATTATTACCGTATCCTGCGCGAGTTCTACGAGAATGACTGGATCTTGCCCACCATGGGAAACAGCCGCAGTTTATAATTCACCTCATGGCAACCATCCACTACGACGCAATCCTCATCGGCGCGGGGCATAACAGTCTCGTCGCCGCCGCTTACCTCGCCAAACGAGGCAAAAAAATCCTCGTCCTCGAACGCCGCGCTGTCGTTGGCGGCACAGTGGTGACCGAAACCTTCGACGACGGCTCCGCCTACGACCCCGTCTGGACGGGCGGGACGCTTCGCCCCGGCATCCTCAAAGACCTCAAGCTCGCCTCACACGGACTTCAGGCTGACTCTGTCCGAAAACCCTTCATCTCCCTCCAGGCAGAGTCCCCCCACCTCGTCCTCTCCGCCGACCCCCTCCAAGCCGCCGAAGCCATCAAACCCTTTTCCGAAAAGGACGCGGCGCGCTGGGGCGAATTCGTCCGCTTCATGGACAAAGCGGCATACATTCTCGATGTCGCCTACGACACCCTCATGCCGCGCCTCCCCAGAGACTTCAACCTGCGCGAAGGCTACGGCTTGCTCGAACTGGGGCTCGAACTGCGGCTGGCAGGCAGAAAAGACATGCTCAACTTCATCCGCGCCCTGCCGATGACCGCACAGGAACTGCTCGAAGAATACTTCGAATCGGAAACCGTCCGCGCGGCGGTTGCCTCGCTTGCCGTCCACGGCGTCACGCTGGGACCCATGGAGGCAGGCACCGGCTACACCCTCATCCACAACTGGCTGAACCGCGGCGGGCTCGCGCATCTCACCCCCCTCCATCTTCCCCCGTTTTCAGAGAAAACGGGGGGTATTGGCGCAATCACGCAAGCGCTGGCAAATGCCGTGAAATCCTTCGGCGGCGAAATACGCACAGAAGCGGAAGTGGAACGCATCCTGATAGACACGTACACCTGCAAGGGCGTGGTCTTGAAAAACGGCGAGGAGATTTTTGCCGATGCCGTCATCTCCGGCGTTGACCCAAAGCGGACCTTCCTCGAACTCGTCGGCGCGCCCAACCTGCCGCCGGAGTTTGTCTGGCAGGTGCAATCCATCAAAATGCGCGGCTCGGCGGCGAAGGTGCATCTGCTGACCGACGGCAATCATGGCATCCCAGAAGGAACGCTGGCGGTTGCCCCCTCCATCAAATATCTGGAACAGGCTTACGATGCGGCGAAGTATGGCGAAATTTCAGAGAAACCGTACCTCGAAGTGACGACGATGGGCAAGGTGGTTTCCATTCACTTTCAGTATGCGCCGTATCACTTGAAACATGACACATGGAACTTGAAACGTGAAACTGTTGGAAAACTGGCAATTGATACGCTGGCGGAATACTTCCCCAATCTCCAATCACAAATTACCAATTACCGTATTATCACCCCTCTCGATTTGGAAACCACCTACGGACTCACCGAAGGCGACCTCAATCACGGTCAACTCATGCTCGACCAGTTCCTGTTCATGCGCCCGATTCCCGGCTGGTCGAATCACAAAACGCCGATTGACAACCTGTATCTGTGCGGGAGCGGAGTCCACGGCGGAGGGGGGGTCAGCGGCGCGGCGGGCAGGAATCTGCTGAAGGTCCTGAAATAGAAGCGGGACGCCTCTGCGCAGAAATAAGGTGCAGAGGCGTCCGTCAATCTCGTGGGGATTTTTATTTTTCGAGCGTCCCGGTCTGTTTTTCGAACAACACCGCGTTCTGCGAAGGGTCGGTGAGCAAAATGCCCTCTTCGGTCTGGTTGAAGGGCAGTTCGAGTTCTTCGAGGCGGGCGAGGAAGTTCTGCCAGGCTTCGGGCGTGGCAAAGGTGAATGAGATGTGTTTCAGCCCCAGGGCGTCGGGCGGAGGCGGCGGCGCGCCCTCGCCCTGCCAGGTGTTGTAGCCGATGTGGTGATGATAGCCGCCCGCTGAGACCATGCCCATGCGGAAGCCGCGCGCCGTCCCCATGTCGTCGAAGCCGAGCAGTTCGTGGTAGAAGCGGCGCGTCTC
>DAOUBY010000097.1:0-4884 GCA_034432325.1 Anaerolineales bacterium
TGAATGAGGTCTTCGGCGGAGGGAGGGGCAAGGAGACGATTTTTCACAAGAGCACCTGTAGACGATGTCAATCGTCATAAAACAATGACTAAAGTCGTTGCTGCGTTTTATTGATACCGCCGCATTTGGAGTCTGCGCCGCCAGTTGAGCAGGGGCGCGGCGGCTTTCCGCAGGTAGTATTTTGCCACGATGGGCGCAAACCAGCCGCCGCCGTCGCGGCGGTGGATGCGGATCATCTCGGGCCAACAGCGGTCGTCGGCGGCGATGGTCTTGCCGCTGGCGTGCAGGCGGAAGTTCGCCCACAACTGCGGGGTGTAGCGGATGGGGGCGCGGGCGGCGAGGCGCACCCACAGGTCATAGTCCATGGCGAAGTAAAACGCAGGGTCGAGCGGACCGACCTCGCGCCACAAGGCGGCGCGGAAGAACGCCGCCTGCTGCGGGATGTGGACGTAGCCGCGGCGCAGGCGCGTGTAATCGGTCTGGCGGGCGGCGAATTTGCCGATGACGCGCCCGGCTTCGTCAATGAAATGCGCGTCGCCATAAACCAGCCCCACATCGGGATGTTCCTGAAAGTATTTCACCGCCGCAGAGACCGCGCCCGGCTCGTAGGTGTCGTCGGAGTTGAGCCAGGCGAGGATTTCGCCGCGCGCCCGCGCAAATCCTTTGTTGATGGCGTCGGTCTGTCCTTTGTCCGCTTCGGAGACCCACCAGGCGAGGCGGTGGGCATACTTGCGAATGATGTCCACCGAGCCGTCGGTCGAGCCGCCGTCCACGATGATGTATTCGAGGTTGGGGTAATCCTGCTCCAGCACGGAGCGGATGGTCGCCTCGAGGAAGCGCGCTTGATTGAAGGAAGGGGTGACGATGGAAACGAGAGGTTGGCTCATGACGCCCAAATCATACCATGCAGAGATGCCGGCTTCAGGGTTTCAGCGGGTGGGTCAAATCAAAAATCACATATCCCTCCCCCTTGGCATGGACGGGAAAATGCTCACGCAGATATTCCTCCAGCCCCGCCTGCCGCTTGAGTTCCTCGAAATCGGTCACGAGGAAATAAATTTTGCCCTTCGTCAGCCGCTCGAAACGGCTTGCCAGGTCGCCTCCGCGCGCGCCGAAGACTTCGCTGCGCACTTCGGGCCACAACGTCACCCGTTGCCAGCCCCAATACACCAGCGGATACCCATAATCCTGCGTGACGGCAATCACCGACGGCTGATGCGCCAGCGCCTCGCCCACCTCCGCCCAAAACGCCGCCTGCGGGCGGTAATCCACCTCCAGCAGGCGCACGCGGACATCCCAGAAGGTCAGGACTGCCACGAACAACAACGCCAGGCGGGCGAACCAGCGCTTCTTTGCAGACCTCTGAGCCTGTTCCGCCAACCCCCGAACCGTCACCCCGCTCAAAGCCCCCAGCGAGAGCGCCGCCAGCGGCACGAGCGGCAGGCTGTAATAGTCGTGGCTGGCAATGTGATAGTTGAAAACCGCGCCAAAGAGAACATAGCCCGCCCAGGCTGAGACGAGGAAGACGCGGCTCTCCTGCGTGCGGAGGAACAACAACCCCAGCAGGGTCAACGCCAGACCGAGATGCCCGAAAATGACGGCAATCTTGCCTTCCCAGCGCAGGTAGAAGAAGGGGTCAACCAGCAGTTGGGGAAAGAAACGCCCGCCAAATTCGGAACCCAGAAAGCCGGCAACATACACACCGTAGAAGGTGTACGCCGCGCCGGGCAGAACTGTCAGCGCAGCCATGCCCCACACCTGCGGCGTCCTCACTGCCCGGCGGAACGAATACCGCGCCAATACCGCCCCCGCAAACCCGCCTGCCACGAAGAAGACCGCTGTCAATTTGACGAAGATGGCAAGTCCGCCGGCAAGCCCCGCCGCAAGCGCCCAGCCCCAGGTGAGTTGACGGCTCCAGCGCACCGCCGCCCACCAGCCAATCAGGATCAGCATGACCATCAGCGGGTCGGGTTGAAAGGATCGGCTGGCGAAAACTGCGTAGGGCAGGAGCAGGTAAAAGGTCAGAGAAAGAAGCGCTTCGTCGAGCGTCAAAAATTCGCGGGCGAGCCGGAAGAGGAAAATCCCGCCGATGAGCCAGAAGAGGGAGGAGTAAATCCGCGCAATCCACAGGCGTTCGCCGAAGAGGCGGTAGGAGGCGGCAACGAGTGAATCGAGCAGGGGCGGCTCGAGGGTGGCATCTGCCGTGTAGGCGCGCAGGGCAATATCCCTTTGCCAGGCGGGGACGTCTGCGGTCTGGTAATACATGCCGCGCGCTTTGATGGCGGAGAATAACTGACGGGTGGGGTGAAAGTCGAGCGGCAGGTCGGTCAGGTCGGTGAGGCGGATGCCCAGCCCCAAACCGAACAAAAGCGCCAGCACAATCGCCAGCGCCCAGCGGTTCGGAGCGAGGAGGGAGGTGTCTTCCATCAGCCTGAAGTTTACCCGTTCTTTTTCGAGTGAGACAACGCGCGTTTTTGCGCGCGCGCCTTGCGCCAGCGGTTGTAGTGTTTGTGCAAGGCTCCCAGCCCAAACAGGCTCAGAAAGGCAAAGAGGATGCGCTTCCATTCGACGAGGGCGGTTTGTGGATGGATGAACAGACTTTGCAGGTAGGATCGGAACGACGCCCGTGCATGACCGGCGTCGAGCAGGTAACGCGCGTTGATGCGGTACGCGGCGGCGCGCGACTGGCGGCTGACTCGCGCCAACGGACCTGATACACGCGGATCACGCTCCGCCCACTCCAGAATGCGAAACGCCTCTTCGCCGAACCTTTCCGCCTGCGCCACGTTTTTGGCGGATTCGTGAAAACGTCCCGCCGCCCAGCGTTGGGGGAGGTAGACCATCGGCGCAAGAGCCGCCATGCGAATCCAGAGATGATGGTCGAGGAGGAAGTGAAAGGATGGGTCGAGGAAGCCGGCTTCGAGCAGAACGCTGCGGCGCATGAATACAGCCGGCTGACCGAGAATGTGGAAGGTGAGCAGGTCTTCGAGCGTCCATTGGGCGTAACGGGGGAAGTGGATGAATTCGCCTTTTTCGTCCACGGCAACCGTATCGCCGTAAATCAGTCCCGCTTGGGGGTGCGCTTCGAAGGCTTTGACCGCCGCCGTCACTGCGCCGGGCAGGTAGAAATCGTCCGAATTCAGCCATGCGACAATTTCGCCCGCGGCGCGCGCCAGTCCCTTGTTGATGGCTTCCGCCTGCCCGCTGTCCTTTTCGGAGACCCAGTATGCCAGGCGTCGGGCGTATTTTTTGATGAGGTCCACCGAGCCGTCGGTGGAGGCGCCGTCAATGACGATGTACTCAATGTGCGGGTAATCCTGCTCGAGGACGGAGCGAAGCGTCTGCTCGAGGTAGCGCGCCTGATTGTAGGAGGGGGTGATGATGGAGACGAGTCGAAGAGCCATTTCTTACGATGTCCCTTTTTGATGATCTGTCCCCGCGCCCGCTGCGAATAACGGCAAACTGTTCATGCGCGTCATGCGGCTAAACAAGCGGTCAATGGACAAAAGAATCATCATCCACGCGCTGATGGCGAATTGCAAACCGACAGACAAGGAATGACGCTCCGGCGCCATTGCATCGCCGAACCAGGTGACGAAAAGATGAGGAAAAATCAAAAGACAAAGCATGACAAACACGCCCCAAATCGGCTCATCCCGCCACCGCCTCCGCCAGAGGAGAAATAATGCGACAAGGGTCATAAGAATCCAAAGCCGGAGGGCGCTATTCACGGGATAAACGAAACCCTCCATAAAAAACGGGATGATTGGATCATATCCCGGAACAAGTGCGGATTGGACTTTTTTATATTTCATCAAGAAGTCGAACTCGCCGATGACAGAGATGATATGTCGGGGCAAGCCGCTGAGCAGATACTTCATGTAGCATGATTTCCCCTTTTGGTACAGCCAGGTTCTATAGCCTTCCAGGGCAGGGTCGTTGTAGAAGGCGCGATCGCGCCCGCTGGCGAATTCGCCGCTTAAAGCCATCAATTGCGGCGTGACCGGCATACCGCAGTCTTCAAAAAAACGAACTGCCTGCTCCGAAGGCAGGATGCGTTTCCCAATGTTGTTGTTGAGCGGAAAGACCCATCGCCAGCCGCTGTCTGACATCCAGTTGCTCAGGACAAAAAACACCGCAAACGAGATGACCAATACCAGATTGCGCAAAGGAATCCAGCGCAGCAAAACGGCGATCAGGAGCAGCCCCGAAAGGAACAATAACACATAAGCGTTGGTGTCCCTCACGAAGGCAAAAAACATCCCCACCATGACGAAAGCGGCCGCCCTCGTTCCGCTCCAGCCTTTCAATAACCAGAGCCCACAGGCAAGAAATAAGACAAAGAGGGAAAGCGATAAAGACTCAGTCAGAATCATGTAATCCCAATTGGCAAAATTGCGCACAAGACTGAGCGCCAGGAATATACTGAACGCAATGACCTTGAGGATGTCATTGCGCAAAAAGGATGTGAATATAAACCCAAACCAGCCCCAGGAAAATATGGAGAAAACGATTTGAACAAAGGAGGTTAACGGAAGGTTTTGCCCGGTCAATTTAAGCAGCAACGGGAATACAAAAGGTCTTGCGTCCGCCCAGAACTCGCGGCTGAGAATGTTTTTCCGAGAAATGCGCAAATAAGCCGTCGTATCCTCAATCGTGCCGGGATTGTAAATCACAGAATAATTCCACATCAAGCGAACGATGGCATACAGACCAAAAATAACAATCAGCGCAAGATAAATTTTCCTTTTTGAAATCAT
Source organism: Anaerolineales bacterium (assembly GCA_034432325.1). Lineage (GTDB taxonomy): Bacteria > Chloroflexota > Anaerolineae > Anaerolineales > Villigracilaceae > Defluviilinea. Next base: position 4,761 of record DAOUBY010000097.1, read on the forward strand.
GGTACTTTCCCGTCAAAAGGACAGGACTTACGCAATATGGTTTTCTCAAAGTCAGCAAAAGCGGCATCGAATGGACGCGAATGAACCCAATTTTTGTGTAATTCGCGTAATTCGATGCAAAAAA
>DAOUBY010000098.1:0-12597 GCA_034432325.1 Anaerolineales bacterium
TTTTTTGCATCGAATTACGCGAATTACACAAAAATTGGGTTCATTCGCGTCCATTCGATGCCGCTTTTGCTGACTTTGAGAAAACCATAGATGCGCCGTCCCTGCAAGAGGTTTTATTTCCAGCGGCGGGCGGCGAGCTGCCGCATCAGCCCCATCAGCAGGGCGCTGACTGCTGCCACTGCCGCCAGGGCAATCTGCCAGGCAGCAGGCACCGGCGGAGCGGGGCTTTGCGGCTGGGACAGGGGTTCGACCAGCGCCGGAGGCTGATCGGGAGCGGCGGCGCCCCCGTCCCCGCTGTTTTTGGCGGAGGGGGTTTCCATCGCCCGCAGGGCGTTTTCGGTGGGCTGAGCCGGCGCCAGTGCGAGGGGCGGCTCTTCTGCAGGCGCGGCGGCTTGGGGGGCGGCTTCTTCGACAGCATAGGGTTCCGCTCCGCCGCCTCCCATGCCAAATTGCACAGGTGTCGCCATTTGCGTACTCACAAAGTTGACGCCAAAGGAGAAGAAGAAGAGCAAAGTCGCCACCACAGTTGCCAGACGAAAAGCGGGATAGGTGCGCGGCAAGGGCGGGTTCTGCCCGACCATTTTGCGCGTGAGGGTGAAGTTGCGTGGAGCCTTGCGGGCAGGAAGTTTGCGGAGCAAGGTTCGGGCGGCGCGCAGGTCGTTTAAGGCAGAGGCAAGTTCGGGGTCGGTTTTGAGGCGGGTTTCGAGGCGGAGCGTCTCTGCAGGTTTGAGTTCCCCGTCCAAGTATGCCGAAAGAAGTTCAAGGTCTCGTCTATTCATCAGGCGTTGATTCCTTCTTCCAGACGATAGTTTGCGGGTAAAAGTTCCGCAAAGCCTTGCAGGCACTCACGCAGGCGCAGACGGGCGCGGGCGAGGCGGCTTTTGACCGTGCCAAGCGGCACGCGGACGGCGCTGGCGACTTCGGTGTAGTCCATGCCTTGAATGTCCGCCATGACGACGACGGTTTTGAATTCGAGGGGCAGGTTATCGAGGCAGTGTTGAATGGCGTGTTCGACTTCGTCTGCTTCCATTTGCTGGTCGGGGGTGAGGGACGGGTCGGCGAGCCATTTGGGGGAGTCCATCTCTTCGCCGTCGTCGGTGTCGGGTTCGAGGGGGGTGGTGGGACGGCGCTTTTTGCGGCGGAGTTCGTCGTAGCAGGCGTTGGTCACGGTGCGCATGAGCCAGGCTTTGAACGATCCGCCGCGAAACGAGGCGATGCTTTTGAAGGCGGAGATGAAGGCATCCTGGGCGGCGTCGGCGGCTTGATCCTCGTCACCGAGAATGCGCAGGGCTGCGTTGAAGACGCTGTCCTGGTAGTGCAGGATGAGGGTATTGAAAGCGTCGAGGCTGCCGTTTTGCGCGTCTCGGATGAGGGCTTGTTCGTTCATTGATGTCAATTAAACCACAGATACAAACGGATGAGAAAGGATTAGCGGCTGCGCGTGAGCAGGAGGTATAGCGCACGCCAGACCAGCATGCCCAGCGCGGAGGTGGAGGCAAGCACCACCGCAAAGATGGGGATGATGGGGGCATTGAGCCACAGTCCGCGCAGGAGGGCGGCAAACGAGGCGGCAAAGAGCATGGCAAAAACGGGACGCCAGAGGTGGCGAGGATTGGAGATGATTTCAGGCTGGAAAAGCCCGAACCAGGGGGCGAGCAGGAACCAGCCAACGGTCAACGGAATGAACGCGGCGAGCATGCGCGGCAGGAAGGACAGATCCGCTTCGCCGTGCGTGGCAAAGCCGATGACGGTGACAACGGCAATGGCGAGCAGGTCGCCGGCAATGAGCAGTGATTTTTTCATCGAAATTATTCTTGAGTTTGCTGCAAAAAGGTCTTTGTCCACGAAGGACACGAAGTACAAAAAGGAATTCCGAAAGAGGAAATTCAAAATCCTGGAATTTGGCGCAAGATAATGTCAAGAAACTTCGCGGCGTTTGTATTCACCGTGCTTGGAAGAGGTTTTTGCTGCGGAGTCATTCTTCTTTCCGCAAGGCAGGGAACAACAGCACTTCGCGGATGGAGTGCTTGTCGAGCAGGAGCATGGTGAGGCGGTCCACGCCCATGCCGAAACCGCCGTTGGGGGGCATGCCGTAGCGCATGGCGCGCAGGTAATCTTCGTCCATGGGGTGTTTTTCTTCGTCGTCGGCTTCGTAATCACGTCCCATTTCGATGAAGCGCTGTTCCTGGTCGAGCGGGTCGTTGAGTTCGGTGAAGGCGTTGCACAGTTCGAAGCCCGCCACATAGCCCTCGAAGCGTTCCACGGTGAGCGGATCGCCGGGGATGGATTTCGCCAGCGGGGAAATATCGCGCGGATAGTTGTAGAGGAAGGTCGGCTGGATGAGGGTCGGCTCGAGAAATTCGGAGAGCAGGAAGTCAATCAACTTGCCGCGTGTCGCTTTGGGATCGGGGGTCAGGTTGGGGTGTTTTTCGCGGATGGCTTTGAAGAGCGACTCGGCGGTGGGATGCTGGGCAAAGTCAATGCCCGATGTTTCGAGGATGCCCTGCCGCATTTCGAGACGCCGCCAGGGGGGCGTGAGGTCAATTTCATGTTCTTTGAAGCGGATTTTGTGCGTGCCCAGCACGGTCTGCGCCACATAGGAGACCATCTGCTCGGTCAATTCCATGACCTGAAGATAATCGGCGTAAGCCCAGTAGAACTCAAGTTGGGTAAACTCCGGGTTGTGTTTGAAGGAGACGCCTTCGTTGCGGAAGTCGCGTCCGATCTCATAGACCTTTTCCAGATTGCCGACGAGCAGACGTTTCAGGTACAGCTCGAAGGAGATGCGCAGGTACATGTCCTGGTCGAGTTCGTTGTGATGGGTCACGAACGGGCGCGCCGCCGCGCCGCCGTAGAGAGGCTGAAGGATGGGGGTTTCCACTTCGAGGAAGCCGCGGCTGTCCAAAAAGTCGCGCAGGGCGCGGACGATGGCGGCGCGCTTGCGGAACGTTTCGCGCACCTGCGGGTTGACCGCCAGGTCGGCGTAGCGCTGACGCGCGCGCAATTCGGCGTCTTCCAGCGCGGCGTGGCGAACGACGGTGCCGTCTTCGAGCGTCTCGTCTTTGGCGGCGGGGAGGGGGCTGATGGATTTGGCGAGCAGTTTGAAGTCGTGGACGTGAAGCGTCACTTCCCCCGATTTGGTGCGGAACATCACGCCCTCCGCCTCGATGAAGTCGCCGATGTCGAACAGACGGTTGAACAGGTCGAGACGGTCCTTTCCCAGTTCGTTGGTGCGGAAGAACAGCTGCACTTTGCCGGCGCCGTCTTCGATGTGCGCGAAGGAGATTTTGCCCATCGCCCGCATGGCGCGGATGCGCCCGGCGAGAATGACGCGCACTTCGCCGCCGTCTTTTTCTTTGGCTTCGAACTCGGCAACCGCCTCCGTGCTCAGGTGCGTGCGGCGGGCGCGTGTGGGGTAGGCTTCGATGCCGGCGGCTCGAAGTTCCTCCAGTTTTTGCAAACGAATTTTTTCGAGAGTGGTGTATTCAGCCATTGTGTATCCTCCCCCTTCTCCCGCTGGGAGAGGGGTGCGTAAAAAAATAACCCCGCGTCCATCACAGGCACGCGGGGAGAAAGGTCGCTCCTGTGATGCGCCGCGTCAGCCAATCTTCAGGATTTTAACATTATAAGTGCCGCCCGGCGTCTCCACCTTGACGGTCTCGCCGACTTTGTGACCCAAAATCGCCTTGCCAATGGGCGACTCGTTCGAAATTTTCCCTTCGCGCGGGTTGGCTTCTGCCGCGCCCACGATGGTGAAAGTCTCGGCTTCGTAGTTGCCTTCTTTAATGGTCACCTTCGAGCCCAACTGGACCACATCGCTCTTTTTCTTGCCGTTGTCTTCGATGATCTTTGCGCTCGCCAGCAGGGCTTCCAGTTCCTGAATGCGCCCCTCCACGAACGCCTGCTCGTTCTTGGCGGCTTCGTACTCGGCGTTTTCGATCAGTTCCCCGCCCTCCATCGCCTCGTGCAGGCGGTTGGCAACCTCCTGCCGCTTCACTTTGCGCAGGTATTCCAGTTCATCCTGAAGTTTTTGGTAACCTTCCCTGGTCAAAAAATTATTGGGCATATCTCTTCTCGTTCCTGCTATAAGAATTTTGTCCCGACAAGCGGGACAAAGTGTATGGTCGAGCCAGAAGCGCGCATAATATATCACGGTTTTGGGGACAGTTCAAGGATTTTGTAACCTCCTCAGCCGCGCTCCCAAAGACGAATGCCCTTGCGCTCCAGCCAATAGGATTGAAGGGATTCGCGGACTTTTTCCGGGGTGTCGAAGGCGGGCCCGAAGGACGAAATTTGCGATTGATACGCCAAAACCGCCTCCTGCCAGGACCTCAAGCCTGCTTCTGAAACCGTATAGACCTTTTCCTGCATCCCAGCCGCTTTCGGAGCCAGGTCGGCGGGGTTGGCTTGCAGGTAGGGGACGTCGGCGTCGTAAAGGAGGGGGCGTCCGAGCAGTTCGGCGGCGCGGCGCACAATGACATGATCTACGTGAGAACCGACCGCCAGCTGGCAGACCAGCACATCGTCGGGGCGGAGGCGGGGAGAAATTGTCTGGGCAATTTTGGCGGGCAGGTCGGCGTCTTCTGCGTGAGGCGGGGCGTAGATGTCGGTGTAGAGCCATTCGCCGTCACTGCCGCGGCGGTAGATGCAATCCAGGAAGTCGAAGTGCTGAACCTGCGCGCCGAGAATGTCAGCCGCCCGACGGTCTTCCTCGCGGCGGGAAAGCACCGTCTCTTCTGCGGAGGCAAAGCCCCAATGATAATGAAGCACCTGCGCGAACAGGGACAACTCGGTATCGGCTGGCACGCCGCACATGAACGTCCAGATTTCCACCGGAATGCCCGCCTTCGCCTGGTCGTGAATCAAACCGCCAGCCGAGAGGGCGGCGTCGTCGAGGTGAGGGGAAAGGTAAATCCATCGCATGAAGCGATTGTACTCCAGGAAGCCTGGATTGCATGAATTTTAAGAGCATTGCGCAATTGAATTTCGGGCAATATTCATGTACACTTGTTTTGGAGGCAGCGATGCAGGAAAGACGCAAACAACCGCGCAAGGATTTGATGGCTTACTCTCAGGTGTTCGACGCACATGGCGGGTATCTGCTCGGCTACCTGGGCGACCTGACCGAACTGGGCGCGATGGTCATCAGCGACGATGAGGTCAAGCCCGAGACGGAACTGACCGTCCAAATTCAACTGCCCGAACTGGAGAACTTCTCCGATGAAACCATCACCGTCCCGGTGCGGGTGGCGTGGTGCAAACGCGATCTCAGCCCGGAATACTTCAACGTCGGCATGGAATTCAAGGCGATTACCGGCAGGCAGAGGGAAATCATCCGCGCCATTCTCGAAAATTACGAATTTCGCCGCCAAACGCCCAACTACCCGCCCCACCCCAACGAATTGAATATTGCCGAATGACCCCAGACGTTGTAGAATGACGACACGACATGCTCGTGTCGTTTTTTTTGTTGGAGAGTGTTTTATAACCGCAGATGAACACGGATGGATGAACGCTGATCTTGAAGAAAAGCGGGATGAAATTACCTTTAAATCCAATTTATCTGTGTTCATCTGTGGTTAGAATCAGTAGATCACGAAAACCCTGCGTAACTTGCACTCTCTAGCGCGTATTCGGCGGTAGAGACCGCCAAATACGCGCTTTCGTGAAGTACTGAATTTATCTGTGTTTATCTGTGGTTTGAATTGAATTTCAAAACACTCTCGTTTACCGAATTCCGTCTTTTCATCTGTAATCCAGCCAACCGCCCAGGAGAGAGGCTCGCGCATGAACACCCCTTACTACTTCATGAGTTACAGCCGCGAAGATACCGTTAAACAGAGGCGCATCATCCGTGAACTGCGCGAGCGCGGCGTGGAAATTTGGGTGGATGTGGAAAACCTGACGCCCGGCACGCCCACCTGGGAACGCGAAATCGAACGGGCAATCCGCGAGGCGATGGGCATCATTGTCCTGCTCTCTCCCGAATCGAACAATTCGGAATGGGTGCGGCGCGAGATCAGTTTTGGGGAACAGCACCGCAAGCGCATCTTTCCCGTGCTGATCGAGGGAGACGATAACACCTCCACCCCGCTGCGGCTTGCCAGCCACCAGCGCGTGGATTTGCGGATGAAATTCGAAGCCGGGCTGGACGAACTGGCAGACGCGCTGAAAAATTACATCAGCGTCAAACAGGATATCGAAGAACAACAGCGTCCCGCCGCCGTCAAAGAAATAAAAATCAAACAACCCGCCGATTTGAAGAAATGGGGGCTTCCTGCCCTCATCGCCCTGGCGGCAGTGCTGATCGCCGGCGGGGTCTTCGCCATCATCAACAAGCCTGTCTCGGAGACGCCCGCCCCGCCTCCCGTCACAACCGAAGCGCCGCCGGTCAACCCGGTCGTCAACGATACGGCGACGGCTCCCCCCACCGCCTCCGCGGCGGACGAACCGACCGGCAAAATCATCTTCACCTGTGAAATTGCGGGGAGCGAGGTCTGCATCATCAACGCCGACGGAAGCGGCTGGCGGCGGCTGACCGACACCAGCCTTGCAAGTTTCAACCCCTCGCTGGCGCCGGATGGAAAAACGGCGGTGTATGTGGTCAATTACGGCGATTACACCGAAATTCACGAACTGAATGTAAACAGCGGGAAAACCAAACAACTGACCGATTTCAAAAAGAGCGTAGGCGCGCCGGAGATCTCACCAGACAACCGCTACATCGTCTTTCACTACTACGACGGCAGCCTGCAGCTTTGGATCATGAACCGTGATGGAAGCAGCCCGCATGAGTTTTACAGCGTCGCCAGCAAGGACGTTCATGACGGCGTCTGGTCGCCGGATGGTTCGCAAATTCTCTTTGCGCTTGGCAAAGGCGAGAAAAATCAACTTTACATCATGAACTTCAGCGGCGGGACGCCGAGGCTGGTCAACGACAAAATTGATACCCGCGGACGAAGCGATTGGTCGCCCCTCAACCTGATTGCCTTCGATCAGGGCGGTCCGTTCGCGCACGAAGTCTTCACCATGAATTTGGACGGGAGCGGTCTGACTCAAATCACCAGCGGCAGCAACGCCCAGGGCGTCAGTTTCTCCCCCGACGGCAAGTGGATCGCCTTCACCGCCTACACCAACGTCGCGGCAAAAGACCTGAAATCCTGCGAAATCTTCATCATGCGCACCGACGGCTCGGACGTGCGTCAACTTACCGACAACAACTACTGTGATTACCAGCCCCGCTGGGGCAACTGACGGCGCTTATCCCTCAGATTTTTTTCGCGCGCTTTTTTGTTCCCGCTTTGGGTTTGCTTGCCGGGGGTGAGTTTTTTACGGCTGGTTTCTTCGCCGCGGGTTTCTTTTTGGCGGGGGCTTTTTTCGTCGCTTTCACGGTCGTTTTGGAAACAGTCTTTTTGGCGGTGGTTTTCTTCGCCGCTTTTGTTGAGGGGGAGCCGCTTCGCGCCTTCCTTGCCGCTGGTTTCTTCCGCGGCTTCTTAATCTTCCCCTCTTCTTCGTTTCCGCTTTCATCTTTCTTTCCGAACATTTCATCCCATTTCGCCTGCATGGAATCCACGCCGGCGCCGCGCAAGGCGGCATCAATGTCGCGCCACCTTTCGTCATCCACGAAACGCCAATCCAGAAAGACATGGTGCTGGTAGGCGTTGAGTTCCACATATAACCCCTTATCCCACAGTTCTTCGCACGAACGGATGTGTTCCAGGTGTGTGACGTAATCCTTGAAGATGACGTAGCCTTCGAACGGCAAGCCCAGCGCCTCGGCAAGGGATTTTTGGCGCAGGTCGCCGGTGGCTTTATCGAGATAAGCGGCGGATGTTTTGATCCAGCCGCGCGTTTCGGCAAAGCGGTTGTGATAGAGGACGAGGCTGCGTTCATCCTGAAAGATATTGGAGTAGGCGAAGACGTTTTCGTCCACAGAGCCGTTTGGCGTGTAAAAGTCGTAGAGGAAGAAATTCTCCACATCGGCAAACAGGTGACGGCGGTGAAGAAGCGGGAAGATCTTCCACTCGTGACCGGCGATGAGTCCCTCGTTGGGCGTCTCGTCCCATTTGGGTTTGCGGAATTCCATCCCGTATTTCTCGCGGAAGCCCTCCACCTGTCCGTGACCGAACATGGGCAGGCCGGGCAGCGTCGCCAGCATGGTGCATACGCCAAAATATTTATCGCCGTCGCCGAATTGCTCCGAGGCGGTCTTTTCGTCGGGGTTGTTCATGAAGTTGACGTAGCGTTTGAGGATTTGCGGGTCGAACTCCAGCGTGTTCTTGATTGCCAGGCGGTATTTGGCGTTGTCCTCGTCGCGCAGCATGTGCATGAATGCCGAGTTATAGACGCGGTGCATCCCCAGCGTGCGGACGAAGTAGCCTTCGAGAAGCCAGAACGCCTCGGCAAGGAGCAGCGTATCGGGGACTTCCGCGGCGACGCGGTCCACCACTTCGCGCCAGAATTCGTTCGGCATGAGCGCATCGAACTCCGCCCGCGTCATGCCGTGTTCGGAGCGGGAGGGAATCGCGCCGCCCGCGCCGGGTTCGGGGAACCACAGCCGCTGGATGTGTTTCTTGGCGAGGGTCATCGCCGCGTCGAAGCGGATGATGGGGAAGTTGCGCGCCACATGCAGGATGGTTTGAATGACCGCCTCACGCACTTCGGCTTTGGAGTAATCCAGTTGAGCCGTGTCGTTCCAGGGGAAGGAAGTTCCGTCGTTGCCGTGATAGATATAGAGAGTCTGATGGTCGGGAGTCTGATAGTCTGTCCGTTTGAAGACGACCGCCGCATCTGTTTTGGTGTAGTAGTGGTCTTCGAGAAAGATACCCACGCGAGGGTCATCGGAAAGGTTTTCGGAATTGAAGGTGTAGGAAGGGTACGGTGAATAGGGCAGAGAGAGGAACCATTCGGGGTGTTCGATGACCCACTTCGAGTCAATGCCCATGTGGTTGGGAACCATATCTGCCGAAAGGCGAATGCCCCTCTGCCAGGCGCGCCAGCGCAGATTTTCCAGCGCAGGCCAGCCGCCCAAATCTTCGGCAATGTCGTAGGAGTAGAGGGAATACGCCGAAGCGACGGCATCCGCATCGCCCATGCGTTGTTTGATGCGCTGGCTGGCGCGTGACCGTTCCCACAGACCGATGAGCCACAGCCCTGTGAAGCCGCGCTGTTTCAAAAGATCGAGCTCTTCGTCGGGGATTTGGTCGAGGGTTTTGATCCAGCGTGCGTATTTGCGGGAGAGTTGTTCGAGCCAGACGTAGGTGTTTTTGGCAATCAGGACGAGGCGCGGCATCCAGTCTTTGTCGGGGCTGTAGCGTTCGTATTCTGCGTATTCGCCGCCTGTGTAGGTTGGCGGGTGGATGTCGGGTTTGAAGTCGCCGTGCGCGAGGCGCTGACGGACAACTTCCTCCCGCAGGAAGTCAATGCCGCGGACGAGGCGCGAGACGAACGTCTCACCCAGCAGGTTTCCCCATTTGGCAAGGATGTATTGCAACTGCCCTTCGAGGGAGTGCGGCGAGACCTGCGCCGGGGCTTGCAGAATTTCGAAGAGCGATGCGCCGCCGCTCGCGGCCATGGGGGCTTCTTTCGCCGCCCGCTCGAAGAAGGTTTTCAATTCGGCGATCAGGTTTTTGTAGGCGGTCGGTTCGAGGGGGGCGTCGTCCACCAGGTCGAGCAGAGGGGAAATGGCGGGGTTGGCGTTGTGGGTGAAGATGTAAATCAATTCTTCGGCGGTTCCAACCTGACCATCCGTCAGTTTTGCCAGGTATTCTTCGACGTTTTCCTGCCCGCGATAGACGGTCTGCGGCGGGTATTCGGCGATGAATTTTTTGGCTGTGGCGTCAACCTGCTCTGCGCCGAGTTTCTCGTTGGCAGCCGCAAGCGCCTGTTTCAACAAGGCGGAGGGGGCAAAGCGCTGGACGAGCAGGCGCATCGCCTCGTCAATGAGGGATAAGGCGTATAGGTCAGAGGCAGGCGCGGGCTGAGTCCGACGCGCTGTCATGAGGGCGGCGAAGGTTCGGGCGGAGGCGAAGGCGTCGAAGGAGACGCGTCCGTCCGGGCGGAAGAATTCTTCGGGAAATTGATAGAAATCGCGGGAGGATTTGGTGATGCGCATGAGGCAATGATAATCCATTCTCAAGTGATTTGGGTTATACTTTCGCCGATGTCACCATCGCTTCTCGTCATGACCTTGCTGCTGATCCTGGCGGTGTTTTACCTGCCGGTGATTGTGTCGGTGACCCGCCGGCACGAAGGGCAGGAGGCGGCTGCCGCCCTGCTGGGCGCGTATGCGGTGATCGCCATGGGGCTGACGGCTGTCGAGGCGCTGTGGCGCGGGGGAAGATGGCAGGCGGATTTTCTGGTTGCCAATGATCTCCAAATTTATGGAACGTTCCTGCTCTCGCTCATCCTGTTGATGGCGACGCTGGAGTTTACGCGGCGGCGGATTTGGACATGGCTGGTCATCGGGCTTTTGTGGGCGGCGGCAGTGGGGGCGGTTTTTTCGAATGTGCTTCAACTGGGCGAGGTGGTTTGGAGCAACGGAACCATCGCCCTCCCCCGTGAGCGGCTTGCGCCGGCGCTCTCTGCGCTGGGGTGGTTTGTGTTTACGGTCAGTTCGCTGGTCATCGTGCGGGCTTCGCACGCGCGGTCACGCCAGCCGCTTTTGCGCAACCGTTTGAATTACTGGGTGCCGGTTTTTCTTTTGATTTTCGTCAACGACAGTTTGCTCATCGCCGGGCGGCAAATTCCGGGCAGCCCGCTGCGGGTGGTTGCGGCTGGCATGGCGGCATATATCATTGCCACGCACAATCCGCCCGATTTGCGCGTCATCGCCCGCCGCGTGCTGACGTACATCATCACCACCCTGCTGATTGTCGTCTTCTATGTGGTGGGCTTTTCGGCTTCGCAGACGGTCTTCCGCGCGCTTCCCAACTTCAACCCTCTGGCGGTTGGCGCCGGCATTGCGCTCGTGCTCTCGTTCATTTTTACGCCTTTGCTTGCCGTCATCCGCCGCATGGTGGACAAGTGGTTCCATGTGGGGGAACTTCATCCCACCAAAACCCTGCATGCCTACAGCCAGCAAATCAGCAACATCCTCGACATGCAAAAACTCGCCAACGTGGCGGTGGGGCTGATCATAGATGCGCTGGGGCTGACGCGCGGCTTCCTTTTTTTGGTGGACGCCGAACATAACAGCGAACGGGGAAAGTATTACAACATCCGCGCGGTGAGAAATCCCGGCGAACGGCAGATTCAGATCCTCTCCCTGGCGGAAGACAGCCCGGTGGTCAGGCACTTCCTGCAAAATCAAACCCCGCTTCTGCAATATGACCTGGACCTGCTCCCCGCTTACCGGGACGTTTCGGACACCGCCCGAGGCTGGTTCCAGCGCCTGGAAGCCGAAGTGTACCTGCCCATTTTTTCCAAGCGCGAGTGGATCGGTTTGCTGGCGCTGGGCGCAAAAATCAGCGGCAACCGCTACACGGAAGAAGACCTGGTCACGCTTTCGACGCTCGCCAATCAGACCGCCGTCGCCCTCGAGAATGCCCGTCTCGTCGAAAACCTCATCCAACTCAACACCGAACTGCGCCAGGCATACCGCGACCTCGACAAAGCCAAGCGCGACCTCGAGCGCCTCGACCAGACCAAATCAGATTTCATCAGCATCGCTTCGCACGAACTGCGCACGCCGCTCACCACCATGATCGGCTACACCGAAATGCTCATCGAAGACCGCTCCCTGCCGGAGATGGCGCACGAAATGCTTTTGGGCATTGCCAAAGGCACCCGCCGTCTGCACGAAATCGTCGACTCGATGTTCGACATCGCCCAAATTGACACGCGCACCCTGCAACTTCACCTCACTCCTGTGGACATTGGCATCATCGTCAAGGAGGTGGGGCAGCGTCTCGAAAAGACCATCCGCGAACGCCGGCAGACCCTCATCATCGAAATTCCGCCCCTGCCAAAGATCAAGGCAGACCCGAACCTGCTGGAAAAACTCTTTCAGCACCTGTTGAACAACGCCATCAAATTCACCCCCGACAACGGTCAGATCAGGGTGACCGGCAGGACGGTCAGCGCTCAGAGCGGAGACCTGACCAACGGCGGCATCGAAATCATCGTCAGCGATACCGGCGTGGGCGTGGACCCGCAAGCCCGCGAAATCATCTTCAGCAAGTTCTATCAGCCCGGCGATCTGTCCAAGCATTCGACCAGCAAAACCCGCTTCAAGGGGAGCGGCGCTGGTTTGGGGCTGGCGCTCTCAAAGGGTATTGTCGAAGTCCACGGCGGGCGCATTTGGGTGGAAAGCCCAGGATACGACGAAGTTAATTTCCCTGGCAGTCACTTTCATGTTGTTCTGCCGCTGAGCAAGGATGAAACCATGGCGGGGACGGAAGTGAAGTTCAGAATTCTGGCGTAGACTTCAGGCGTTAGAGAGTGTTTTATAAATCGAGATTGACCGCAGATGAACACGGATGAAAACTGATTCTGAAGAAAAACGGGATGAAATTCCCTTGTAAATCCAATTTCAGTACTTCACGAAAGCGCGTATTTGGCGGTCTCTACCGCCGAATTTGCGCTAGAGAGCGCAAG
>DAOUBY010000099.1:0-8602 GCA_034432325.1 Anaerolineales bacterium
TTTTTTGCATCGAATTACGCGAATTACACAAAAATTGGGTTCATTCGCGTCCATTCGATGCCGCTTTTGCTGACTTTGAGAAAACCATAGAGAGCCTCAGGCGGGGAAATGGCGGCGGGCAGGGAGAGCCGCCCGAATTTACTCGTAAGTTTCCGCTTCGCTGAGCGGCTTGCCGTTGGCGTCTTTGGCAGAAAGGATGGGGGGAGTGCCACTGATGGGCCAATTGATTTGGATTGTCGGGTCGTTCCATACGATCGTACGCTCCCATTCAGGAGCATAGTAATCCGTCGCTTTGTAGAGAACTTCCGCTTCCGGGCTGGTGACCAAAAAGCCGTGCGCGAAACCGGGCGGTATCCAGATCATCCGTTGATTTTCAGCGGACAGGTAATCTCCCACCCATTGCCCAAAGGTGGGAGAATTTCGCCGTATATCCACGGCGACGTCAAAAATTTCCCCCGCTATCACGCGTACGAGTTTTCCCTGCGCCTGGCGAATTTGATAGTGTAAGCCGCGCAAAACGCCATGGACGGATTTTGAATGGTTGTCCTGCACAAATTCCGCCCGAATGCCGTGTTCAGCAAATCTCTGTTTTTGATAACTTTCCAGAAAAAATCCCCGCTCGTCTTTGAAGACTTTCGGTTCGATCAAGATGACATCTGGAATGGCAGTTTTTATGAATAGAGTCATGTTTTCCTTTTTGAGAATTTTTGTTGATGTTCAAAAAAACAGGGACGGTGTTCTCTGGCTTTTCCTCCGCGTAAGAGAACCTGCGTGCGCATCGGCATTGGATCTCTACCAGCGGATTTCCACAGGCGTGCCGATTTCCGCCCAGTCGTAGAGCAGTTTCGATTCGTACGTTCCCAGCACCACACAGCCATAGGAGACGGGTCTGCCGAGGTAGCCCGCCCAGAGGGTGGCGCCATTGGGAAGGATGGGCAGGGCATGGATTCCGTTTTCCAGTCCGCCCGACCAGTAGATGCCGAGCCAGTTGGGCATCCAGATATCCCAGGTGGAGCCGTAGGCGTTGGGAATTTTGCTTTGCACGGCAAATGTGCCGACGCGTGTGGCGTTGTTTATGCCGGTGGAGACGACGAAACTGTAAATCAGCACGTTGTCTTCATAGACGTACATGTGCTGTTCGGAGATGTCCACAAGGATGTATTTCGAGCCGCCATAGGAGACAGCCGCCGGCTGAGGCGCGACGTACTGCGGCGTGGGGGTATCTGCCAGCACTTCCATGGAGAGCAGGGCGGGCGTTTCGGTAGGAGCGGGGAGAGGGGTGGCGGTGTCGGCGGGCAGGGGAAGGGGCGTCTTTGGGATGAGGGAGAGCGGCGTTTCGTTGTCCGTTTCAGGCAGGAGGACGAGGGATGCAGGGGCGCGCGCCGGCTTGGGGATTTCGACATACGACCAGACGTAGTCCTGCACGGGCGCGGCGGGCGGGATAAAGTATGCCTGCACGAGAGGGACGGCAAACCAGAATGCAGCGAGGAAAATGCCCACGAATGCCAGGAGCAGGATCAGGCGGGGAAGGAGGCGGGTCAGCCGGCTGGGGATTTTCATGGGAGTCCTCCGGAGACGGGCGTCGGTTCGATGTTTTCGTTGTTGGCAAAGCACAGGATGCCGTCCACCACGCCGGCGGCGACGCGGTCGGTCTGTTTGGTGAGGAGTTCACGGTCGAGGTTGAGGAAGCCGGTTTCGATGATGGCGGCGACGGTGCTGGGGTCAATTTCGCGGAAGGCATGGTATTCGCGCATGTCGCCAGTGATGCTGCCGGCGTGGAAGGTGAGGTTGGTGGCGCGCTGATAGCGGTCTACCAGGCAGGCGGTGAGGCGGTTGGCGCGGTTGGGGTCGGTGGTGTTGAGCGCCGCGGCGACTTTGAAACCGGTGGCTTCGTCGTTGATGTATTCGCAGGAGTCGTTGTGGATGGAGACGATGGCGAGGGCGCGGTAGCCGTTGAGGCGCGAGTCGAATTCGCGCAGCAGGTCCACCTGAAAACCGGCTTCGATCAATTTTTGCTGGACGATGGCGGCGATTTTGAGGTTGACATCCGCTTCGGTGAGCGTGACCTGCCCGTTCCCGTCCACGCACACCGCGCCGGAATCGTTGCCGGCATGCCCGGAGACGATTCCGATGCGCAGTTGCGGCTGGGAGGCAGGCGCGGCTCCGTCCACCGGGCGGGGGGTGAGGATGACGCTCAGGCGGTTGTAGAAATCGCCGGGGTCCAGTCCGCGAGAGGGGAAGGCGGTAAACAGGGTCGCCAGCAAAACGGCGATGCCAACGATGGAGCGCAAAACGCGGAGGGCATTCAGGCTGTCCTGATTTCGTTTGGAGGGATGGCGGGACGAGGCGGTTTCCATGTTTCTTTCGATGGTACCTTTGAAACGGGCAGGATGCAAGAGCTTTTTCGAGCCAACTTTAGCGGTGGTAGGACTGCACTTAACCGTGGTTGAGTCTACTGCAAAAAGGTCTTTATCCACGAAGGACACGAAGTACACAAAGGAATTCCGAAAGAGGAAATTCAAAATCCTGGAATTTGGCGCAAGATGATGTCAAGAAACTTCGTGGCGGTTGTATCCACCGTGCTTGGAAAAGGTTTTTGCAGCGGAGTCTTCGATGCAAAAGAGAACTGAGCCATATTGCAGATAAAGACTATTGTATTGAGGAGATGAAATTCCATGAAGCCAGCGCCATTCGAATATTTTGCTCCCGCGACCACTGAAGAAGCCCTGTCGCTTTTGGCGGAACACGGCTACGACGCCAAAGTGCTGGCAGGCGGGCAGAGCCTGATTCCGATGATGAACTTCCGCCTGGTTCAGCCTTCCATTTTGGTGGATTTGAACAACATCGCGGAACTCGCCTACCTGCGCGCGGCAGACGACGGCGGTCTGCAGGTCGGCGCGATGACCCGCCACCGTCAGGTGGAGACCAGCCCCCTCGCCGCGGAACGCGCCCCGCTGATTCACGCCGCCATGTCCAAGATTGCCTACCCGCAGGTGCGCACGCGCGGGACGTTCGGCGGCAGCGTCTCTCATGCAGACCCTTCGGCGGAACTGCCCGCCCTCAGCCTTGCCCTCGGCGGAAAATTTCTGCTGCGCAGTGAGCGGGGCGAGCGCTGGGTGGCGGCGGAGGAGTTTTTCGTCAGTTTGTTCACCACCGTCCTCGAACCGGATGAATTGCTGGTGGAGGCGTCCATCCCGCCGATGCCGCCGCGCTCGGGGTGGTCGCTTCAGGAGGTTGCCCGCCGCCCGCATGACTTCGCGTTGATGGGTGTGGCGGCAGTGGTGACGCTGGACGAAAAAGGGCTGTGCAAAGAGGCGCGGCTTGCCTACATCAGCGCAGGCGACCGCCCGCTGGCAGCGGAACGAGCCGCCGAAACGCTCAAGGGTCAGCCGCCCAGCCTCGAGGTCATGCGCGAAGCGGCGGAGATCGCCTCGACGCAGGAAATTGACCCCAGCAGCGACATCCACGCCACGGCGGAATTCCGCCGTCATCTGGCAAATGTTCTCACCCGCCGCGCGTTGGAGCAGGCATTTCAGCGCGCCGCAGAAAACCAACAGGAGGGCTGATATGCAAACCTTCGAACTGACCGTCACCGTCAATGGAACGCGCTACCAGCGCAGTGTGGAACCGCGCACGCTGTTGAGCGATTTTCTGCGCCACGACCTGGGACTGACCGGCACGCACGTCGGCTGCGAGCATGGGGTGTGCGGCGCGTGTTCGGTGCTGATGGATGGACAACCCATCCGCTCCTGCCTGACCTTTGCGGTGCAGGCGCACGGACACGAAATCACCACCGTCGAGGGGCTGGGGACTCGGGAAGACCTTCACCCCATCCAGCAAGCCTTTCAGGAGGCGCACGGTCTGCAATGCGGTTTTTGCACGCCCGGCATTTTGACCACCGTCAAGGCGTTTTTGGAGCAGAACCCGAACCCCAGCGAGGAGGAAATCCGCGAGGCGCTTTCGGGAAACCTGTGCCGCTGCACGGGGTATCAGCACATCATCGAAGCGGTGGAATTAGCCGCCGAAAAAATGAGGGGCTAGGAGGAAGCGATGGACAGGAAATTGATTGGCAAACGCGTTGTCCGCAACGAAGACCCCCGCCTGCTGACCGGTCACGCGCAGTTTGTGGACGATGTGCGGCTGCCCGGCATGCTGCACGCCGCCTTTCTGCGCAGCGAGTACGCGCACGCCCGCCTGCTCAAAGTGGACGTTTCCAAAGCGCGCCAGCATGAGGGGGTGGTGGCGGTTTTCACAGCGGAGGATATGGGCAAGGACTGGTTCCCCGGCCCGCCGCTGGTTTCGCCCCCGCCCACAGTCAAGGATGTGATCTTCCACTCGCGGCGGCAGGTTCCGCTCGCCAAAGATAAGATTCGTCATGCGGGCGAAGCGATTGCGGTGGTGATCGCCGAGAGCCGCTACATTGCCGAAGACGCGGTGGAGGAGATCGAGGTCGAGTATGAACCGCTGCCGGTCGTGCTGGACCTGGAAAAGGCGCTGGAGCCGGGCAGTCCCCTCGTCCACGACGATTTGGACTCCAACCTTGCGGCGCGGCTGTATCAGAAGAAGGGCGATTACGAAGCGGCGCGCCGGCAGGCGGATGTGATCGTTAAGCGGCGCATCGTCATCGAGCGCGGGGCGGCGGCGGCGATGGAAAATCGCGGCATCGTGGCGCACTGGGACGCGCAGAGCGAGCATCTCACCATTTGGGATACCACGCAGGCGCCCATCCCCATCCGCAACGGCACGGCGGCGCGGCTGGGTCTTTCGGAACATCAGGTGCGGGTCATCGCGCCCTACATCGGCGGCGGGTTTGGTCCCAAAATCATGATGTTCTACCCCGAAGAGATGGTCATCCCCTGGGCGGCGAAGAAACTCAACCGCCCGGTCAAGTGGATCGAAGACCGCCGCGAAAACTTCTACGCCACCACGCAGGAGCGCGGTCAGATTCACGAGGTGGAAATGGCGCTCACCCGCGACGGGCGCGTGCTGGGCTTGAAGGATGACTTCCTGCACGATACCGGCGCCTACGACCCCTACGGTTTGACCATTCCGCTCAACACGCAAAGCCACAACATGGGCGGATACGACATCCGCAATTACTCGTCGGAGTTCAAGGTGGTCTTCACCAACCGCATCATCGCCACCCCGGTGCGCGGCGCAGGCAGACCGCACGGCATCTTCGTCATCGAGCGCATGATGGACGCCGCCGCCCGCGAACTGGGCATGGACCCGATCGAACTGCGCAAGCGCAACCTGATTCCGCCCGACGCCTTCCCGTATGAGCATCAAATCATTGACCAGGCGTTCGCGCCTCTCATCCTGGACAGCGGCAACTACAAAGCGGTGGTGGACAAAGCCCTGGAACTCATCGGCTACGACAAATTCATCAAAGAGGAGCAGCCCCGCCTGCGCCGCGAAGGGAAATACGTGGGCATCGGCGTGGTTCCCTTCATCGAGACGACGGGCGTCGGTCCGTATGAAGGGGCGCGGGTGACGGTGGAAGCCAGCGGCAAGGTCAACGTCACCACCGGCATCGGCACGCAGGGGCAGGGACATTTTACGTCGTTCGCGCAGATCGTCGCCGAGCAGTTGGGCGTGAAGGTCAGCGATGTGCGCATCGTGACCGGCGACACGTCGGAGTTTCACTGGGGTACCGGCACGTTCGCCAGCCGCGGGGCGGTGGTGGCGGGCAACGCCGTCCATGCGGCGGCAAAGTCGGTGCGGCAGAAGGTGTTGAAACTTTCCAGCAAGGTGTTGGAAACGCCCGAAGAGGAATTGGAACTGGAAGACGGCATGGTGCGCGTGGCGGATATTCCGCAGAAAGCCATCAGCCTGGGCGAACTGGCGGTTTTGGCGAACCCGCTGCGGGGGGCGGTCGAACCGGGCACCGAGCCGGGGCTGGAATCCACCTCGTATTACGGTCCGCAGTATGGAGCGACGGCGTTCGGCACCCATGCCATGATCCTGGAGGTGGATCCCGAAACGATGATGATCAAAATCCGCCGCTATGTGGTGGCGGAGGACTGCGGCACGGTTCTCAACCCGCTGATTCTGGAAGGGCAGATTCACGGCGGCGTTTCGATGGGACTGGGCAACGCCTACTACGAAAAACTGCACGTGGACGAGAACGGGCAGCTGCTCAACGCCTCTTTCGCGGACTATCTGCTGGTCTCTTCCACCGAAATGCCGCGCATCGAGGTGGCGCATCTCGAAACGCCCTCGCCGCTCAACGAACTGGGCGCCAAGGGCGTGGGCGAGGCGGGCGCCATCCCCGTGCCTGCTTTGTTTGCGCAGGCGCTGGAAAACGCCTTCCATGACCGCAATCTGGAAGTGATGGAAATGCCGCTCAGCCCGAATCGTCTGTTTGAGCTGCTGAATGATGCGCAAAAGGAGAAATCTGAATGAAAATCGAAGGCGAATATACGTTCGACGCTCCGCGTGAGGAGGTATGGAAAGTGGTGCGCGACCCGGAAGCGCTGGCGGCTTGTGTGCCGGGCATTCAGAGCGTGAGCAAGGTGCACGATAACGAGTTTACCGGCGAGATTGCCCTGCGCATCGGTCCGCTCAGCGGAGCGTTTGGCGGACGTGTGATGGTGGAGAACGAAGTTCCGCCCGAAAGCTGCACGCTGACCGTGGAAGGGACGGGCAAAATCGGCTTTCTGAAGGGCGTGGGCAATGTCGTTTTGGTGGAACAGGACGGCGGCAAGACCCTGATGAAGTACAGCGGCGAAGCGCAAATCGGCGGCAAGGTCGCCAGCGTGGGGCAGCGGCTGTTCGATTCGGTCAGCAAAGGTATGATCAAGCAGGGTCTCGACAAATTGAACGACATCCTGCTCCAGCGGAGGGCGGGTTGATCCGTCCCGTTGCGTTCGATGAGTTTCTCGCGTGCAGAGCCATTCTGCCAGCGGAACAAAAAGGATGATCGAGAGCGCCCCGAAGGTTCTCTGGAAAGAACCCGCCAAACGCAAAAACCTTCGGGAGAGTGCGTAACATCAGTTCGTGAAGAAAGGAGAGAGCCTATCGCCGTCAAATCAATAAATTGCGCCGTGACCCAACATCCACTTTCAAACAATCTCAAAGGAGGAAGCAAGTATGAAACGAAACAACCTGTACAGCCTTGCCGCATTGCTGGTCATGTTCAGCATGATCCTGGCGGCATGCGGCGGGGGGAGCGCCGCCACTCAGCAGCCTTCCGGCGGGGAACAGCCGGCGGCAACCCAGCCTGCCAGCAGCGGCGGAGAACAGCCGCCCGCAGGCGAGCCGACGGTCACGCTGGCGATCGAACACTTCAGCGTGATTGCCGGCACAACCTGGTCGGGCGCGCATGACCGCGCCGGCAAACGCCTGGCAGAGACCTACCCCAACGTCAACTACATCTACCGCGAGAGCGTCGCGCCGGATCAATCGGTGCCGTTTGCGGAAGAGATGATCGCTCAGGGCGCCAACATTGTGGTCGGCAACGCCGAATTCATGGGCATGCCCCTCAAAGACATTGCCGCCAAATACCCGGATGTGTACTTTGTCTCCATCATCGCCAGCGATTTGAGCACCGAGCCGAACTTCATCCGGTACTTCCCGCGCCAGTATCAGGCGTTGTATCTCGAAGGCTTGATCGCCGGTGCGTTGACCCAGACGGGCAACATCGGCATCGTCTCCGCCTTCCCCAACGTTCAGGTGCTGCGCCGCACGGCGGGCTTCGTGCTGGGCGTGCAGGATGCGGCTAAACTGCTGAACAAGGAAGTCAACGTCTATGTCAAATATGCCGGCGACTGGTATCTGCCGCAGGAGGAACGCGACATCGCCACCACGCTGGTGGAGCAATATAACGTGGACGTGCTGACCCAGCAAACCGACTCCGGCTCCGCGCTGGATGTTGCGACCGAGAAGGGCATCTGGTTCGTGGGCAAGGATATGGACATCGTCGGCGAGTACGGCTGGTCAACCACCGACACGGTGGCAGTCTCCTTCGATACCCGCTGGGAAGTGGGCTACAACCTCATCCTGCAGGAGTTCATGAAGGGCAACAAGACCCCGCCGACCATCCTCTACCCCGGCATGGAAACCACCATGACCCTCAAGGACGGCACGGTCGAGCCGACAGTGGACCTGATGAACGACGGCAAGGTGGGCGTGGACGCCATCAGCCCGAAAGCCCTGCCGCTCATCCCGCAGGAGATTCTCGACCTGGTGAAACAGCGCCGCGAGCAGATGATGAAGGGCGAGTGGGATCCGTTCACCGACCATGAACTGGTCAGCAACGGCACGGGTCTCGAACTGAGCGGCCTGCCCATTCCCGCCGCCGGCACCGTCGTCAAGCCCGCCGGTCAGGAAGCCACGGTCGAATTCCTGCTCTCGCAATTCAACTTCGACCTGCAAGGGACCACCATCCTGAAATAACAGCCGTCTCCCCGCAGGACGCGCTGGGAAACCTCAGCAGGCGCGCCTCATACGCGCGCCTGCTGAAATCCATATAAAAAGCCGGCGGAATGAATTCCGCGTTACGGTTTGTCCAAATTCAGCAGATCACGAAAACCCTGCGTAACTTGCGCTCTCTAGCGCAAATTCGGCGGTAGAGACCGCCAAATACGCGCTTTCGTGAAGT
>DAOUBY010000100.1:0-23092 GCA_034432325.1 Anaerolineales bacterium
TTTTTTGCATCGAATTACGCGAATTACACAAAAATTGGGTTCATTCGCGTCCATTCGATGCCGCTTTTGCTGACTTTGAGAAAACCATACCGTATCTATTCAGGCAGGTCATTGCAAGGAGTGGCGACTAAGCGCCACAACGAAGCAATCTCCCTTTCATTGGAACAGGAGATTGCTTGCAATGAGATTTGCAGCCGTTTTTTCTCTATGGCTGAACAGTTACCAACCCGCTTCACTTTACGGCAACCCCTCCTCGCGCGCCAACAGATCTGCCACCGTCTCGCGGCGTTGAATAACCTCGGCGCGTTCCTTTTCCAGCCACAGCACGGCGGGTCTGCGCGCGCCGTTGTAATTGCTCGACATGCTCAAGTGATACGCCCCCGCCACAGGAAGGGCAATCAACTCCCCCTCCCTGACCTGCGGCATGGGCAAATCTTCGATGACCACATCCCCCGACTCACAATACGGACCCGCCACCGAAACGCGCACGCCTCTTTCCCGACCTGGAGCCTGCACCGGCAAACAGGAATATCTCGCCCCGTAGAGCGCGTACCGCGGATTATCCGCCATGCCGCCGTCGGTGAGAAGCCAGGTTTTATCCCCCCGCCGCTTCACCGCCCCCACGCGATAGACCGCCACCCCCGCCCGCGCCACAAGGCTGCGTCCCGGCTCCAAATGCAAATGAGGCAGGTCCAGCCCGCGCGCCCGGCAGCCCTCGATGACCGCCCCGGCAATTCCGCGCACATAACTCTCGATGGACGGATGCGGCAATTCGTCTTCGTGATACGCCACGCCCCACCCCCCGCCGGGACAGAAATGCCACTCGCCGTTGAAGCCAATCTCTTTGGCGAGGTCGAGCGCCAGGTCAATGGCGGGGAGCAGCGGCTCCGCGTCGCGGAAGTTGGAGCCCTGGTGAAAGTGAATCCCTGCGAGCGGAAGGTTGTATGCTTTGCAGTATTCTGCCGCTTCGAGGAGTTCCTCCTGCGTCATGCCAAACTTGCTCTCGTGCTGACCGGTCTGCGTGTGGGCGTGATGGGTGTGGACTGCCACGCCGGGCAAAAGCCGGAGCCAGAGCGAAGGAGGGGGTTGGTAATTGGTAATCAGGGATTGAATGCGTTCCAGCTCAGCAAGATTATCAACAACAATCGTTCCCGCCTGTGACATCGCCGCCTTCAAGTCGGCGGTTGATTTGTTCACCCCATGCACGAGAATGTGTTCGCGCGGCGCTCCGCCGGCAACTGCGATGCTGATCTCGCCCTCGCCGGTGCAATCCACAAAGAAACCGTGCGTTTGCGTCCAACGGGCAATGGCTTTGCACAGGAAGGCTTTCCCGGCATACGTGACGCGCGAAGACGCCGGGTAGTGGGCGGCTAACGCATCCGTATAGGCTTTGGCAGAAAGGTCGAGGGTGGAGCGGTCGTACAGGTAAAGCGGAGTCCCATACAGGTCCGCGAGAGAGGCGAGGTCCTGTCCGGCGATGGTCAGGGAGTCGTTTTCGATTGTCGTCGAAACGGGGAACAGGTCGAGGCGGTCCATGAAGCGTGTTGTCAGTCGCCGAAAAACAGGGTGTACCAAACTTCCCAGTTTTGCATGGGCGTGGGGGTGGGAATGGGCGTGCTGAGGATGATGGGGGCTTCGCCGGGCGCTTCCACGGGGACGACGGGCAGGTCGCCCTCTCGAATGTAATGCCCGTCCACACGCGCCCACTCTTCCACGGCGGCGGTGGAGTTGCCATACGCGACGGCGGTTTGAAGGGCAAATTGAGTCTGCACCGCCTGCGTTGCTTCGACGTGAAGTTTTTTTGTCTGCGCGGTGAGCAGGTTGAGTTCCTCCAGGCGGCGGTTGAATTCGAGAATGACGAACACCAGCATCACAATGCCGATGATGGTCAACACACGGCGGACGTGAATGGGAAAGGCGGGCATGGGTCTATCTTAATCGGTCTCGAACTCTCTGGCAAGCGGCTATAATCAGGCAGCGGAAGCCCGAAATCCAACTTCGAACGTCTGGAGAACCAATGCCAAAAGTGAAACAAATCAATCATGTTGCCGTCGTGGTGGACGATATGGAGAAGGCGCTCGGCTTCTGGCGCGATGCGCTCGGCATGGAACTGCACGAACTGCGCGACGTGCCAGCCGAAAAATCGCAGGTGGCGTTTCTGCCCCTGCCCGGCGCAGAGGTGGAACTGGTTCAGCCCACCAGCGGCGACTCTGGCATCGCCAAATATCTCGCCAAACGCGGACCCGGCATGCATCACATCTGCCTCGAGGTGGACGACATCGAAGGGATGATGGCGCAATTGAAGGCGAAGGGCGTGCGCCTGATCAACGAGGCGCCGCGCACCGCCGCCGACGGGAAAAAGTATGCCTTCATCCACCCCGAAAGCACATCGGGAGTCCTCGTTGAACTCTACCAAATCTGACGCGCCGCAAAGGACACGAGGCGCACCCCGTCTCCGCGCCTTGCGCTTGCGGCGGTAAACCAATGCTCGAAAACATTGCCTCCATCCTCAGCGATCAGTGCGGGCTGGTCAAAGACCGCCCGGTCATCGCCGGCATCTCCGGCGGACCCGACAGCCTGTGCCTGCTCAGCCTCCTGCGCGAGCACGGCTACCGCGTCATCGTGGCGCACTTCAACCACAAACTGCGCTCCGACGCCGACGCCGACGCCAACGCCGTCGAACAAGCCGCCAGCCGCATGAACTTTGCCTCCGTCATCGAAAGCGGCGACGTGCGCGAATATGCCGCCATGGAAAGACTCTCCATCGAAGAAGCCGCCCGCAACATGCGCTACCGCTTCCTCATGGCGCAGGCGCGCCGCTTCAAAGCGCAGGCGGTGGCGGTCGGTCACACCGCCGACGACCAGGTGGAAACCGTACTCATGCACTTCATCCGCGGCGCCGGGCTGGCTGGTCTCAAAGGCATGTCGTACCGCACGCTGCTCCCCGCCTTCGACCCGCAAATTCCCATCGTCCGCCCGCTGCTCGATGTCTGGCGCGAAGAGACCATCGTCTATTGCGCGGCGCACGGTCTCCGTCCGCGCTTCGACCCCAGCAACGACTCGCTCGATTTCTTTCGCAACCGCCTGCGCAATCAGTTGATCCCCATCCTCGAATCCTACAACCCGCGCTTTCGAGAAGTGGTCAAACGCACCTCGGTCTCTCTCGCCGGCGACCACGAGATTTTCCTGCAGGTGCTGGAAGACGCCTGGAAGGAAAGCATTGCCCAGCAAACAACAGACTTCATCGCCTTCGACATCGCCGCGCTGACCAAACGCCCGCTCGGACTCCAGCGACACCTGATTCGCCGCGCCATCGAAACGCTCCGCCCCGGCAACTGGGACATCACCTTTGCCACGCTCGAACGCGCCGCCGCTTTTCTCAGCGACCCAACCCGCCGCCCGCGCCTCGACCTCACCGGCGACCTGTACCTCCTGCGCGAAGGAGGGTTGATTTACCTCCTCACCGAAGACTCCGACCTGCCCATCGAGCGCTGGCCCCAAATGCCCGAAGGTCAGGATGTCATCCCGCTCTCGGTGCCTGGCGGGGTTTCCCTCACCGGCGGCTGGAAATTGACCTGCGAGCGCTGGAACATGGCTTCGCTGGCAATGGAACAGGCGCGCTCGAACGACGACCCGTTCCAGGTCTGGTTGGATGCGAAACAATTGACCGGCGCGCTCGAACTGCGCATCCGCCGCGAAGGCGACCGTTTTGAGCCGCTGGGCATGGGCGGTCATGAAATGAAGTTGTCCGATTTCTTCATCAACGTCAAACTGCCCCAGCGCGCGCGCGACCGCTGGCCCCTGCTGTACATGGGTCCCAAAGTGGTGTGGGTGCCGGGCTACCGCCCCGCTCACTCCTTCCGCCTGACAGAGGACACCCGCCAGGCGCTGTATTTCTCATTGACTCACGGATAGAGGAAGATTCTCGCAGCGTAAGAGACGCAATCTCCAGCGTCGGATTGCGCTTCATATCGCTTGGAAATGCAAGATGCCCCCTGCGGGACGATGTCTCGCGCTACCGCCGAACTCCAAACTCCAGAGATAACCGCCTCTTTCTTTTTTCCCTTTTCGTGCGCTTCGTGGATACTTTTATCTCGGACGGAGTCTATGCTTTGTTCCCCGCCAACTGCTTCAACTTGATGAACAACTCCCGCCACTGAATCTTGGATACCCCAAGTTTCTGGCGGATTTTGTCCGGGTCTTCGCCGGCATGATAATCGTTGAGGGCGCACGTCCAGCGGCACATATCGAAGGAGAGGTGTTTTGTAAGCCCCGCCTCGTTGCCGATATCTTCGAGCAGATATTCCAGCCGCCGCGGCGACCAGGGGAAGAGTTTCTCCTGCGGGTGGTATTGGGCAAGGTATTCCTCATAGGCGGGGACCCAGTCCTCGGGCAGAGGCAGTTTTCGTTCCTTGTACCGATTCGCCGGGGTCGGATATTTGATGAAAACCTGAGGTCCGTTGGGAGCGTCCAGTTCGATGTGTTCGAGCAGGAGTCCCAGCGTTTCGCTCTTTTTGATGCCGGTGGTCAGCAGGAGATAAACCAGCGCATAGGGACGGGCATCGGGCTTGGCGGCGCGGCGGTGACGGTCGGCGGCGAGCAGGACTTCGTCGTATTCTTTGGGGGTCAGCACCAGCGGAAGCGGGCTGATGGCGGAGCGTTGGGGGATTTTTTCGGCGGGGTCCACCACCAGCACGCCATATTGACTCAGCCAGCGAAACAGGGATTTGACCGAGGTGATGCGCCGCGCCAGCGTCTTGGGACTGCACGGCACATCGCGTTCCTTTTCCAGCCAATCGAAGAAGCGGGCGAGGTCTTTGGTGGTGATTTTTCCGAGCGCAATCCCTTCGGGAAGGAAGGAAGCCAGCAGGCGCACATCCGAAAGGAAGGCTTTGATGGTGTTGGGTGAACGCCCCTGATCGGCAAGAAACATCTCCCATGAGGCGATGGCGGCGGCAAGGGAAGTGTTTTGCGTCAGATGGGAAGCGGGTTTGTTTTCCGTCAAGACATCTCCTGCAGTGTTTCGTATAGTTTAGCGGGAAAGAGAGGAGGTGTCAACATTATTTTTATTATACCTTGTCTGACCACTGCCCGCTATTCCGTCAACTTCTCCGGGCGAAAGCACGGTTGATAATCGTAGCCCAAAATCAAAAGGTATTGGGCTGAACTATTTGCCTCCGGCGCAGAGATGAGACTGCCCGGCAGCATGCCCATCACGTTCAGAATGGCATTGCTGACGGCGCGATCCTGCGCGGCAGATTTATCAATAAGCACGGAGTAGGCGTAATCCTGGCGGTCGGAGGGGATGATGCGGGTTTCGTAGCCGGCGTAGTTGAGGCGGGTGGAAGCGAGCGCCTCATAACCGGGAATGGATGTGCCGTTCATCACCTCGATGAGCGCCGACTGCCGCTCCACCGTCCGCGTGGAGGGAGACATGGCTTCGGCGAGCAGTTGAGAGAGCAGTTCCTGATTGGGCGAAAGCACATACGCCCCGCCGCTGGTAATCCACGAGGTGACGTAGGGCGGGCGGATGTAGTAACTGCGGATGTCGGCGTTGGTCATTTTGGGAGCGTAGAGGGCAAGTTGTAACAGGTCGCCCAGTCTCAGGTCGGTTTCAACCGAGTCTTTGATGTCGTTATAGAGTTGGGGGATGCGGGTGAGCGTCCCCGCCTGAAGCGCCTGGGCAAAGATGGCGCGCAGGACCTCCTGCTGGCGGCGTCCGCGATCGAAGTCGCTGGATTTCTGGCGGGAGCGGGCGTACCACAGCGCCAGGTCGCCGTCCATGTGGATGACGCCGGGGTTGACGGTGTAGAGGAACCAGTTGTTTTCGTTTTCGGGGTTGTAATTGGGGTCAATCAGTTTCCAGTCGGTGTAGGGGCAGGAGACGGGGACATCCACCCCGCCGAGCGTATCCACAATTTTGCGGAAGCCGTCGAAATCCACCATGGCGGTATGGTCAATGCGGATGCCCAGGTTGTAGAGGATGGTGTCTTTGAGCAGTCCCGGTCCGCCGCCGGGGTAGCCGCTGCTGATGCCATGCTGGTAGGCGGTGTTGATGCGGTTGTTTTCCCAGCCAGGGATGAAAACCCACAGGTCGCGCGGGATGGAGATGAGCGAAACCTGTCCCTCATTGGGGCGCAGGATGGCGACGATGATGGTGTCGGTGCGGAAGGACGAGCCGGAGCGTTTGTCGGAGCCGATGAGCAGGAAGTTGACGGTCTCCTGCCCGTTGGTGAAGGATGGGTCAATGGTGGGGAGCGGCGCGACGGTGTTGATGAGGAAGTTCGGGTCAATCGTCGGGACCTCGGTCTGAGTCGGCAAAGGGGGCGGATCGGCCGGGGAGGCAGAATCAGCCGCCGGCGGGGCGAGAAGCGTTCCGGTTGGCGTCCAGGGAATGGGCTGAAAGGGGGTGGGCGTCGGGGAGGGGTTGGGGGCAGAGGTCACAAGCAGGAAGGCGGGGGCTTGTGAGGCAACGGGGGCGCTGGAGGCGCACCCTGCCAGCAGAAGCGCCGCAACGATGGAGAGCCGCCAGATGGATTTCATTGGGCAGGGGTTGAGGACGGGAAGGGAGTGAGGGACGGCGTGGGCGAAGGGGGGAAGGTGGGGGCGGGCGTGTTCGTGGCGGTCAGGGTGGGGGTGCCGAAATCGGGGGTGATGGTGACGGTGGGCGTGGCGGTGGCGGGGAGAGGGGTGTGCGTGGCGGTTGCGGTGGCAGTGACCGCCGGCGTGCTGGTGGGGACGTTTGGCACCCAGAGCGCCTGACCGACGTGGATGATGGTGGATGCGCCCATGCAGTTGGCAGATTGAATCTGCGCTACGGTGGTTCGGTAGAGCAGGGAGATGCGGTAGAGGTTTTCGCCGGGTTGTACGATGTGGGCTTTGACCCATCCTGCGGGGGGACCGCAGGGGATGACGGTGACGGTGGGAACCGGAGGAACGTAGAGGACGGTTCCCGGCGCGGGGGGAAGGTTGTTGAGGCAGTTGCTTCGATCGAGGTTTTCGGCGGTGGTTTTGTAGCGTTCGGCGATGGCGTAGAGGGTGTCGGCTGCGCCGACGGTGATGGGAATCCAGCCGGGGGGGATGGGGCAGGAGACCGCCTGAGCGAGGGTGGCGGTGGGAAAGGAGACGAGCGTATCGGTGGGAAGGGCAGACGGAAGAGTGGGGGAAGGAAGCGGGGAGGCAAATTCCACGGCAAAGATGGTGGGGATGGGCGAGGGCGTGGGCGGGAGCGAGGGGGCGGAGGTCTCTGCCAGGGAGAGGGAGATGCCGCCGATGACCAGCAGGATGGAAATCACTGCGATGAAAAATCCGCCGCCCAGTTGGCGCAGGGCTTTCATGGTCAGCCCTCCGTGCGGGGTTTACCGGTGGCGACGGGCAGGAGCACGCTGAAGGTGGAGCCGACGCCGGCTTCGGTATCCACCCAGATGCGTCCGTTTTGGGCTTCGGTGAGGGTCTTGGCAATGGACAGCCCCACGCCGGTATCGCCGACGCCTTGAATAAGGACATTGTCGGCGCGGTAGAGACGGGTGAAGACGCGCGGCAGGTCTTCGGGCGGGATGCCGCCGCCGCTGTCCGAAACCTGGAGGAGGACGTAGTCCTTGCCGCCTTCGGAGTGGGTCTTGACGCGCAGGTGAACGGTTCCCTCCTGGGGAGAGGCGGCGCCGGCGTTTTGCAGGAGGTGGATCAAAATCTGCTGCAGGGCTTCGCGGTCGGCGTAGATGGGATCGAGTTTTTTGGGCAGGTCGAGGTGAATGGAGATGTTCTTCTCGCGCACCTGACTGCTGGTATAGGACATGGCATTGTCAATGATGAGGTCCAGGTCCACGGGTTCGGGCTTGAGTTCATCGAGACCGGTTTCGAGGGTGGTGACCTGAATGAGGTCGTTGATCAGGTTGGAGATGCGTTCGGTGGAGGCTTTGATGCGCTCGATGAATTTGCGCTGTAACGCGCCCAGGATGCCCACCGATTCGCCGAGCAGGAGGTCGGTGTAGCCGACGATGGACGACATGGGCTGGCGCAATTCCTGCGCGATGGAGGCGACGACTTCCGCCTGTTCGGCGGTGCGTGCGGCGGAGACGCCTTTTTCCGCCTGCACGAGCCGCATGTTCGCCTCGGCAAGCAGGTTTTGCAAACGCGCCACTTCCTGGAGGGTGGCGCGCAGTTCGGCTTCCACTTGGGCGTCGGCTTTCCCTGCCGTTTTGACCTTTTGCGCGGCGCGCAGGGATTCGTTCTCCGCTTTGAGTTTTTCGATGACCTTTTGCGCTTCTTCCTGCATCCGCGTCATTTCCGCCAGACTTTCAGCCTGGGCAATTCCCTTTTGCGCTTCAGCGCGGACGGCTTCCATCTGTTGAAGCAGTTCTGCGTTGCGTTTTTCCAGTTCGACAATGCGGGCTTGCGCCGCCTCCTGTTCCTGGCGGATCATCTCGGATTTGTGTTCGAGAGCGCTCATCCTTTGTCCGCGCTGGATGACGGGGACGAGGGAGGCGGCGATATTGGAGAGGAATGCCTGATCTTCGGCGCTCCACAGGCGGTTGGAGTAGGGCGAAAGCACCAGCAGACCGCCAATCACATCCTTTTCGGGGGTGATGATGGGGACGCTCATGATGTGTCCCGGTGTGTTGAGCCCGAGCATATCGCTCAGCCCTTTGATGTCGGCAGAAGTGCTGCTGGAGGGCAGGCGCAGAGGACGTCCGCGCTGGATGGAGTTGGTGAGCATGGGAATCATGCTCTTGTTGAGACTGCCGCCTTCCACCGGTTCCTCGCGGATGAGGTCGTATCCGCTGGCAATGTGAAGCTGGCTGTTGTTGTCGGTGAGGTAGATGAGGAAGGCAAGGTCGGCGAGCAGGGTCTGCGCGATAGCGCGGGTGATGGACTGGCTCAACTTGTCCACGCTGGTTTCGGCGGCAAGCGCCAGGAGGGCGTGGAAGGTCTTTGGGTCGGTGCTATACCGCCGGCGTTCTTCGGAGGGCGCGGTGGGTTTGATGGTGGTGCGGACGGGCGGCGGCGCGGGGAAGCGCTGCGCCAGGGTCATCAGAACCGGGTATGCCGCCATGTAAGCAAGGCGGACAGCGCCGGGAAAGTCCCCGTCGGTGCGCCCGAAGATCAGGTGCAGGAGATGCCCGGCAAAGGCGAGCAGGAAGACCGCCATGCCATTCCCCCATCCGTTCGGGCGGCGGACGAGGAGCAAAAAGAGCCCAAAGACGGCGAGGGTGAGGCTGGCAATCTGCCAGTAACTATCCAATAAGGTCAGGTTGTAGGGGATGGAGGGCGTTTGAGAGTAAACGATCAGCCCCACGGCAAACGCCGCCGCCACCAGCAGGCTGAACAGCGCCGCCATGGCGTCGGCGATGCGGCTGGGTTCGGGAAAAGTCCACAGCCAGATCAGCCAGACGAGGGCAAAGAGTGTGAGCGCGCGGTCCACCGGCGGGAGGAAGAGCCGCAGGTTGATCAACCCTTCGCTGCCGAAGGCGCTCAGCACAAAGAGCGCCACCTGAGCCGAGAGCAGAAAACTCAGCCCAAAAACCGTGCGGCGCGCCTGAGGAAACCCGCTTGCCCGCAGGTGGAAGATGGCAGATTGCAGCGCGCTGACGATGGAAAAAACCAGCACCAGATGGTAAATCACGCTCCCTGTGGGCTGGGTGAAGAGGTCGAACATCTGAACGAGGGAATTGACCATGGGCAAGGGCGATTATACTGCCAGTTGCAGGAAATCGTTTGCCCCATGAGTTACGTTTTCGCTACAAAAATTTTGCCTGCTCGACCTCCATCAGGCTGATGAAATCAAAGGTATCAGAGACTGTTTCTTATGTACACGGATCACACGGACAAACACGGATTTTAACTGAGTTCGCAGAGATTTTTTGGTTTTCTCCATGTTCTCTGCGCCTCCGCAGTGAAAAAAGCCTTATCCCAAATTGACGTTAAAGGATTTATCCGGGAAATCCGCGTAATCCGTGTACAAAAGGAATTAAGAAACACTCTCTCCCAGCAGGAGACTGAAGCATTGCTTACTTTCCAAGTACACCTGCCTCACTTTCGTATCATCGTCAACAGCATCTTGAAGCGCGTCAACGCTCTGACGGCGTGCGGCTCACCGGCGGGCATGATAATGGCATCGCCGCTTTTCAAACGAAACGGCTTGCCCGAAATCCGGATTTCCGCTTCGCCATCCAGCACATGCACGAGGGCGTCGAACGGCGCGGTGTGCTCGCTCAATTCCTGGTCCTGGTCGAAGGCAAAGAGCGTGACGTTGCCCGCCTCCGCTTTGGTGATCTGGCGGCTGACCACTGAACCTTCGTTGTAAGCCGCCAGGTCTGCCAGAGGCAGCACTTGCGATTTGGGGGCTGTGGACATTACTTCACCTCGATTCGATAGTTGGCGGGGACGGTCGTAAAGCGGGTGGCGCCAGCCACAATCAGAATCGCCTCCTCGCCCGGCTTCAGAGAAAGCGGGATTTCAGCGGTCTGGCTGGGGCTGAGTTCGATTTCGGTCACGGTGGTGGTATCGCCTTTGAGGATGAGGGACAGGCGGAAGGTCTGCGGAAGAACGTTTTGGATGCGGGCGAAGCCCTGCGCCGCCCAGCCGCCGTCGTCCGCTTCAAAATCGGACCGATAGCCGGCTGCCTCGACCCGAACATCATCCAACATCAAGCCTTCGCCGTTGACCGCCGCGTCGGTGATGTATTCAAAGCGGATGAAAACTTTTTGCCCGGCAAACTTGGAGAGGTCCACCGTCTCTTCGATCCAGCCGCGGCTTTTGCCGGTGTAGCCCCAGCCGTAGGAATTGCCGGAGGGGTTATAGTCGGTGCCGGAGGGCGTTTTGAGGATTTCCCAGGTTTTGCCGTCGGTGGAGGCTTCGAGGTAGAGGTAATCCCAGTCTTCTTCGATGTCGTACCACGTCCAGTAACTGATTTCGATGGGCGCGCTCAGGCGTGTGAAATCGAACTCGCGGGTGAGGGTCATGTTCGATTCGTCGCCCTTGTTCGACCAGAAGGCGTATTTGCCGGAATGTACGTCGGCGGGGAGCAAGCCGGTGGAGGTGGAGCCGCTGAAGGTCAGGGTGTGATCGCCGGCGCAGGTGACGGCGATGTAATCCATGCCGTATTGGCTGACGGTGAAATCCAGCGGGGTTTGCGGGCAGGTCGAAATCGTATCCGTTGCGGAGGTGCGCGGCGCGTTGGGATAGTTGTGGTAGGTGTAGCGTCCGTCGCCGACATTTTTGTCCTTGAGGTAGAGCGCCGCCGCCCAGTCCATGAAAACGTCGTCGGCGGTGATGAGCCGTCCGCGCAGAGGGTCGGTGATGCCGAGGTCGGCGAGGGTGTCGTCCACGCTGGAGATGGAGTTTTCGGGGTTTTTGGTCAGCGCCTGGGTGGCTTTTTCGCCGAAACGGTCGAGGAAATAGGTGAAGAACAGAAAGGCTTGCCCGTAGTGGGCGCCGTTGTCGCTGACGCTGTCTGCCCAGGTGGTCAATTGCAGATCGGGGTCGAGGGTATAGTACCAATCCTTGCCGCCTACATCGTAGCCGTTCAGCAAGACGCCAAGTTCGGCAAAGCCCTCGCTCAGCCAGGAGACATCGTTGCGGTCGGAGGGGAACTGGATCATATGCACGAATTCGTGCGCCAGCACGCCGTAGGTGTATTCGTCGCGCAGGTCTTGCGTGGCGCTGAGCATGTAGGTTTCGTGAGCGTTGGAGTATTCCTTGACGAGGGGGTGAAACGAGTCGGAGGAGTTGAAGTAGCCCGCCACGTTGCTGCCCAGTCCGTTGGCGTAGATGACGTAGATGTGCGGGTCGCCGTCTATGCCGGGGTTGAATTCCTCGCCGAAGAATTCGCGGTTGGTGGGGTAGATTTTGCTCTCGAAGGTATCCATGAGGCGTTTGACATCGGCTTCGCGGTATTTCGTCCCCTCCTCCGCCCAGAAGTAGGAGTGCGGCGTGATGTACACCAGGCGGGCGGTGATCTGACGATGTTCGGCGGTATCGGAATTGCTGACCCAGAACTTTTCAGTATCTCCCACTTTGTAGGTTTTGGCTGGCACGGTGCGGGGAACGTCGCAGATGCCCTTCAACCGGCAGGCGAGTTCGTAGGGATCGTTTTCCGGGACGAGGGTCTGGTTCAGCACGTCGAGTGTGTAGGAGGATACGCTCTCTGCAGAGGAGGGCGGGGTGTCGGTCGGCGAGGGCGTATCGGCGCCCGGCGCAGGGGTGAAGAATTCGGCGGTTGGCGCAGGGGTGAAGGCGTCACTTGCCGGAACGGGGCGGACTGCCTGATAGATGATGTATCCTGCCGCGAAAATCACCAAACAGGCGCAGCACAACAGCAGGGCAACAATCCCTGCAACAACTTTGGGGACAATGGAAGATGGATTGGAATTCGATTGCATGAGGAAGACTCCTTGGGAAGGGTGCGCCTATGGTACCTTGATTCTGTGAAAACGGCATTAGGAATTAAGTTTTGCGGAAAAGCGGCGCGAGATTATGGATTTTAACGTCTATATCCATGCCCTGTTGCGAGGATGTCATCGCGAAGCAATCCGAATGCCTGCCAGGAGACTGCTTCATCGGCTTTCAGCCTCCTCGCAGTGACATGGAACAATGTTTGCGACAAAGCACCATATCCAATTTGTCGGTGTTCATCTGTGGTTGGCACATGAATTTCAAAACACTCTCTGAGACAAGCTGTTTTCGGAAGCGGATTTTTTCTTGAAATCTGTGTAAGCCGTGTCAATCAAAAGACCGCCATTGCTGGCGGTCTTTTGGTTCTTGTCACGCATCGGCGTGTTGTTCGCTCTTTTTCTTCGAGGCGTCGAGGCGGCGGAAGACGATTTTGTTCTTTTCCTCGTCCACATCCACCTGCACGGCGGCGCCGTCTTTGTATTTGCCGGAGAGCAGTTCCACCGAGAGTGGGCTTTCGACGTATTTCTGGATTGCCCTGCGCAGGGGACGCGCGCCAAAGGCGGGATCGTAGCCCTCTTTTGCCAGCCACCTGCGCGCCGCATCGGTCAGTTCGACGGTGATGTTGTGTTCGTTCAGGCGATCCTGCACTTCTTTCATTTGCAGGATGACGATCTCTTCCATCTGTTCGATGGAGAGCGGCGAGAACATGATGATTTCGTCAATGCGGTTGAGGAATTCCGGGCGGAAGGCGCTCTTCAATGCCTTTTCGATTTTGGCGTGCGCCTCGCGGTCCTCATCGCTGGCTTTGGATTGGACAAAGCCCAGGGCGCCTCCCCGCCTGACGTATTCGGTGCCCAGGTTCGAGGTCATGATGAGAACCGTGTTGCGGAAGTCCACCACGTTGCCTTGCCCGTCGGTCATGTGCCCGTCATCCAGAATCTGCAGGAGGGCGTTCCAGACTTCGGGATGCGCCTTTTCAATTTCGTCGAAGAGGATGACGCGGTAGGGGCGGCGGCGCACCGCTTCGGTCAACTGACCGCCTTCCTCGTAGCCTACGTAGCCGGGCGGCGCGCCGAAGAGACGCGAGACGGTGTGCTGTTCGCGGTACTCGGACATGTCAATGCGCACGAGGGCGTCTTCGTCATCGAACATGAACCAGGCGAGGGCTTTGGCGAGTTCCGTCTTGCCAACGCCGGAAGGACCGATGAAGATGAACGAGCCGATGGGGCGGGAGGGGTCTTTCAAGCCGGAACGGGCGCGGCGGATGGCGTCGGAGATGGCGTGAATGGCTTCATCCTGACCGATGATGCGCTCGTGCAGGCGGGCTTCCATGTGCAGGAGTTTCTCGGCTTCGGTTTCCATCATCTGGCTGACCGGGATGCCCGTCCATTGATGCACCACCGAGGCGATGTCGTCCACGTCCACCACTTCGTCCAGTTGATGTTCGGCTTCCCATTTGTCGCGCCTGGCGTTGAATTCCTCTTCGAGGCGCAGGCGTTCGGACTTTTTCTGTGCGGCGCGTTCGTAATCGCGGTTCAAGCCTGCCTGTTCCTCTTCGGCGTGCAGTTTTTCGATTTCGGTCTTCATGGCTTTGAGGTCGGGCGGCAGGGAGTAGAGTGCAACGCGCAGTTTGGCGGCGGCTTCGTCCATCAGGTCAATGGCTTTGTCGGGCAGGCGGCGGTCGGTGACGTAACGGTCTGCCAGGCGGGCGGCGGCAACCAGTGCGTCATCCGAAAAGCGGACTTTGTGGTGCGCTTCGTAGCGGTCGCGCAATCCCTGGAGCATTTTGATGGTGTCTTCCACGCTGGGTTCTTCGACGTAGATGGGGGCGAAGCGCCGTTCGAGGGCGGCGTCCTTTTCGATGTATTTGTGGTACTCGTCCAGCGTGGTCGCGCCGATACATTGCAGTTCGCCGCGCGCCAGCGCCGGCTTGAGCATGTTGGAGGCGTCCATGGCGCCCTGGGCGGCTCCCGCGCCGACGACGGTGTGCAGTTCGTCAATCATCAGGATGATGTCGCCCTGCGCGCGCTGGACTTCCTCCATCACGGCTTTGAGCCTCTCTTCGAATTCGCCTCGAAACCTGGACCCGGCGATCATCGAGCCCAAATCGAGCGCCACCACCCTTTTGCCGGAGAGAATCTCCGGCACGTCGTTGTTGGCAATTTTTTGGGCGAGTCCCTCGACGATGGCGGTCTTGCCGACGCCCGCTTCGCCGATGAGCACCGGGTTATTCTTGGTGCGGCGCGAAAGGATCTGGATGAGGCGCAGGATTTCGTTGTCGCGCCCGATAACCGGGTCCAATTTGCCTTCGCGGGCGAGCTGGGTCAGGTCGCGGGAGTATTTTTCGAGCGTGCGGTAGCGGGCTTCCGCCTGCGGGTCGGTGACGCGCTGTCCGCCTCGTAAATCCTGAATGGCGGTGTACACGCGGTCGCGCGTCAACCCGGCGGATTCCAGAATGCGGGCGGCAGGCGTGTTGCGCTCGGTGAGGATGGCGAGGAAGATGTGTTCGGTGGAGATGTACTCGTCCTTGAGGCGGTTGGCTTCCTCGTTGGCGAGGTCAATGATGCGCTTGACGCGCGGGGTGATGAAGATTTGCCCGGCGCCGCCGCCGAAGATGTTGGCTTTGGGGCTGGCGCGCAGGGTGGCGTCGAGGCGTTCGGTCAGCGCTTCGGGGCTGACGCTCAATTTTTCCAAAATTTGGGGGATCACCCCGCCGGGCTGTTCGATCAGCGCCAGCAGGATGTGTTCGGTATCTATCTGGTTATGGCCGTAGCGCTGGATGATCTCCGCGGCGCGTTGGGCGGCTTCCTGGGCTCTCTCTGTAAAACGGTCGAATCGCATCATGGGATTGGTTCCTCCAGACCATGGAGAGGGGACGGTGAGACAGGGTTTGTCGTCCGCAGTCCGTGGTCGTGGGAAGGATTATAACAAAACCGCGCCCGCGGTTTGTCTGTGCGGCGTTAGAGGAGTGTTGGAATTGAGAGAGGCGCTTGCGTACGGAACCTTCCTGGAGCGTATGTGTTTTGTTAAACGAAAGCGCCCACTCGTTGACTCTGGTCTTTTGCCGCTGTACAATGAAATTGCATGTGAAAGCGTTTGGCGTTCTTTAGAGAAAGCATTCCACGCCTCTTGAAACACTTTCTGTTGGTGGAGCGCCTGCCGGGCGCCGTTTCGGCAGGGTTGGCACGGGACACGCCGCCGAACACCCCCCGCTCGCCTGCGCGGAATCGCGAGACTGCCATGCGGTGGTTTCGCATTTTATTCGGTAGAGAAAGGAGGAAGAGATGAAACTTCATCTGTTTTTCATCCTGATTGACATCCTGATCTTGCTGGCTTACCCGTTTATTTTCGTTGCGTCGAAGGTTCGCAAGTTCTTCAATTTTAAGAGATAATAGCCCCATCACCCGCTCGCATTGCAGAGGAGGCTCACATGAAGTCAATGAACGATGTTTTGGGGGTCATCATGGGAGGCGGCAAGGGGACGCGTTTACACCCGCTGACCCAGATGAGGTCGAAGCCGGCGGTCCCGATTGCGGGCAAATATCGTCTCATTGACATTCCCATCAGCAACTGCATCAATTCGGGGATTTACCGCGTTGCGGTTTTGACCCAGTTCAATTCTGTGTCGCTCCACCGGCACATTTCGCAAACCTATAACTTCGACGTGTTCCACACCGGCTGGGTGCAGATTTGGGCGGCGGAACAGACCCCTCACAGCGCAGACTGGTATCAGGGCACGGCGGACGCCGTCCGCAAGCAGTTGTTCGAGATTCAGGCAACGGGAGCGGAGTATGTGCTGATTCTGGCGGGCGACCATCTCTACCGCATGGACTACCGCGAGATGGCGGAATTCCATTGGGAGAAAAACGCCGATATTACGGTGGCAGTCCAGCCCGTCGCGCGGGATGAAGCGTCGCGGTTTGGGTTGCTGAAGGTCGAGGCGGATGCGCGCATCACCTCGTTTGTCGAAAAACCCAAAGACCCGCAAGTCCAGAAAAAATACGTCAGCCGCGACGACCCGGAACGCCCGTTCCTCGGTTCGATGGGCATTTACATGTTCAAAACACAGGTGCTGGCTGAACTGCTGACCTATCACCTGCGGCACGACGACTTCGGCGGCGACATCATTCCCGAATCGATCCAGTCGCATGAGGTGTATGGCTATAATTTCGACGGCTATTGGGAGGACATCGGGACCATTCGTTCGTTCTATGAGACCAATTTGAAGTTGACGAGTTCGGAGCCGCCGTTCAATTTTTACGATGCGAAGGCGCCGATCTACACGCACGCGCGCTTCCTGCCCGGCTCGACGGTGGAAGAAAGCAAACTGCAGGACGTTCTGCTGGCGGAGGGATGCCGCATCCGCAAAGCGGAGATCACCCATTCCGTCATCGGGCTGCGCAGTCAGATTGCAGAGGGGACGGTCATCAGGGACAGCATCGTCATGGGCGCGGATTACTACGATGCCGAAAAGCCGCGCGGGAACATTCCCATCGGCATCGGCAGAAATTGCCGCATCGAGTCGGCGATTCTCGACAAGAACGTACGCATCGGCGAAGGCGTGCAAATTCTTCCGTTTCCGCGCGGTCACAAGGATGTGGACGGCGGACTTTACTATGTCCGCGATGGGATCGTGGTCATTGCCAAGGATACCGAAATCCCCGCCGGGACGCGAATCGGACCTGCGTAAGTTTTTTTTACTTTTCATGCCTGCCGGCTCTTCTGCTTGACACGCCTGTGACGGCGTACTACACTTGTTCACAACTGGGGAGTAGCCATGACGCCTTGAGTGTCAACGGGTTGTCGTCAGGACACGGCACAACCGCCGTCGGCAGCCCGAAACGCGTTCGCAACGTTTGGCGAGACCATAAAAGCATCTTGTGGTCTCGCTTTAATTTGCGCATCGGCTGCTTCCCGATCCACAGGAGATTCATT
Organism: Anaerolineales bacterium; assembly: GCA_034432325.1. Classification (GTDB taxonomy): domain Bacteria; phylum Chloroflexota; class Anaerolineae; order Anaerolineales; family Villigracilaceae; genus Defluviilinea. The sequence continues at coordinate 17,329 of DAOUBY010000100.1, forward strand.
TCATGCCTCAGGAAAACTCGAGTTTCACAGACCACGAACACGATTGGCACACGCTCAAACCCGAAGAAGTGCTTAACCACTTTCAAGTGCAGGAAAGCGGGCTGACAACCGAGGAAGCCAAAAAGCGGCTGCAGCAATACGGTCCCAATCAACTAAAGGAAGCGCCGCGTCCCACCTTCCTGCAAATGCTGTGGGATCAGTTGAACAATTTCGTCGTGATCCTGTTGATTGCGGCTTCCGTCATCTCGGCTTTGCTGGGCGATTATGTGGAAGCCGCCGCCATCATGGCGATTGTGGTGCTGAACGCAGTGCTGGGAATTGTGCAGGAACGCCGCGCCGAGGAGGCGCTTGCCGCGCTCAAAAAACTTGCCGCGCCCGACGCGCAAGTCATCCGCGACGGACACCGCCGCACCATCCCCGCCTACGAACTGGTACCGGGCGACATCGTCTTCCTGGAGGCAGGCAACTTCGTCCCCGCCGACATCCGCCTGCTGGAAGCGGTCAACCTGCGGGTGGAGGAAGCCTCGCTGACGGGCGAATCGCTCGCCGTCCAAAAGAACGCCGCGACGGTTCTCGACAAAAACGTGCCGCTGGGCGACCGCAAAAACACCGCCTTCATGGGGACGGTGGTCTCCTATGGGCGCGGGCGCGGCGTGGTCACCAGCACCGGCATGCGCACACAACTGGGACTCATCGCCGCCATGCTCCAAACTGTGGAAACGGAGGAAACGCCCCTGCAGCGCCGGCTCGACCAGTTGGGCAAAATGTTGAGCATTGCGGCGCTCTTTCTGGTGGCAATCGTCTTCGTTGTGGCGCTCATCAATTACACCAGCATCAACCAACTCTTCGTTGACCCGCTCGCCTACCTGAAGGAATTTGCCCCCAAAATCACGGAAGTCTTCATCATCGCCGTCAGCCTGGCGATTGCCGCAGTGCCGGAAGGACTCCCCGCCGTGGTGACCATCTCCCTCGCCCTCGGCATGCGTGAGATGATCAAACGCCACGCGCTCATCCGAAAACTGGCTTCTGTCGAGACGCTTGGGTCTGCCACTGTCATCTGTTCCGACAAAACCGGCACCCTCACTCAAAACGAAATGACCGTCACGCGCCTGTGGGCAGACGGTCAATTTGTGGAGGTGACCGGCAGCGGCTACGTCCCCAAGGGCGACTTTCTGGTGGACGGCAAGCCCGTGGACCTCAAGAAATACCCTGCCTTGTTGACCACGCTCTGGCTCGGCGTGCTGAACAACGACTCGTCCATCGAAATCACCGGCGAAAAAGACTCCCAGCAAACCTATCGCATCGTCGGCGACCCGACCGAGGGAGCGCTGTTGGTGGCGGCGGCAAAGGCGGGGGCAATGTATGTGGAGGTGAAGCAGGCGTACCCGCGCGAGAGCGAAGTCCCGTTCGACTCCGAACGCAAGCGCATGATCACCGTCCACGATGTCTCTCAGCCCGACCCCAACGACTTTTCACCCTTCTACGAGGAAAAATACAAAGGCTGGGATGTCATTGCCATGAAAGGCGCGCCGGATATTGTGCTGGACATGTGCACGCAATATCTGGACATCAACGACAACCCGCATCCATTGGACGACGTCATGCGCAAGCGCATCCTGGATGCCAACGAGCAGATGACCCGCGACGCCCTGCGCGTGCTGGGCGTCGCCTACCGCGCCGTGAAGGACGTGCCAGACAACCCCGAGGAGATCAAAACCGAGGAACTGGAAAAAGACCTGATTTTCGTGGGGCTGATCGGCATGATTGACCCCGCCCGCGCCGAGGTGCGGCCCGCGCTCGAAAAGGCGCGCGAGGCGGGCATCCGCACCATCATGATCACGGGCGATTATCCCAACACGGCGCGCGCCATCGCCGAAACCATCGGCATGCTCAAACATGGACGCGGTGTAATATCCGGCGCACAGCTAGACGCGCTTTCCGACGACGAGTTGAGGGAGGCAATCAAGAAGACCTCCGTGTTTGCGCGCGTTTCGCCCGAACATAAAATGCGCATCGTGGACGCGCTGCAGGCGAACAACGAGGTGGTGGCAATGACCGGCGACGGCGTAAACGACGCGCCCGCCATCAAACGCGCCGACATTGGCATTGCGATGGGCATCACCGGCACAGACGTCGCCAAGGAAACCGCCGACATGGTGCTGACCGACGACAATTACGCCAGCATCGTCGCTGCGGTGGAGCAGGGACGTATCATCTACTCGAACATCCGCAAGTTTGTGTTCTTCCTGCTCTCCTCCAATGTGGCGGAAATCATGATCATCTTCCTCGCCACACTGGCGGGACTTCCCGCTCCGCTCACGGCGATTCAACTACTGTGGCTCAACCTCATCACCGACGGCGCGCCCGCCCTCGCTCTGGCGGTCGAAAAAGGCGACCCCGACATCATGCAGCAGAAGCCGCGCGCCAAGGACGAACCGATCATCAACGGGAGCATGGCTCTCGGCATCGTCATCCAAACCATCACCCAAACCGGCGCCGTGCTGACCGCTTTCGCGCTTGGCTTGTTGTGGGAGTTGAATCACCTTGGTTTGGGCGTTCCGCCTGGCGCAAATCCGCTTGCCTATTTGCTGGCTTTCGACTGGCAATCTGTCAATCTGGACGTTCTGCACACCGCAGAGACGATGGCTTTCATCACACTTTCGCTGTGCGAACTTTTCCGCGCCTATACGGTACGTTCCGAACGCGCATCCATTTTCCAAATCGGCGTATTTTCCAACAAGTGGATGCAATACGCCGTGGGGCTTTCGATTTCGCTGCTTCTGCTGGTTTGCATCGTCCCATTCCTGCAGAATATTTTCAACACGCATTTCCTCAATCTGAACGAATGGGGCGTGGTGTTGGGTCTGGCAATCATACCGGCTGTGGCGGAGGAGATTACAAAGTTCTTTTTGCGCATGAAAAAGTCATGACCTCCTGACGGTAACGGTAATTCAAGTTGGTCAGAACTTACGCGTAATCAACGTTCTCTATTGACATTCATGAAAATAGGTTAATATAGACATCATGATCTGGAGACCGAAGAAACTGACGAGAGAACAAATGGCAGAAAGGCGGATGGAAGGCGTTCGCCTGTTGGAAGAAGGCAAAAGTCAGGCGGAAATTGCCCGCGCCCTTGGCGTAAGCGAAGCGGCTGTGAGTGTTTGGGCGAAGAAACTGCGTGAGCATGGACGAGAAGGGTTGAAAGCGAAAAAGGCGAGCGGACGTCCACCCCGCCTGAACGCGCAGGAAAAAGCAGCGCTGCTGGAGATCTTGAAGGCAGGCGCCATGGCAGCCGGTTTTGAGACGGAACGCTGGACGCTGGCACGGGTGCAACAAACGATAGAGAAAAAGTTTGGGGTAGCGTACCACCCGAATTACGTTGGCCGTCTTCTGCACGAGTTGGGCTGGAGCGTTCAGCGGCCAGAAACGCGTGCCTTGGAGCGGGACGAAGAGTTGATCCGCGCCTGGCTGAGTAAAGATTGGTCAAGGATAAAAAAAAGCGCGGCGGCTTGGCGCAGAAGTCATTTTTGAAGATGAATTTGGGCTTTCTTTTAGCGAATCGGTGAGTACGACCTGGGCGCCGCGCGGACAAACGCCCTATTTGAAACGCCTCGGTAAGTATCGTCGTGAGATTTCCACGATGGCCGGTCTGACCATTACAGGAAAAATCTACAAGAGGCATTTTGAAGGCTCGATCAATTCCGAAAAAGTGATTGAAGGTCTGGAGCATTTTCGCCGCCAGATTGGCAGGCCGTTTATTCTCATCTGGGATCGTTCCCGTACCCATCGCAGCAAAGTCGTGCAGGCCTACCTTGCCAAGCATCCCGAAATCCATGTTGAATTCCTGCCTGCTTACGCGCCAGAAATCAATCCGGAAGAATTTTGTCATGGACACGTCAAGCGCTCCGTCAAGAATGCTGTTTTCCCATCCAAACAGGAGATCCCCAAGACATTGGATAAACGCTTTGCTGCACTGCGAAAACGTCCCGATGTTTTACTTGGCTTTTTTCACCATGCAGGTCTCAATCTTAACCAACTTTGGTAAACATCAATAGTACAAATGGCAATTGCAATCTGCCGTGCTTTTGGGGTATTGAACCAGGAACTACGAAATGGGCTGATGCAATGACTCTTTTTGAACAGACTGGCGTGAAAGGTGTCTTAGGCACCTCGCCCAATAACAATGAGTATTTCACAGCTAAAGTTGATGTTGATGAAATATCACTTCTTATGGATGTTTATCGCAAAGATGATTTTGTTGGTGCGATTTTGGTAACTATTGCCAACAAACCGCCTTTGACTGGTCTTCGTCCGGGTTTCCAAAATTACTCATTGAAAGAGATCTTCCTTGATTTAGGGACACCAATGAATATACTTTTCACGTTCGATTTTCCACCTGAAACACCGACGCAAAAAAGGGGCTATAGTTTTTGGATTAACTACGAGGATGACGGCTTGCAAGTGGATTATGTCGGGGCAGTCGAACAATCGAGTATTGCCGAAGTATGTCCAGAGAAAACTCTCGAACAAATTGTCTTGTATCTTTACTCACCTAGTTCGAAGTTCTTGCCATGGGATTGGAACATTCTAAGGGATGCTGAAAAACTGGAAGATATAAGTTCTACCTCGACGATGGACTTTTACCAATTAACTATTCAATCGAGTGCTCCAGTATGTATAGAGATTGAACAATGAATCTAATTTCAGTAAATCACGGATTTGATTGACAAAAGGGGCAACTTTGGTAAAAGGTTACCAATTTTTGAAAAAAGTATGTCTCACTCAGTCGACCCACTTGAGATGTGTGCCGAGTAAGCAAGCCTGCAAACGTTTTTGTGAGCCGCGGGTTCGAGCAATCGCATTGAAGACGTTGGTCTGCAATTCCTTGCCATTGTGTGGAGCGGTTCCGGCAGTATATTCGGTTGTTTGGGTCCAAACAAATTCCGCTGAATTCAGGTCAGGAGCAGCCACGGGAAAGTAGAAAACATGTAAGCATTTCTGCGTTGCCAGAAATTCCTGCACCATCTTGCGCTTGTGGATGGGATGGCGATCCCAAACCAGAACGATGTGACCGGATACCCGATCGAGAATTTGTCGAAGGAAGGCGATCACCTCTTTGCCTGTGAGACTATGCCAGTACGAACGGATGCACAAACGAATTCTTTTGCTCTTCGGCGAGACCAGCAGAGCCCCCAGCAGGTTGAGACGCTGGTGATGCTCAATGGCTGTCCGCTGAACCGGGGTCTGCCCTCGCCGCCACCAGCGCAGGCGGCAACTCTTATCAGTACGACCCCAACGGCAACCAGGTCACCCGTCAAATTGGCAGCGACACCTTCAATTTGGCGTACGACGCCGAAAACCGCCTCGTCGAAGTGAAGAAGAACAACGCCACCCTCGCCCAATTCGTTTACGACGGCGACGGCAATCGGGTAAAATCCGTCCTGAACGGCGAGACCACCTTCTTCATCGGCAGCTACTACGAGCGCAAAGGCAGCCAGGTGACAAAGTACTACTTTGCTGGCGCGTCAAGAATCGCGATGCGAAAATACACCATCCCGCAGAACATGACCGTGGAGTACATGCTTGGCGACCATTTGGGGTCAACGAGCATCACCACCGACACCAACGGCGAGTTGATTTCCGAGATTCGATACAAGCCGTGGGGCGAAGTGAGATACTCGTGGACATCGGGTCAAACCACTATCCCTGCATACGCCTTGCCGTCGTACACCTTCACAGGGCAATACTCCTACCTGGACGACCC